>JAJPJC010000034.1 GCA_021324445.1 Isosphaeraceae bacterium
AGACTTCGTAAACCCCTTGTTTTTCAGGGGAAACTCACCCTCCTCTGGCCGCTCACGAGTTTCAGGAGCCAGAAAAAGTTTGACCTTCTTTGCGCAGCGGTCAGTAACGTGAAGAATTACGGAATTTGCGCCAGCCCCATTGACTTGGGCAACCGGCACAAGTAGAAGGGGTCTGCCGATCGCTTATGCCGGGTACACAACTCACAACACGATGGCCCGGATCTCGTGGAGCCCGGACCGGTCCCGAGGACGGATCGAGGCCTCGCCAAGGAGTCCTCCGGTCATGACCCGTTTGAGTGCTCTGAAAGAGCGTGGACCCTCGTCGCTCGCGGGCGATATTCCGGTCCCGGTGCGGGTGGTGTTCCGGGGCATTGGGCAGGTCTTCTTCCAGGAGAACGCCCTGACGGGAGCGTGCTTCGTGCTCGGGATTGCCTTCAGCTCGCCACTGATGGCGGTCGGGGCGGTGGTCGGCGCGGCGATCGGCGCAGCGACGGCCAGGGTCCTGAAGTTCGATCAGTCAGAGGTGCTCGCGGGAATCTACGGCTTCAACGCCACCCTGGTCGGGATCGCAACGTTCTTCTTCTTCCGCCCGAGCGCGACGAGCATCGGCCTGCTGGTCGCCGGCTGTGTCGCGGCGACGCTGGTGACCTGGCTGGCGCGGCGATCTGTGCCGTTCCCGACGTACACCGCGCCGTTCATCGTCACGACCTGGGCGCTGTTTCTCCTGGGTCTGGCCCTGGGCGCAGCCCGGGTCGAGCCGGGTGGGCCGCTGGAGGGAGTCGGGCCCGTGCGGGCCGTGGCCCACGGTGTCAGCCAGGTGATGTTCCAGGCCAGCATCTGGACGGGACTGCTCTTCCTGATCGGCATCGCCCTGAATAACTGGCAGCACGCGTCATGGGTGCTGCTGGGCTCGATTGTCGGCGTGCTGTTGGGAAGCTACCACGCCACCGCGGCGGCGCGGACCCTCGACCCTGAGAGCCTCGTCGATCGAGCCCTGCTCGAGAACGTCGCGCTGGGGCTCTACGGGTACAACGCGACGCTGGCGGCCGTCGCCCTCTTCCTGTGGAAACGGTCGGTGATCCCACCTCTGTTGGGCATGATGCTCTCGGTCTTGCTCACGGACCTCGCCCCATTACTCGGGCTACCCGCCCTGACAGCGCCCTTCGTCGTGGCGACCTGGCTGGTCCTTGGGCTGGGCTGGATCGATACAAGAGTGTTCCGAGAACCCGGAATCCCAGTGCCTTGATCCCGAGGCTCCAATCCCGATGATGCATCTCTTGGTCTGGCAGCCGACCCATTCCCTGGAGTCTTGCCCATGAATCTCTCTCCCCAGGAGCGCGACAAGCTCCTGATCTTCGTGGCCGCTCAAGTCGCCAGAAGGCGCAAGGAACGCGGCCTGAGGCTCAACATCCCCGAGGCGACCGCCCTGATCACGGACGAGCTGTTGGAGATGGCTCGCGACGGCAAGACGGTCGCCGAGATCATGACGGCCGGCCGCGAGATCTTGAACAAGGCCGACGTCATGGAGGGAGTCGCCGAGATGATCCCCATGATCCAGGTCGAGCCGACGTTTCCCGACGGCAGTAAGCTGGTCACGATCCACGAGCCGATTCGTTGATGGTCGGCGCCGGCATTTCCACCTGTGGTTCCCCGGAGGCCGAACATGATTCCCGGCGAGTGTTTCTTCGACGGCGCCGACCTCGAGCTCAACGCCGGTCGCCCCGTGATCACGCTCAGCGTCACCAACACCGGAGACCGACCGATCCAGGTCGGTGCGCACTATCACTTCTTCGAGGTGAACAAGGCGCTGGTCTTCGACCGCGTCAAGGCCTACGGCATGCGGCCCGACCTGCCGAGCGGCACGTCCGTACGTTTCGAGCCTGGCGATACCAAGGAGGTCAAGCTGATCCCTTATGGGGGCCGGCGTGAGGTCTACGGTTTCAACGGCCTGGTGATGGGTCGTCTGGACGACCCCTATACACGAACGACCAGCCTGAAGCGCTGCATTGACCAGGAGTATGGCCACAAACCCTCCAGGTGACCCGGCGTCGCGACCCATCCCATACCGAATCGGCAGGAGCCTTGGTCCATGAGCGTGAAACTTGCCCGCAAAGCTTACGCGAAGAAGTACGGCCCGACGAAGGGCGACCGCATCCGGCTGGCTGACACCGAGCTGATCATCGAGATCGAGCATCACTACGGCGACTACGGCGAGGAGTCCGTCTTCGGCGGCGGCAAGTCGATCCGCGACGGGATGGATCAATGTCCGCTGGAAGAGCCGATGAGCCCGCCCCACTGCGACCTGGTGATCACCAACGCGATCATCATCGACTACTGGGGGATCGTCAAGGGTGACATCGGCATCAAGGACGGCCGCATCGTGGCCGTCGGCAAGTCCGGCAACCCGCTGACGCAGGACGGCATCGATCCGCGGCTGATCATCGGGCCGGCCACCGAGGTCATCGCCGGCGAGGGCAAGATCTGCGTGGCCGGCGGCATCGACACGCACATCCATTTCATCTGCCCGCAGCAGATCGAGACGGCCATCGCCTCCGGCATCACCACGCTGATCGGCGGCGGCACGGGCTCGGCGACCGGGACGTGGGCGACGACCTGCACGCCGGGGCCCTGGAACGTCATGCGCATGCTCCAGGCGTTCGAGGGGCTGCCGATCAACGTCGGCGTCCTCGGCAAGGGCAACGGCAGCTTGCACAAGCCGCTGCGCGACATGATCGAGGCCGGGGCCTGCGGCCTGAAGCTCCACGAGGATTGGGGCACGACGCTCAAGGTCATCGAGACCAGCCTGGAGGTGGCCGACGAGTACGATATCCAGGTCGCCATCCATACCGACACGCTCAACGAGTGCGGCTTCCTCGCCGACACGATCCAGGCGATCCGGGGCCGGGCGATCCACAGCTTCCACACCGAAGGAGCCGGCGGCGGGCACGCACCCGACATCATCAGCATCGCCGGGCAGCCCAACGTCCTGCCCTCCAGCACCAACCCGACCCGGCCGTTCACCGTCAACACGATCGACGAGCATCTCGACATGCTGATGGTCTGCCACCACCTCTCGCGGGACATCCCCGAGGACGTGGCGTTCGCCGAGAGCCGCATCCGGGCCGAGACGATCGGCGCCGAGGACATCTTCCATGACCGCGGCATCATCAGCATGACGAGCTCCGACTCGCAGGCCATGGGCCGCATCGGCGAGGCGATCGTGCGCACCTGGCAAACCGCGCACAAGATGAAGGTGCAGCTCGGCCCGCTGGAAAGCGACAGCGCCCGCAATGACAACGAGCGGGTCAAGCGCTATGTCGCCAAGTACACGATCAACCCGGCGATCACCCATGGCATCTCCCGGTACGTGGGGAGCATCGAGCCCGGCAAGCTGGCGGATCTGGTCCTGTACGAGCCGGGGAGTTTCGGCGTCAAGCCGTTCCTGGTCCTCAAGGGCGGCCTGATCGTGATGGCGCAGATGGGCGACCCGAACGCCAGCATCGCCACGCCCCAGCCGGTCTACATGCGGCCGCAGTTCGCCGCCTACGGGCGGGCGCTGTCGAAGTCGTGCCTGTCGTTCGTGTCGAAGGCGGCGGTCAAGAACGGCATCGCCGAGCGCTACGGCCTGGAGCGCGAGGTGGTGGCGGTCGAGCACTGCCGCGACATTGGCAAGAAGGACATGAAGCGCAACGAGGCAACCCCCGAGATCAAGGTCGATCCCGACACGTACCAGGTCTGGGTCGATGGTGAGAAGGTCAGCAGCGAGCCGCTCAAGGAGCTGCCGATGGCCCAGCGCTATTTCCTCTACTGAAAGACGCCACCGCCACTCCACCCGGCGGAATCGAGCGGAGACCGGACCTCCCATGCCGATGAACCTGCGCTTGCTCCAGATCGCCGACTCGGCGCTACCGATCGGCGGCTACACGCACTCCTGGGGGCTGGAAGGGGCCATCGCGCGGGGGTTGGTCCACGACCCCGAGAGCCTGGAGCGCTGGACTAGCCGGTGGCTTCGGACCTGCCTGGGGCCGCTCGAAGGCGTGCTCGTCGCCTCGGCGTGCCGGGTGGTCCGCTTCGGCACGCCGGAGGATCTGGCGACACTGAACCGCCTGGCCGAAGTCTCGATCATGCCCCCCTCGATCCGCACTGCCAGCCGGGAGATGGGCGAGCAGTTGTTGGCCCTGGGGGTGACCTGGTCCTGGTGCGCCACCGGCCTGGCGCCGTTCCTGAAGGTCTTGCCCGACGAGCCGGAAGGCTGGCACCACCCGGTCGCATTCGGACTGCTCGGAGCCCTGGCTGGCGGCGGCCCCGACGAGGTGCTGAGGGCCTACCTGCACCAGGCGGCCCTGAGTATGATCGGCGCCGGGGTCCGCGCCATCCCGGTCGGCCACACGCACGGCCAGCAAGTGCTGGCCTACCTCCACGACGAGATGAGCGACCTGGCCGCGGCGCTCCGTGACCGCGAGCCCGAGACCGCCGGTGCCGGTTGCCCTTTCTACGAGGTGCTCTGCGATGAACAAACTCACCTCTACGCCCGGATGTTTCGCTCCTGACCCCTGGTCCGACTCGCCCGGGTGGCCGGGGCCACCCCGCCGGCGCAGGCCCCGGTGGGGTGTCGTCTTCCACAAGGATCACGAGCACCTCCACGATCACCTGGGTCGCCCCGGTCCGGCCCGCTACGCAGGCCCCTCACGCCGGGTCTTCACCATCGGTGTGGCCGGGCCGGTCGGTTCGGGCAAGACCGCCCTTGTCGAGATGCTCTGCTGGGCACTGTGGCCGGCGATCAACCTGGCCGTCATCACCAACGACATCTACACCCACGAAGACGCCGAGTTCCTCTCCCGCCGCGAGGTGCTGCCCCTGGAGCGCATCATCGGCGTCCAGACCGGCGGCTGCCCGCACACGGCGATCCGCGACGATGCCAGCGCCAATCTCAGCGCCGTCGCGAACTTTCAACGCCAGTTCCCCGGACTCGAGCTGGTCCTGATCGAGTCGGGCGGGGACAACCTCACCGCCGTCTTCTCGCGCGAGCTGGCCGACCGCTTCATCTTCGTCATCGACGTGGCTGAGGGGGACAAGATCCCCCGCAAGGGAGGACCGGGCATTTGCAACAGCGACTTGCTCGTGATCAACAAGATCGATCTGGCCCCGCACGTCGGGGCCGATCTGGACGTCATGCGACGCGACAGCCTGAAGATGCGGGGCGAGCGGCCGTTCCTGCTGGTCAGTCTTCGGCAGAAGGAGGGCGTCGAGGAGGTGATCCGGTGGGTGCGCGAGCAGTTCGCATCACGCGCGACGACTTCGTGACACCACCTGAGTTCCGGGGCCTCCAGCGGGCCGAGCACGAGGCCGGCCGGATCGGCGGCGCCCGGATCGAGCTGGCTCGCGTGGGTGACCAGACCCGCCTGGGGGCCTGCTATCAGCAGATCCCGGTTCGTCTCATGCCCCCGTTCGTCTTGGACAACGAGCCGGCATCCCTGCTCTATCTGATCAACCTCACCGCCGGCCTGTTGGACGGCGACGGCCATCGCGTCGAGATCACGGCGCGGGCGGGCACGCGGGCCGTCGTCACCGGCCAATCGGCCACCCGCGTCCACCCGGCCGTGGCCGGCTACGCGACCCAGCAATGGACCGTCGAGGTCGAGGACGACGCCTGCCTGGTCATCCTGTCCGGCCCGACCATCCCCTTCCGCGGCAGCCGTTATTATCAGCGCGGCCGCGTCGAGCTCGCCCCGCGCGGGCGGTTGATCTGGGGCGACATCTGGCTACCCGGCCGATACGACCGCGGCGCGCTGTCGGAGCGGTTCGAGTTCGAGTGCATCATCCAGGACTTCGAGGCTCGGCGCGCCGGCCGGCTGGTCTATCGCGACCGTTTCCGATGGGACGGCCCCTGGAGCCCGGAGGACGCTCACTGGCACTTTGGCGGCACTCTGGCATCGGCCACTCTCTTCGTGGCCGGGCCCGTGACCGAGGCCTTCCCCGAGGCCCGGCCGCCACTCCTGCGTTCGAGCTTCCGCCTCGGCTCCGGTGAGAGCTGCCTGCGCTGGTGCGGCGACCCCGCGGCTGTGACTCATGACCTCGTATCCACCGCGCTGAGCCTCGCCGCGAGCTGGACCGCGGGACCGGGGACCCCTCCCTGGCTCCTCGCCTCGAGCAGCCTCGCCCCCAATCACTGGTTCTCGCCCCCGGTGGAAAAACCGTGGGAATCGCCTGCGAGCCGGCCAGGAAATGACGGGACGGAAGATCAAGAACATCTCCCAGGGTAGGGACACCGTGAAAGTCCGCGCGTTCCCCGTGTTGACGTCGTCCCGAGTCGATCTCTTGAGTGAGGATCTCGCCGATGAGCATCGATCTGAGTCATCGTCCCCTCGCCGCGGCGCTGCGCCAGGAGCTGCGCCACGAGTTGACTGCCCTGCGGGGCAACTGGTTCTGGTTCGTGCTCCTGGGCGTCGCGCTGGTCGTCCTGGGCACCATCGCCCTCGGCTCCGTGGCGATCGCCTCGCTGGCCGCGGCGGCGGCCATCGGCGTGCTGCTGCTGCTCGGAGGCGTGGCCGAAGCCGTGGGAGCCTTCTGGTGCCGTTGCTGGAGCGGGTTCTTCTTGGAGCTGCTCTCGGGCTGGTACTGCGCTCGCTTCCCCGCCCGGAGACGGCTTGAGGGGGTGTACCAGACGCCGGATGTCGCCGATCGTCCTCCAGCAAGGGGGCGACCGATCGAATCCGCGCCGACGAGGAAGAGTACCCATACGGCCTCAGGCGACTCGCAGCCCCGCGGCCGGGAGGCTCCCCTCCAGGCCGAGCAGGTCCGCGGGAGTATCGTGGGGTCGCAATGGCTTCAACCGAATATCGCCGGGGAGATCAGTGGGCACTTCACCGCCATGTCTCTCGACCGGCAAGCGGATTCTCAACCGATCGAACCGGCGATTGTGAGGGAAGCCGGGGCTTCGTTTATGGGGAGGCGAACATGTCGATAACCTTGGGACCGCAGAGCAGCGTGAGTCGATGGGTCTCGCCATCGCTGATGTTCGCCGGCATCGTGATCGGGTGGGTCGCCGTCTCGCGAGCGACCTCTCCGCAAGACGGGCAGAAGGCCCAGGTGGCGACTCCAACCCCTCCCGGCCAAGTGGAGATCCGCGACTTACTCAAAGCCGTGATCAACGCCTACAACCAGGCCGACGCCAAGGGGCTCGCGGCTCGATTCACCGACGACGCCGAACTCTTCGACCCGGACGGGGAGATCGTTCGGGGGCGTGACGCAATCGGCCAGTATTACGCCGAAGCGTTCGGCAAGGGACCGACGTGCAAGATCTCGGGAGAGATCGAAGCGGTCCACTTCCTGTCCCCCGACGTCGCCTCGGTCGTGGGCCGATTCCAACTTCAGGACGAGGGAGGCACTGCGCTGTCCTCGGGGCGTTACGGCCTCATCGCCGTTCGGAAGGGAGACCAGTGGCGGCTGGCCGAGCTTCGCGACGACGCGTCCGCGACCCGCGAGACCTCGGACCAGGGAGGACCGCTCCGAGACCTCGAATGGCTGGTCGGCGACTGGGTGGACGAGGGCGAAGATGGCAAGGTCGCGTCCACCGTGCGCTGGGAGGAAGGTCAGAAGTTCCTGGTTCGCAAATACTCGGTCCAGATCGCCGGCGAACCCGGCCGGAGCGGGACGCAGTGGATCGGCTGGGATCCGCAAGCGAAGCAGATTCGGTCCTGGGTCTTCGATTCCGAAGGGGACTTCGGCCAAGGACAATGGACCCGCTCGGGCAACGCCTGGATCGTCAAGGCGAGCGGGATCACGGGCGACGGTCTCACGACGTCGTCAACTCAGGTCATCGAGCCGATCAACAAGGACTCGCTCAAGTTGCGATCGACCGACCGCATTCTCGGTACCGAACGGCTCCCCGATATCGAGGAGGTCGTGATGGTCCGCAAGCCACCTCCGCCCGCTTCCGACCGGCCCGCGCCGCCCCCGGAGCGAAAACCAGCCTCTGGCACATCGGCTCCCAAGAGGGATCGGCCCTGATTTCGAGCCAGGCCGTGTCGTCTGGAATCCTGGATTCCAGCCTCTCGGGGCCCGCGGCTGAAAGCGAATGACCGTAGAGCTTGTCAACATCCTCGCGAGGGTCGTTGTCATGGGCATCTCTTGGAAACTGGTCCTTGTGTTCGTCTTGTGCTTGACCTGCGTGGAGCCCGCCCACGGCCAGCGGAGGGGCGGTGGGGGAGGCGGCCGCGCGGGCGGGGGAGCTCGATCGGGCGGGGGAGGAGCCGGCTATGGGCGATCGGTGGGACGGGCCGGAGGCGGGATGACCCGCCCGGTGCCCAGCCCGGGCGCGTCGCGCCCGGCCGGCGGGGGCCCGGCTTACCGGCCGAGTCCGGGAGGGACAGACCGGCCCGCGCAACGACCGAGCTCGACGACCGGGTCATACGGCCCCGGCTCGGCGTACCGCCCCGGGACGGGAGGGATGACCCGCCCCTCGCCCTCGCCGGGTGGCGGCAACCGACCCGGGACGGGTGGTGGTGGCATCGCCGGCCCGGGAGGCGGTAACCGACCCGGTTCGGGCGGCGACCGTCCGG
The DNA here is from genome assembly GCA_021324445.1 of Isosphaeraceae bacterium. GTDB lineage: Bacteria > Planctomycetota > Planctomycetia > Isosphaerales > Isosphaeraceae > JAJPJC01. The sequence goes on from JAJPJC010000034.1 coordinate 8,562, forward strand.
GGCCCGGCGGGAATCGGCCTGGCATCGGAGACTACCGTCCTGGCGCCGGTGGGAATCGTCCCGGCTTGGGCGACTCTCGTCCTGGCGCGGGTGGGAATCGCCCTGGACCAGGCGACAATCATCCTGGCTTGGGCGACAAGCGTCCTGGTCCCGGTGGGAATCGCCCTGGACCAGGCGGCAATCGTCCTGGTCCCGGTGGGACTCGTCCAGGCCCGGGGGATTATCGACCTGGTGCCGGCGGCTCTCGTCCTGGTCGGCCCGACTACGGCGACAACCTCGGGGTCGTCAACCGGCCCGGGATCAACCGCCCCGGCGGAGGTCGGGGAGGCGGCGGGTTCAGCAATAACATCATGATCAACAACTGGTGGGGTGGCCGCTGGGGGGGGCGCGGGCTCGGTTGGTGGCGTTTCAACTCCCCCTTCCTCGGCAACTGGTATCGAGGGGGTTGGGGATGGAACCGATTCGGCGGCTGGTTCGGTCCGGTCGGCATGGGATTCTGGCCCAGGAGAGGGCCGATCGGCTTGTTCCCCACCTGGGGTCACGCGGGTCTCTTCGCATGGGGACTCGGTTCATGGGCCAACGGCTGGCTGTACTCAGGCTTCACCAACCCGTATTTCATCGCCCCCGTGATCAACACGACGGTGGTCGCGAATGCGCCCCCGGTCTTCGTCCCGGATTACAGCCGTCCCCTCGACCGGACCAGCATCCCTCCCGAGCCCGAGGGCACCGACCAGGACGACTCGACGTTCCTGGCCGCGCGGGACGCCTTCGGGGCCGGAGAGTTCGCACGCGCCCTGAGCCTCACCGACCTGACCTTGCAGCACTACCCGAACGATCCGGTCCTGCACGAATTCCGGGCGCTCTGCCTCTTCGCCCTGGGGCGGTTTGACGAGGCGGCGGCGGCGCTCTACGTGGTGCTGACCGCCGGCCCCGGCTGGGACTGGCCCACGATGGTCGGACTTTATTCTGATGCCGACACCTATACCCGTCAGCTCCGGGCGCTGGAGTCGGCCGCCCTGGGGAACACGTCCTCCGCGCCGAAGCGTTTCGTCCTGGCCTACCACTACATGGTCCAGGAGCACTTCGAGCAGGCACGGCAGCAATTCGAGCACGTCGTCGAGCTCGAGCCCAGGGACAGATTGGCCGCGCAGTTCGCCAAGGCGCTGACCGCTCCTTCCGAGACTCCGACCGCGGCGGCGACCGGCCCCGCTCGTGCCTCCGACACGGCCGAGACGCATGAACCCTCCACTCCCCCGGCGGCCTTGCTCGGTACCTGGAAGGCCAAGCCGATGCCCGATCTGAGCATCGAAGTGACCCTGCGGGACGACGGCCAGTTCACCTGGGATGTCAACTCCCGCGGTCAGGTCGATTCGATTACCGGCGACGCCGAGTATGGTGATGGGATCCTGACGCTCACGCAGGCCGATGCCCCGGCCTTGGCTGGCAAGGTTGTCAACCTTGGCGAAAAGCAATTCGGTTTCGAGCTGCTCGGCGGCCCGCAGGCCGCGACGATCCAGTTTTCACGGTGAGTCCGTGATCCTTGTGGATTCCGAGAGCGCGATCCCTGGACTCAAGGACCGTAGGCGATTTCGGGAGGGCGAGGCTCCGTCCGAGCCCCAGCGCCCGCCGGCTCGCCCGGAGGCTCGCCTTCCCGGAAGCGCCCCGTTGGCAAGACTCCCATTCGCCCGGAGACAATGTGACCCACGATCTGTCGAAGCGAGCTGAAGCGGGTCCCGGACCATCACGAGTACCCGTCGCTCCTCCGGCTCGCCCCCACCCACCGAACGGCCCCCGCGAGCCAGAAGGACCGGATCGTCGTGAAGAATCTCGCGGCGGAGGGGCTGAAGCGCCTCCGGAGCGAGTTCAAGAAGCGCGAGGTCGCGGCCCTGGTCCAGCACCTGAACCGGCTCGTCGATCGCGTGGACGGGGAACATTCGCTCGAGGGCCTGGCCCTCTTCGCGAGCCGGGAGATCGCGACGGCACTTCAGCTTCCGTTGCGCCCGAGGGCAAGGGTCGTGATCGACGCGACGTTCGCGACGCGCGACCTTGTCGATTCGCTCAATCGGTCTCCACGCTATCGCGTCCTGGTGTTGACCGAGACGCCGACACGGCTGTTCGATGCGACGACCAACGTCCTGACCGAAGACCGCACCAAGCCCTTCCCGATGGTCCACAAGGGGCCCGGCGGGGCGTCCCGACTCCCCGGGGGCCAGGGGATCAACCGATCGGCCGTGCGGGACGAGTCGCACCGGTAGTTCTTCCGCAGGGTGGACGATACCCTCGCCTCGATCCAGCCCGAGGACCACCGCCCCGTGGTGGTGGTGGGCGTCGAGCGCTGCCTGGCGTTCTACCAGGAGGTGACCAAGGATCCGGACGCGATCGTCGGGGTCGTGGCCGGGAGCCATGACGACCGGAATCCCACCGTCCTCCGCAAGCTCGTCTGGCCCGGCTTCAATTCGGGTGCGACTCCGAGGCGAACCCGCGCGCTCGCCCGCCTCAACGAGGCAGCGAGCGTCAAGCGAGACGCGTCGGGGATCGATCGATCGAGTGTGGCGGGCCGCCTTCGCGAAGCGCTGTCCGACTGGCTACCGTGAACCGCGTAAACCATCCTGCCGCGTGAGCGGCTTCCGTCTTGGTGATGGAGGGCAGAACCATGGGACTCCTTGGGATATTGCTCGCGCTCGCCCTATTGATGTGGCTCGCCTTTCGAGGCTGGAGCGTACTGCTGGTGGCCCCGGCAGCTGCGCTCCTGGCCGCTGCGATGTCGGGCGAGCCGCTTCTCGCCCATTGGACGCAGACTTTCATGGGCAGTGCGTCTCGCTTCGTTGCGCGATGGCTTCCCTTGTTCCTGCTCGGCGGGTTGTTCGGCAAGCTCATGGATGACAGCGGTTCGATCGCCTCGATTGCGCGTTACTTGACCGAACGGTTGGGAACACACCGCGCGATGCTCTCGGTCGTGCTCGCCTCAGCCGTAGTCACCTATGGTGGCGTCAGCGTGTTTGTTGCCTTTTTCGTGCTGGTACCCATGGCGCAGAAGATGTTCCGAACCGCGGATATCCCGCGCCGTTTGATGCCGGCTACCATCTGTCTTGGTGCATTTACGTTCACCATGTCGGCGCTCCCAGGATCGCCCTCGATCAATAACGCGATTCCGATGCCTTACTTCGGCACCACGCCCTTCGCGGCTCCCGGACTGGGCATCATCGCGTCGATCATCACCATGGCTTTCGGCCTGTGGTGGCTCGGCCGTGCCGAAGCGGCCGCGCGCCAGGCCGGCGAGGGCTATGGCGACGGTCCGGACGCTGCTCCTGCCATCGACGAGAAGATTCGCGAGCATGCGACGGCGGCAGGCGATTTCGATCCGGCCGAAACCGTCCATGGCAAGCGCGGCGTCGGCGAGCCCACCTTCGTTCTCGCCCTACTGCCTCTCGTGGTGGTCATGGCCATGAACTTCCTGATGTCGCTGGTCGTTCTCCCGCGCCTCGATTTCTCGTTCCTAGCCGAGGAAGTGTGGGGCGGGATCACGATCGGGGCAGTGGCCGGTGTATGGTCGGTCGCCGTGGCGCTCGCGGCTGGGACCTTGACCGTCGTTATCGTCAACTACCGGCGTCTGCCCGCGTTGCGAGAAAGCATGGATGCCGGCGCCAATTCCTCGGTCTTGCCGGTCTTGACGGTCGGCAGTGTCGTTGGCTTTGGCGCTGTGGTGGCGGCCATGCCCGCGTTCGCGGGCGTCCGCGACGCGGTGCTGTCGATGCGAGGAGGGCCGCTGGTTTCGCTCACTGTCGCCATGAACTTGCTTGCCGGGCTGACCGGTTCGGCCTCCGGCGGGATGACGATCGCGCTCGATGCACTCGGTGACACCTATCTGCGCCTCGCCGTTGAGCATGGCATCGATCCCGCGCTGATGCATCGCGTGGCCACGATCAGCGCCGGCACGCTCGACGCCCTTCCCCACAATGGCACAGTCCTGACGGTGCTTCAAGTCAGCAGACTGACGCACTGGGAAAGTTATTTCGATATGGTGATGACTGTGATCGTCAGCACGATCATCGCATCTGTTGCTATCATTGGACTGGGTTCGGTGTTTGGGTCATTTTGACGACAGGGGTCGTACCTGCATGCAAGCCGCCTTGGCGATGTTCCATTCAAACGCACGACGGCTCGCTACGTCTCGGGCCCCGAACGGCGGCGACGGAATCACTGCCGCCGTTCCATGGACCCGAATGATCCGGTGTCAGAACGTGACCAGGAAGCTGATTCCACCTCTCAACTGGTCGCGATGCGTATGGGCGCCCTTCACCTCGAAGGCGGGAGTGCCGGCGAAGTCACCGCGGATCTCCGGGCGGATCTCGAAATACTGGATGGGGTGCCAGTTGATCCCCCCGGTCACTTCCGCGGAGTTCGTGTTCACTCCGGTCCGAGTTCGTTGCACATCGTCGAACCATTCCGCACGAAAATTGGTGTCGAGTTGGGGGGTCAGATGGGAGATGCCGATCGTGTACAGGCCATACCGGCCGGATAGCCGATGCCACCCTTGGCCGCACCCAAGGCGGCGGCGGCACCGGCGAAGTACCTTATCATAAAACCAAGATTGAAACCGTCCTGCCGGAGCGGCTTCTCGCCCGTGAGGCCATTCTGATTGAGAGTCTGTTCCTGTTCCTAAAGTATCTGAGCCCCCGAATGGGGGCGGTGGTCAATAGCCAGGAGCGTCAGCCGAGCCCCCCTCCCTTCCCAGGAGCCCCGCAGGGGCGACAGGGGTGACTGTCGCCCCTGCGGGGCTCTCCCAAGGGGAGAGGAGGAACGGTCCCAGGGGCTGACGCCCCTGGCTATTGACCACCGCCCCCTCCGGGGCTTCGGGAGCAGACTCTGAGCAAGAACTCATTGCCGAGGCGGTTCAGCCGGGGCTCGACTGAAAGGATTCCCGTCCCGGCCGCCGCGCCGGTCTAGCCCGGAGTTCCAGGCCGAAATCGACGTAAGTCTTTCCTCTACATGCCTTTGCCGCAAAACGGCCTCCTTTTGTAGCCACTAAATTCGCTAAAGCGGATGAGATCTTAAATCTAGATCTTTCAGGGAGTTAGGACGATGAATTAATTAGTTTTTATGGGTGGCCAGATCCGGCACGATATCTATGTAACTCATCTGGTCGTAACGAGTTACGGAAAATCGGCCCTGGAACTCCGGTCTAGCCACCCTCGACCCAGCCGAATGTGCGGATGTCGCAGTCGCCGAACAGGTCTCTCACATGGAGGAAGCCCATCAGGAGGTTCGTCTCCGAGAGGGGAGTCGGACCCCAACTGACGATCGGGGGGGCTGATCAATATCTTCCTGCAATTCGGCCGGCCGCGACTCCGCCTCTAGCCCCGTGCTGGGCATCGGCGGCGTTGGGCCGGTGGTGGTTGGCGGCGACTCGGCGGCGACTCGGGCCGCAAGCTGGTGCTGGGCGCCGGTGACGGTGGAGACCGGCCTGGGCCGCCCGCGGGAGTCTCAATCGTAAAACCTTTTAAGGCAATGAATTGTGAGTTCCATGTGGCTGCGCTGCTCGCCCCAACAAGGCCGACTAAGAAAGCTTGAGCCGACTGAGCCAGATGACCGAGTGGCACTGCCACCAGGAACACGTCAAGTGAACCGACTGAGCCAGATCTGATTCTTGAGGGGGGTCGTGGGAATCTGATAGATATGCGGGATCAGCGGGACATAGGGATGGAAACGAAAATACTCGGAGAAGGGGACAACCCTGAAGCGCCCGATCCTCGCGTTGAGGCATCCCGGCGGGCTCGCTACAATCTCTGTCCTCCTGGCCCCACCGCTCCTGAGAATTCCCATGCGCCCACCAGTGACGGAGTCGTAGCCAGGGGGACCAGCGAGGCCCCCCCCAACACCGATCAAGGAAGAAGGTGATCCCACCATGCGAGCAATCCTAGCGCTCGCGTTGATTGTCGCGTTTCCCCTGGGGGAGACCGGAGCCGCCGAGCCGCCGGCTCGCCCTTTGCCCGCGGTCGCCAACGGATGGTCGATCGAGTTGGTCGCGGAGTCACCGCGGATCCTCTATCCCACCGCGATCGTGGCGGCGGCGGACGGGACGATTTATCTCGGGTCCGATCCGATGGACATGCCCGGGCCACCCACGGAGCCGAGCGATCGCGTGGTGGCGATCCAGGACGGCCGGATCCGGACGTTCGCCGATCAGCTCTGGAGCGTCATGGGGCTGGAATGGGTCGACGGGACGCTGTACGTGGTCCACGCACCGTTCCTATCAGCCTTCCGCGATACGGATGGCGACGGCCAGGCCGATCAGCGCCTGGACTTGATCACCGGCCTGGGCCCCAAGCTGCCGGGCGCCAGCGGACTGAACGATCACATCGCCTCGGGGATCCGCCTGGGGATGGATGGCTTCCTGTACATCGCGGTCGGCGACAAGGGGATCCCGCGGGGCGTGGGTCGGGACGGGACGACCATCCAGCTCTTTGGCGGGGGCGTGATCCGGATCCGGCCCGACGGAACGGGCCTGGAGGTCGTCTCGACCGGCGAGCGCAATCCGATGTCGGTTGCGCTCTCGGCCACCGACGAGATCTTCACTTACGGCAACGACGACGATAGCAAGAAGTGGCCGAACAGCTTGACTCATCACATCGTCGGGGGGCACTACGGATACCCCTACCAGTTCCTGAGCTCCCCGCGGCGCAGTCTGCCGATCATGGCTGGACAGATCGGCGGGGCCGGGGCGCAGGGGATCTGCTACAACGAGGATGGGCTGCCGCCGGAGTATCGCGGCAACCTGTTCTTCTGCGACTGGGGACTCCAGGCAGTCTTGCGGTTTGAGATCCGCAAGACCGGGGGCACGTTCGCGGTGACCAGGCGGACAGCCCTTGTGACCAAGGGCGAGGTCGAGGACTTCCGGCCGTTCTCCCTGGCGGTATCGACCGACGGCGCCAGTCTGTGGCTGGTCGATTGGGCTTTCAACGGCTGGCGGGCCGCCGGGCCCAGGACCGGACGACTCTACCGCCTACGGTACAGCGGGGCGGGCCCGGCCCGGCCGGCTCCGCGACCGTCCGGGCGGGACCCGGCCATTCGCCTGCGGGCGCTCGACCATCCGGCGCTGGCGGTCCGCCTGGAGTCGCAACGGCTTCTCGCCGGCCTGGGTCCGGCAGCGATCCCCGTGCTGGCGGACCGGTTGACGTCCGGCGGCCCCGAGGCAGGGCGGCTGCACGCCCTCTGGGCGCTCGACGCGATCGGCGGTCCCGAGGTCCGGCGGATCATCGGCTCGGTGCTGTCTGACTCCGCGGCGCAGGTCCGGCTCCAGGCGATCCGCTCGGTGGGCATTCGCCACGATCGGACGGCGCTGCCGGATCTGGTCCGGCTGCTGAGGGATCGGGACGCCGCGGTCCGTCGCGAGGCGGCGATTGCCATCGGCAAGCTGGGTGACGTCCGCGCCGGCCCGGCCCTGTTCGCGGCCCTGGATGAGGCCGATCGCTTTGCGGCCTGGTCGGTGCGCGGGGCGATCCGTCGGCTCGACGCCTGGGAAAAGGACGCTCTCGTCGCTGCGCTGCTCGACGATCGCCGGCGGGAGTCGGCCCTGGCGCTGAGCGAGGAAGCCTGGGCCGTCGCGGTGGTCGAGGCCCTGACCGAGTCGCTGCTGCGCACCGGCTCGCCGGCAATCCGAGCCCGCCTCGTCGCCAACCTGGCAGGCCAGTATCGCCGGTACCCCGAGTGGTCCGGCTCCTGGTTCGGGCCCAACCCGCTGGCCGGGCGTGTCCCGGAGAAGACGCGGGACTGGTCGCCGCAGGGGATGGAGCAGGTGAGGCGCGGTCTGGCCCTGGGCCTGGCCGACCGGGACAGCTCGGTGCGCGCCCAGGCGATCGCCGGCCTGGGCCAGCAGGGGCGGGCCGCCGCCCCGTGGCTCCGCGCCGCGCTGGTCAAGGAGCCGGATCCGCGCAACCAGGCGGCCCTGGCGGAGACGCTGGGCCGGATCGGTGATGCCGCGTCGGCACCGATCCTGGCCCTCCTCTTGACCGATGCCAACCGCCCCGAGGTGGTCCGGGCCGGGGCGCTGGAGGGCCTCTCGTCGTTCCGGGACCGACAGTCCCTTCGGGCTCGGCTGACCGTGATTTATGACCCGAACGCGCCGGCGAGGCTGGTGGCCCGCGCCCTGTCGGGGCTGGCCGGGGCGGGGTTGCTGCCGCCGAACGACCTGGCGTCATTCCTGGAGAACCCCGCGCCGGCGATCCGGGCCGCCGCGCTCCTGAGCCTGAACGTCAAGCAGGCCTTGCCGGCGGAGGTCCAGCAAGTGGTGCTCGACCGGCTCGACGACCCGGCCTGGGAGGTCCGCGAAGCCGCGATCCTGGCCGTGGACGCCTTCCGGCTCCGCGCGGCGGTCCCCCGCTTGGTGGCCCACGCCGGCGATCCGAACGCGCCGGACCGTGCCTCGGCGATCGCGGCCTTGTGCCGGTTGCCAGACCCCCGGGGCCGATCGATCTATGAGGCGGCGAGCCGCGATCGCAACCCGCACCTGAGGCAAGCCGCCGAGTCGGCCTTGCGGGCGATCGGCGATCGCGGGCCGGCGGCGCCAGCCGCGACCGGGCGGTCGACCGCCGCGGCCGTCGAGGCACTCCGCCAGTTCGCGATGCGACATGACGGTGACCCCCGCCGCGGGGAGGAGATCTTCTTCGATCCCAAGGGGGTCGGCTGCGGCCGCTGCCACTGCGCAAGCGGCCAGGGGACCGCCACGATCGGACCGGACCTGACCGGCCTGGCTTCGAAGTACAATCGGGCGGAGCTGATTCGCTCGGTGCTGGAGCCCTCGAGCCGGATCGCGCCGGGCTATCAGCCGGCGATCGTCGCCCTCCGCGGCGGCAAGGTCGTCACGGGAGTGGTCCGGGCCGAGACCAAGGAGATGCTCGAGCTGGCCGACGCCGAAGCCAAAGTCGTGCGAATTCCCAAGCGCGACATCGAAGTTCGCCGCTCCGGCGCGGTCTCGATCATGCCGGAGCACCTGGCCGACTCGCTCACCCCCATCGAGTTCACCGACCTGATCAGCTTCCTCGCGAGCTTGAAACCGACCGCGCGGCCCACGGCCGCGCCCGCCCAACCGTGAGGGATTGCTCGACCTGATCCCCGTTGAGGATGGCCTGGTCAAATCCCTGCGGCTGGCTTACACTTGAGGAAATCCGAGGAATCCAAACCGATCGCAAACCAGAGCACTCCAGGAGAAACGCGACGCGCCATGATGATCAAAGCGACCGATATCCGCCGGGGGATGGTGATCACGATGGAGGGGGTCAACTTCGTCGTCCTCGACTTCGCCCACCACACGCCGGGCAACCTCCGGGCGATGGTCCAGACCAAGCTCCGGAACATGAACAACGGCTCGCTGATCGAGAAGCGGTTCCGCTCGGTCGATCAGATCGAGGTCCCCTACGTCGAGACCAAGGAATACGAGTACCTGTATTCGGCCGGTGATGAGCACGTCTTCATGGACACCGAGACATACGACCAGCTCCACTTCGGGCCGGACATCATCGGCACGGCGATGGATTATCTCCTGCCCAACAGCCGGGTGATGGTCAAGTACATCAACGACAAGCCGGTCTCGATCGAGATCCCCGACTTCGTGGAGTTGACGGTGACCGACACCCCGCCGGCCCTGGCCGGCGCGACGGCCACCAACCAGTACAAGGAAGCCACGCTGGAGACCGGGCTGAAAGTGGACGTGCCGCCGTTCGTCAAGCCGGGCGAGCGGATCCGGATCGACACCAGGACCGGCGAGTACCTCGAACGCGTCAAGTGAGTCTATGCGTTCGCCGACGAATCGAGGAGCCCGCTCCGTGGATGAAGTCACTGGGCTGCTGTCGGAGTTGGTCGCGATCCCGAGCGTCAACCCGATGGGGCGTCCGCTCGCCGGCGCGGGGTTCCTCGAGACGCGTCTGACCGATTACCTCGAAGGCCGGTTCCAGGATCTGGGCGTCCCGTTTCGACGGCAGCCGATCGCTCCGGGTCGCGACAACCTGCTGGCCTGGTACGAGGCCCCCGAGTCCCGGCGGACGATCCTCTTCGACGTGCATCAGGACACGGTGCCGGCCGACGGCATGACGATCCCGCCGTTCGTGCCTGAGGTCCGCGCGGGGCGGCTGTTCGGCCGCGGCTCGTGTGACGTCAAGGGGAGCCTGGCGGCGATGCTGGCGGCCTTTGCCCGGCTGGTGCGCGAGCAGCCCGCCGGCTCGGCGTCGGTGCTGCTGGCCTGCACGGTGGACGAGGAATTCACCCACACCGGCTCGTCGCGACTGGCGGAGACGGACCACGGGGCCGAGCTGGCGATCGTCGCCGAGCCGACCCTGCTGAACCTGGTCCATTGCCACAAGGGGGCCCTGCGGTGGAAGATCCGCACCCGGGGGGTGGCCTGCCACAGCTCGGCGCCGCATTTGGGCGTCAACGCCATTTACCGGATGGGCCGCGTGCTGGAGGCCCTCGAGTCGTTCGCCGGGTCGCTGTCCCGGTCGGCACCCGACCCGATCCTGGGCCCGCCGAGCCTGTCCGTCGGCCGGATCGAGGGTGGTCTGAGCGTCAACGTCGTCCCCGACTGGTGCGAGATCGAGGTCGATCGTCGCCTCCTCCCCGGCGAGGAGGCGGCGGGATGCCTGGCACAGGTCGCGCGAATGTTGACCGAGCACCTGGGGAGTCTCGAGGGGATCGAGCACGACCAGCCCTGGGTGAACCTGCCGCCGCTCTCGCCCCGGGCCGCGGGATGGCTCGAGCCGCTGGCCGATGCCATCGCCGCGGCGACCGGCCGCCGGCCCGACGTGATGGGCGTCCCCTTCGGCACCGATGCCGGGCCGCTGGGCGCTGCGGGTTTACCCTGCGTCGTCTTCGGACCCGGCGACATCGCCCAGGCCCATACCAAGGATGAGTGGATCGACCTGGAGCAGGTCCAGCTTGCCGCCGAAGCGTACTACCAGATCGCGGTCGAACTGGGCCGCGTCGAGGTTCGATGACAGGAGGCCGAACCGCTTCCTCAGCGGCTTGATCCCGACACCAATGTTCATCCAGCGCCTCGGCTCAGAAGATCTTCCGGCAAGGCAGCGTTGAGCCCGACCGGTGTCTCGGGGGGCAAGCCTTGCGCCGAACTGACGTGCGGGGCTTCCTCCCGCTCGATCGTGTCGAGCGTTCGCTTCGCCGCCTCGACCTGGGCCAGGGTCGGGATCGCTCCGCTGTGGGAAGAGAGCATCACACCCGGACGGTACGTCTCGACGAACTCTCTCAGACGAGGCAGGAGATGCGGCGGCAGGAGATCTAGCACGGCTTGGGGCTCACCGGGGTCGACCAAGTTCAGGCTGTCGACCATCATCTCATGGCTGCTGACCGCTCCACGTTCGTACTGGGCGACGCGTTGAGGCATGTTCATGGATTTTCACCTCTCATCCGTCGGACCAAGGCGTCGGCGATGTCCCACGCCTGGTCATGGAGATTCCCAGGATTATCCCAGGCGTGGTTGGCGATGAATTCTTCGATCGAGATCGAGCCGCGCCTACGGACGATTCTCCGAAATCCCTCAATCTCACTCATGCAACTCGTGTGCGAACACCGCGACGATGGCCTCGTCGCTTTGCAGGATATCAGGTCGGATTGTGATGGGCACCTTGCCCGTGATGTCGTGGGCCAGATCCGACCAGTTCACATGCTCCCCAGGGAGCCTCTTGACCTCAGGACCTCGGGCCGTGATGGTTGGCCCCAACTCACCCGACTCATCGACGTAGAAGGCCACGTCTTCCGGGATCCGGACTCCATTTCGCCGCGCGATCTCGATGGCCTCCTCCAGGGACCTCGTCTGTCCCCCGGGATTCGGCCGCCACGGCATTGTGGTCGGGAATTGCCCGGAGATGACACCCGAGGCGGTGCTCCGAGCAGCCCGAATGCCCTCATCGTTTGATGATTCAGCCGACGCTCCCACTCCGCGCGGAGCTTCCACGGTCTCCTCGACCCGCCCTGGGGTGGTGGAATCTGGGCTGATGTCTCGCGTTTGCCCGGTCTCATCCATGCGCTTACTCCAAAGCCGCCGGCGCAAGAAAGCGGGTGGGCCGCAGCCAGTGCAACCCACCCGCCCTGTGCGTTCCACGATCCGCCGCCAGCCGGCTCAGAAGACGTCCATGGTGAAATGCATCCCCTGGTAAAACCGCTTCTTTTGCCAATCGTGCCAGCCGTGGGGGTGGCGGAAGAAGCCGAAGAGCTTGTAGCCGCCGTATTCGTTGCGGTAATACGGCCCCTGGATCTGGGGGACGATCCGCTGTTCGCGCGGATAGCGGTACCAGCCGTCGTAGAGTCCGTTATACTCGAATCCGTTCCCGGGGACTTGGGGCGGGACGTACGGCCAGTGGAGATAGTCGGTCCAATCCTGCGCCTCGGCCGACTTGATCCCGCCGAGGCCGGTGATCGCGAGGGTCAGGGCGAACACTTTGATCCATGAACGGCGCGGCACAATACACCTCCGTGTAGGGAGCCTATTCCCAAACCGTGGGTACTATGCCACACGATTGGCGAGCGTGCGCGCGATGTTCGAATTTCCCCGGGACAGAAGGAATCAGTCATGTCAGACGCGAGGGTTCGACGGGCCGGAGGGGTCATCCGGCGTGCCGCCGGCAGGCACCGGGGACGACCGCCACGACGCGGGCTTGCGGTGCTCCTCTTGGTCGCGATGGCCTTCGGTACGAGCCCGGCGGTCGGACCAGCCCTGGCGGCGGATCCACCCAGTCCCGAAGAGACGCGGTTGCGGGAGGTGGTGAATGTCCTGGCGTCGCCGGAATTTGGGGGCCGGAGCGGCCCCGGGGGGGAAAAGGCGGCGGTCTATCTCACCGAGCAATTCCGCCGGCTGAGGCTCGAGGGCCTGTTCCAGGGCGAATACACCCAGACGATCCCGGGAAACGAGCCGGGCACCCGGATCGGCCGCAACGTCGGCGCCTTGCTCCGCGGGTCGGACCCGCTCGTGCGGGATCAATGGGTGATCGTGGCGGCCCATTTCGACCACCTGGGCGTCCGGGGCGGCAAGCTCTTCCCGGGTGCCGATGACAATGCCTCCGGCGTCGCCATGATGCTCGAGGTGGCCCGCTGCCTCGTCGAGGCACCGATTCCGCCGAGGCGCAGCGTCATGTTCCTCGGCTTTGACCTGGAAGAGGCCGGCCTGTTCGGCTCGCGCTATTTCGTGGCCCATCCGCCGGTCCCCCTCGAACGGATCGTCCTGTTCCTCACCGCCGACATGATCGGCCGCGCCCTGGCCGGCATCTGCCAGGATCACGTCTTCGTGATCGGCTCGGAACACGCGCCGGGATTGCGCGCCTGGCTCGACGCGGCGCGTCGGGACCGGCCGTTGACCGTCGGCCTGCTCGGCGCCGACTTGCTGGTCCTCAACCGCAGCGACTACGGCCCGTTCCGAAACCGCAGCATCCCGTTCCTGTTCTTCACGACCGGCGAGAATCCGCGCTATCACACGCCCGAGGACACCGCCGAGACGCTCGACTATCCCAAGCTGACCGCCATCGCCGGGATGATCCATCAGGTCGTCCGCCAGGCCCTGAACGCCCCGGAGGTCCCGCGCTGGCAGGCCAACCCGGATCATCCCTTCGCCGAGGCGGTGACCATCCGTGAGGTCTTGCGGCTCCTCGCCAAGAACCGCGATCGTCTCAAGATCGGTGTCGCGCAGTTCTTCGTGATCACCAATACGCTCGGCCTGCTCGACGAGATCGTGGCCCGCGGCGCGATCACGCCGGAGGAGCGAGCCCGGGTCATCCAGGGGGCGCGGATCGTGCTGTTCACCGTGCTCTGACGCTGTGGGGCAGCCGCCCCGGCTGCCAGGCTGCCATGCGGCTGCCATCTGCCGGCCGGGAGGGCTTGACAAGTTCGCTCTCGGATCCAAGAATGCAGCGAGTCTGCTCATCGGGTCGTCGGATTTGAGGGTCATGGTCAACGGAAGCGTCCTCAACCCTGTGATTCGCGCGGTCTCCGCACTGGCACTGCTGGTGGCGGTGATGTCCTCGCCGATCCGGCCCTTGAGGCCCTACGGCGACTCCCCGCCAGGAAGCCTCCGCCGCAATTTCGGCATGCCCCACTCGCATTTCCCCCGTCCGTCAGCGGCTTCCATCGCGCCGCGTGCGGTTCAAGTCAAGGCCCTGACTTCCAAGACGGAAACGGAGCTGAGCGAGACGACTCGACTGGTGGGTTTCTCCCTCGACCTATCTCCCCATTCCTCTCCCAACACTGCTCGGGGTTTGAGCGCCTCGGGCCTCGATCGAGCGCTCCACCCGCTCCGTTGTTGAGCCCCATCGCGCGGGTGATGTCCCAGGTGAGCCGCGTGTCGAACCGCTGTTGATGCGCGCCCTGGGCGTGGCGATCAAGGTTTCGACCGCCACGACCGGTCAAACCCGGTTGCGGTGCCTGAGTCCTGGCGATCCGGAAAGCGGTTTCGGCTCGAGTCGAAAGACACGGCCGTGCACCGCCGCGCCCAGCGCGAGATCGGTTCTGTTCCACCGTTGCTCCACCGTGGTCCACCCCCGCGCCGACCGCTGGGCGAGGACGTCATGGAAACTGTTCCTATTCTTGATCAGAACGACAGGAACTCCAACGAACATGCACACCCAAAGGGTAGGGAATCGGCTCCGCAGGGCCGCCAATTCCCCCTTACTGATCGCTCGGCCTGGAGCTCAAGTTATCAGGGCACCGGCTGCCTGGGAACCCACGGGCAGTTGGACGGTGGAACGCTCCGGCTGGACACAGCGATCCAGCGACGTTCAGGAACTCGATCGGACATTCGAAGCCGCTCGGTTGGGCTGGACCGGTAGCGGCAGGGAGTCTGGACTATGAATCCGACCGTCATCGCCATGCGGCGCCCCGTCACGACGTTGATGATGGTCGTGGCCCTGATCAGCGGCGGCGCCCTGGCCTACACCCGGATGCGCGTCGACATCTTTCCGTCGCTCAATGTCCCGAAGATCTACGTCTTCCTCGATTACATCGGCATGAGCCCCGACCAGATGGAGGGCTTCATCGTCAACCAGCTCGAGCTGTACTTCCAGTATGTGGACGGCATCCAGGACATCAACACCCGGAACATCCAGCAGGTCGCCCTGACCGAACTCTCGTTCTTCCCCGGCACCGACATGGGCCAGGCCATGGCCCAGGTGGTGGCCATGTCCGACCGCGCCATGTCCTGGATGCCCAAGGGCACCTTGCCGCCGATGATCATGCGGATGGATGCCGGCAGCGTCCCGGTCGGCTATCTCGTCTTCGAGAGCGAGATCACCTCGCTGGGGGCCATGGGGGACCTGGCCCAGAACATCATCCGGCCCCTGGTGCAGAAGTACGTCCCCGGCACCGTGGCCATCTCCCCGTTTGGACCCAACATGCGGTCGATCGTCATCAACGTCGACCCCCACAAGCTGCTGGACTACAACCTCAATCCCCAGGATGTCATCGATGCGCTGGCCAAGGGGAACACGATCATCCCGGCGGGCAACCTCTACATCAAGGACTCGATGCCGGTGGTGGCCAACAACGCCACGGTGGTGGACATCCAGCAGATGGGGAACATCCCGCTCAAGACGGGGATGAACGTCTACCTGCGCGACGTGGCGACGATCCAGGACGATGTGGACATCACCTATGGGTATGCGCTGGTCAACGGCAAGAAGTCGGTGTATTTGCCGATCATCAAGAAGGACACGGGTTCGACGCTGACGGTGGTGGCGGACGTGCACAAGTCGATGCAGAAGTTCCGGGACGCGGTGCCCAAGGATGTGTCGATCAATTTCGAGTTCGACGAGTCGCCGACGGTGGTGGCGGCGGTGGAGAGCGTGGCCACGGAAGGGATGATCGGGGCGGGTTTGACGGGGCTGATGATCCTGCTGTTCCTCCGCGACCCGCGGAGCGTGATCGTGGTCGTGTCCAACATCCCGCTGGCCCTGCTGGGGTCGTTGGTCGGGCTGTGGATGACGGGGAACACGATCAACATCATGTCGCTGGGGGGCATGGCGCTGGCGATCGGCATCCTGGTGGACGAGGCGACGGTGACCATCGAGAACGTGCACGTACAGATGGGTCACACGCCGAACATCGCCTCGGCCGTGCTGCACGCCAGCAACGCCACGGCGGTGCCGCGGCTCCTGGCCTCGGTCTGCATCCTGTCGGTGTTCATCCCGGCGTTCATCATGGGCGACCCGCTCCGGGCGCTGTTCATGCCGCTGACCCTGGGGGTCGGCTTCGCCATGATCTCGTCCTACCTGCTCTCGAGCACCTGGGTGCCGATCCTGTGCGTGGCTCTCCTGAGGCACCACGGGGGGCATGGCGAGGAACAGGGCGGCCTGTTTGGTCGGATGCTCAAGGTGTATGGCAAGCTGGTGAACTGGTTCGTCCGGCTGCGCTGGCTGACCGTGCCGATTTATCTCGGGGCATGCGGCGTGGTCCTGGGGGTGCTGGGGATGCAGGTCGGGACCGAGCTGTTCCCCCAGATCGATTCGGGGCAATTCGTGCTGCGGTTCCGGCCGCCGCCGGGGTCGAACTTCGAGCTGACCCGGCAGATGGCGGTCAAGTGCCTGGAGGAGATCGAGCGCGAGGCCAAGCCCGAGAACATCGCCATCACCATGGGCTACGTGGGCCAGGTCGCCCCCAACTTCGGCATCGACAACATGGTGCTGTTCATGCGCGGACCGGACGATGGCCAACTGCGGGTCGCTTTCCGCGAGGATTCCAAGATCAAGCTCGATGAGTTCCGCGAGCGGCTTCGCAAGGTCCTGCCCGAGCGAGTGATCCCCTGGCTGGCCCAGCGGCTGGCACAGGGCGGCTTATCCAAGCAGGAGGCGGAGCAACAGGCCAGGCAGTCGACCTTCGGTTTCGAGCCGGGGGATATCGTGACCTCGGTCATGAGCTTCGGCTCGGCGACCCCGATCGCGGTCCGCATCGTCGGCACTGACCTGAAGATGGTCCGGCAGCACGCGGAGAAGATCGCCGCGGCCATGCGGCGCATCCCCTACCTGCGCGATGTCCAGTTCGTGCAGACGCTCGACTACCCCAGCGTCGAGGTCACCATCGACCGTGAGAAGGCCGGCTTGAGCGATGCCAAGGTCGAGGACGTGGCCCATGCGCTGGTGATGGCGACGTCGTCGACCCGGTTCACCAACCTCAACTACTGGATCGACGTGAGGACCGGCTTCGACTACCTGGTCCAGATCCAGATCCCCCCCCTGCGGATGGAAAAGCCGGAGGATGTCGAGACCCTGCCGCTCCAGTCGGTCAACCCGCTGGTCAACCTCATGGTCCGCGACGTGGCCACGGTGCGCAGGGGTCTACGCCCCGGCGAACTGGACCGCGACATGTCGCAGCGCTATTTGACCTTGACGGCCAACGTCGAGGGCGAGGACATGGGCCGGGCCTCCCGTCAGGTCGAAAAGGCCCTCGCGGCCGCCGGGGCGCCGCCCCGGGGCGTTTGGGTGGAGACCATGGGCCAGCTCCCCCCCATGAACGAGATGTTCCTATCCCTGGGCATCGGCCTGGCCGTCGCCGTCTTCGTCATCTTCGTGCTCCTGACCGCTTATTTCCAATCCCCCCGGCTCTCGCTCATCGCCGTCGGCGCCGTCCCCGGCGTGCTGGCGGGGATCGCCACCATCCTGTACTGCACCCACACCTCGCTCAACATCGAGTCGTTCATGGGCTCGATCATGTGCCTGGGGGTCTCGGTGTCCAACTCGGTGATGCTGGTGACCTTCATCGACGAGCACTGGAAGCGGGGCATGCCGTCGGTCGAGGCCGCGATCCTTGGGGCCAGCGAGCGGCTGCGGCCGATCTTGATGACCGCCTGCGCCATGACGGTGGGCATGGTGCCGATGGCGCTGGCGTTGGAGAAGGGGAGCCAGATGCAGGCGCCGCTGGGCCTGGCGGTGATCGGGGGCCTGGTGATGTCCACATTTGCCACCCTGCTGGTGGTGCCGTCGATCTTCGCGGTGGTCATCGGCAAGAAGGTGGCCCGGTCGCCGTCGATCTATCCGGATGATCCGGAGAGCTCGTACTACGACCCGCACGTCTTCGCCGGCCAGGGCCATTCCGGCCACACGGTGGACCCGTCCGGATTGCCCAAGCCGCAGGCCCAGGCGAACGGCCCCGACCTGAACGCCGGTCATGGCCCGGGGCCGGACCCAACCGGCTTGCTACCGTCCCACTAACCTGGAGAACGCCCATGGACCATGATCTCGGAAAAAATCCCGGGGCGGCGACCGCGAGGCACCGCCCCCCTTCCCTGACCAGGAGATCTCGGATGCGCCGCGCTCTTCGGCCCACCGGTTCGGATCGTCGCGCCAGCCCCCGCTGGCTCCTGCTCGCTCTCCTGGCCGCCCTGGCGGCGCCGGGCTGCGGCCATGAGGCGAAGATTGAATTCGTCGGCGACACGAAGCCCCCGACCGTGCAGCTCATCCAGCCGCAGGTCCGGAACATCGTCCGGGTCGTGGGGCAGCCCAGCTTCATCGAAGCTTATGAGCGCACGTCGATCTATGCCAAGCCGACCGCCTATATCAAGCAATGGAAGGTCGACATCGGTGACAAGGTGAAGAAGGGCGACGTGCTCGCCACTCTCTTCGTGCCCGAGCTGGACGAGGACTTCGAGACGAAGAAGGCGAGCGTGGTACTCGACCAGGAGCGGATCGACCTGGCCGAGGAGGTCGTGGAGGTGGCCCAGGCCGATGTCAAGGCCGCCGAGGCGCGGCTCCGCGAGGCCCAGGCGATCCTCGACAAGTATCAGTCCGAGGTCGACCGCTGGGCCGCCGAGGTCCAGCGGCTCCAACACCAGATCAAGCAGGGCGTGGTCCATACCCAGGTCCTCGAGGAGTCGACCAATCAGCTCAAGTCGAGCACCGCGGCGCGGGACCAGGCCAAGGCGACCATCAAGCGGGCCGAGGCCGAGCTGCGCTCGCGGCGGGCCACGCTCGCCAAGGCCGAGGTCGCCGTCAAGGTCGCCGAAGCCGACCTCAAAGTCGCCGAGAGCGAGGAACGCCG
>JAJPJC010000037.1 GCA_021324445.1 Isosphaeraceae bacterium
AAGCTCGTGAGTGTGGTCGAGCTTGAAGACGTCCACCTCGCCGAGCACGTATTTTTTCTGGCCCCAGTTGGCCATGTCGTCGAGCAGGTCGAGGACGCGGCGGCCCAGACGGTCGTGGGACAGGTCGGCGGGCATCGCCTTCCACGCGCCGCCCAGCCAGTGGTCGGAGAGGTAGAAATCCTCCCGGTGGAAGAGGTCCGGCGTCCAGCTCGAGGCCTTGATCCGAGGGTGGGCGCTCCAGGCCAGGCCCCCCTCCTGCTCGAGGAGGTTCATCATGTCGGCGCGATTGCCCACGTGGTAGACCTGCCCGTAGGGGGACTTCTCCTCGACGAACGGCTGGCCCGCGGCGCGCTTCATCGTCCAGTAGACCGGCCTGGGGAACAGGTACATCCAGTGCCCGGGATGCTTCCCCGGCCGCGGCAGTCCCAGATACGGCGCGTTGGCCTCCTCACCGGGGATGAGCAAGAGCGTGTCGTCCGAGAGGCGCCGGCACTCGTCGAACATGGCTTGCATCTCGGTCAGGCGAAGCGGACCGGGGTCCTGGGGATGGCCGTCGCCATGGAACTCGGCCAGGTGGACCATCTCCACGCCCATATCCTTGAACATGCCGACGAAGTCGGGCGTGGACCGGTTCCCGCCTTTCGCCTTCTGCTGGAGCGCCGCCACGGCCGTGGCCATGTGCCAGTGGCTGGTCATCGTGTGATAGCCCGCCAGCTTCGGGAAGCGGTCGCCATGGGTGAACCGCAGAGACTGCTCGATGGCCTCCTCCGCGTTTCCGGAGGAGAGCAGGTAGAAGACCCCGAGGCGCTGGTCGGTGTCGGGTGGAGCGTTGAACCAGGGGACGAACGACCCGCCCCCCGCCTCGGCCTGGCGGATGCCGAAGCCGAAGTGCAGGTCGAGCCCCCGGTGGCCCGCGCCAAACCAGACCGTCCGGAGGTTGTCGGTCCGATCGCGCGGGAAGAAGAACTGGTGCGGCGGTGGGAAGCACGCGACCGACCCCGTCGCGGTCTCCGAGACCAGGAGGCGATGCCGGACCGCCACCGGGCGAACGGCCTCGTCCCCCGGGACGCGCTCGCGGCAGAGCTTCCCTTCCGGGTCCACCCACGCGAAGCGGGAGGGGGTCGTCGCGGTGAAGATCAAGCCGGCGTCGTAGAGGATCGCCCGGCGGTCCTCGCTGGTGTGGACGACGGCCTCAACATGCACCAGGGGTGCGCCGCGATACACCGTGATTTCCAGGTCCCCGGTGAACGGTCCGATCGTGACCTCGCCGAGGGCCACGGTGGCGCGATGGCCCCGACTGGTGACGCGCACGCGCTTCAGATCCAGCTTGGACGCGTACGATTGGAACGGCCGAGTCACGGGACTGTCGAAGAAGACGTTGAAGACGCTCATTTCCGGCGGCCGGCCCGGCGGCGCCTGGCGCGTCCCGACCAGGAGGTAGGTCATGGGGTGCGCGCCCCGCAACAACGTCCAGAGACTCTCGCCGGCTTGATGCCGGATCCCCATCGTGCGAAACAGCGGCCAGCCGGGCCGCAGGTCGAGCACGAGCTGGCCGGCCTGATCACCTCCCATCGGCCAGCTCAGCGCGAGCCGGTCATCCTCCCACCGCACCGTCACGCCGCAATCGGCGCGATAACCGGCGAGGTCGACCGACGGCTCCTGCGCCGCAAGGGGCGTCATGATCCCGACGATCCACAGCAGGGCCATCGTGGAGATCCACCCGCTCGATGAGGTCATCGAAGCCCTCCTTCCTTCGGCAGAGGGGTCCCGGTCCGGACGATTCGCGGATCCTCGAATGGGTTCTTCGTCCGAGGATGGACGCAGAATAACCGAGATCGAGCCGGAAGGGTATCTGCTGGTGATCGCCGAATCGGATGATGGGGTAGCGGCCCGATCCGTGCGAAAACCTACGGTAGCGTATTGGGCGCAATGTCGAGGGGCTGGTCAGCCTGACGCGGAGAGGCCCGCTTCACCCCTTCGATAGCCGCCGGACGCGGTATTTCGCGCAAGATTGACCCCCGGGATCGGACCCTGTTTCCTTGCGCAAAATACGCCGGTTCGTGGGTGAACATTGCGCCCACCGCGAGTTATCGCCATAATCTTGCGCAATCTCTCAGGGCATCCCACTGATTCGGCTCTTGGTGGCCCACCCTCTCCAGATTGACAAGCGAAGGGGTTGCTTACCGTAGGTTTTCGCAGACTTGGGGCTGGGACCCCAGGTGTCCTGAGAGGCGATCTCAGCCCTCGCGGCGGTCGCGCGTGAATGTGTCGATCCCCCGGGGCTGCGGCGTACCGGGCGTCAGGATCTTCCACGATTCTCCCATCTCTCTCATGGCTCGGAAGTCCATCGGCGGGTAGGCCACGTCCAGGTAGGGCGTCGCCACCGGCTTCTGTCCCTGGAAGCGGGACTGCATGGCGGCGTCCAGGGCACTCGTCGTCAGGAGCGTCCGCTCGATCGGGAACGGTGCCCGGTGGTCCCGGAAGAACACTTGAATCGCGTGGGCCAGGGCCTTGAACAGGTTGCGGTTTTCCCAGGGGCCAACATAGAAGCTCGTCGCCCTGGGCGCCGGGTCGCCGGCGATCTTGCAGGCGAAATGCCAGTGAGTGCTGTCTCGCGCGGCGTTCAGCACCATCCCGCGCAGGCCATCCTTGTAGGTGACCAGGATGCCATGAACCTTGTGCGGGAACCGGCCCGACTTGACCAGTTCCTGCAATGGACCGGGCCGCCGCGGGTCGGGATCGGTCGCCCGGGCGGCATCGGCCAGGGCGGGCGACCATCGGCCATCGTCGGCCGCCCTCCACAGCCTGTCCCCATCGAAGAACTCGACTTCCTTGATCCCGGTTTCACCCCCGGCTCGCGCTTCGACCATCGACTGCAACACTTCCAGCCCGTGAAAGTCGTAACCCTCCAGGTTGCCGCCATGCAGCGAGACGGCCTCCGTGATCCGCGCGCCTGGGGACAGCTCCAGCGGCGGTCGGCGCTCGGCCAGGGGAACCGAGCTGGCCGCCATGAGCCCGAAGCCCATCGTGCGGGCGGTCGCGACCATCTCGTGGGCCCAGTCGGCTCGATAGGACAGATGCTTGTCGTTGAACACCGGCGCCGTCGCGCCACTCCGGCGGAACTCGGCCACGATCTCGTCGAAGAAGCGCTTGCGGGGATACTCCACCTGCCCCTTGTTATTGGTCGGATACCGGCCGTGCTCGCCGATGGAGAGCACCGCGTCCACCGCCAGCCGGCTGCCCCCGACCCGCAAGGCCTCCGCGATCGTCGGAGCGATCCGGATGCCATACGCCTTGGCCACGTCGCGCGCCATGTCCCGCCTGGGGAACTGGTCCACGTACAAGCTCACGACTTCCATTCCAGATTCGGTCCGCTTGCCGTTGAACAGGTACGGTTCCAGGAAGTTCTCGAGGATCACGTGGGCGTGGCTTCGGTAGGTGAACTCCGTGACGACGGCGGCGACGCGCAGCTTCCGCGACGGGTCGACGCCTGGGGCCATCCTTCCGAATGCGGGACTGATCATCACACCGGCCAGGCCTCGACTCGTGTGTTCCAGGAACCGGCGGCGGGAGGGACGGGTGGGATTCCGAGGCTGGTTCATGATGCGTTCTCGGGGTGGGAGTGGAGTGGTGGGATCGGGCGTCCTGCCTCGAACGTGACATCAGCCTGGACTCACGGCGGCCGGGGATCAGGAGGCGCTCACGTCGAAATTGGGACCGAACAAGGAGATCGTGAAGAGTGCCCCGTTGTAGCCGGTCAGCGGTTGCGACAGGCTAATGTTGGTCCACGGCGGCGGAATCTGGACCGCGTTCGCTCGGCTCACGTCCATCGTCATGAACGCATTGGTCGCCGTCCCGAAATTGAAGAGCACGATCGAACCCTGCTGCGCCGGAATGGTCTCGGTGATCACCCGCTGGAGGTTCTGCGGCACGTTCAGATGGATGGTCACCACGAGGGCCAGGCCGGTCGTGTTCTCAATCCTCACACTGTCGAGACTGGGCGCGGGCACCGGGGTGGTCGTACCCCCCGTGCCCTGGGCGGGAGGAGAGTAGGTCGTGGAGCCCGACCCGGCGGTCGTACCCCCCATGCCCTGGCCGGGAGTGGGGGTGGGCGTGGAGCCCGATCCGGTCACCGGCGGGTTGCCGCCATTGCCTCCACCGTGGCCGTACCGGTAAAGGTCGCCGAGGATTTGCCTCTCCGTCGTGAGGACCGACCGGGCGGAATGAGGATGATACAGCCCGAGGTCGCTCCGCCAGGACGGGGCGAGCTCTTGCGGTCCGGACGGAATCCGCGCGGAGAGCCTGGTGAGCCGGCCACTCGCCTGGAGCGTGTTCTCCGTCCGGGCCAGCGTGCTCATGATGGCCCGGACATCGCGAACGACTTCACTCAGGGCGTGCTGGGACAACAGGGGTGCCGTCGTCGATGGCTGCACCCGCGGCTCCAGGACATCCACGCTCGCCGAGACGCCCGTCTTCGTGCTTCTCATGGTTTCATCCTCACGGGTGCGCACTCTATCCTTATACCACACGGAACGGTCACCGGCTGCAAGTCATTGGATTCGATGATCGGCTGCGTCCCGACCCTCGCCCGCTGGACCCCCGGCGGCTGGGTGGGCGGCTACAACGCCCGAGGAACCGGGGCAAGGTCCCGGCCTCAACGTGCAGAAAATGCTGCACAATGGGGTTGCGTTCCGCCTTGATGTGCAGTAAAGTCTGCATGTCACAGGGGATGAGGGGAGGCGTCATGCCGCGATTCACGCCGGGGGAGCTGAAGGTGATGCGCCTGCTCTGGGAGCACGGCGAACTGAAGCCGGCCGAGCTCCAAGAGCTGTTCCCGGAGCCGATCAAGAACCCCGCGCTGCGGTCGTACCTGACGACCCTGGTCGAGAAGGGGCACGTCACCCGGCGCCGGGTGGGCAAGGCGTATTACTACCAGGCTGTCACACCGTCGCAGTCGGCGTTCCGGACGATGCTCGGCGAGCTGGTCGAGGCCTACTGCGGGGGCTCGGTGCCGGCGTTGGTGATGAACCTGATCAAGTCGGAGAAGCTGAGCGAGGCCGATCTGCTCGAGCTGAAGCGGATGGCCGATGAGGACCGAGGCCCGCCGGCCCCGGCGCGGGAGAACACGAAGGGGGGGCGACGATGAGTACAGGGTCGGTCTGGAACGAGTTGGCCCTCGCCGGGCTGGTCGTCCGGTGGACGGCGCTGCTGGCCCTGGCCTGGTTCGGTCACCAGGTGCTCGCGGGCCGCAACCCGCGGTGGCGCGTCGCCCTCTGGCGAGCCGCGCTGGTGGGGATTGGGGGCGTGGGCGTGCTGACGCTCGCGCCGCCGGTACTGACCGTCCCGGTCGTTCCGGCCGCGCAGGCGGTCATCGTCGCGTCGGACCTGGCGCCTGCCACGCCTCGGCTCCCAGAGCCTGGCCCCGAGCGGCCCGCGCCGATCGCGCGGCGAGACGACCCCGGCCTCCCCGCCGCGGCGGTTCCGGCGTCGGCTGGGCGGCCCGCGGCCGAGTCCTGGCGGATCATCCCGGCGCTGCTGGGCCTGTGGGCGGTTGGGGTCACGGTGCTGGCGGCCCGGCTGGCGCTGGCCTGGTTCGGGCTCCGCCGGATCATCGGCCGCTCGGCCGAGGCCCCAGTGCGGGTCGTCGGAGAGTGCCGTGCCGTGGCCGAGGCGATCGGTGCGCCGGTGGTGCGCGTCGTCTGCTCGTCCGTGTTGGCGACGCCCTGCCTCGCCGGCCTCCGATGGCCGGTCCTGCTGCTGCCGGCTCGGGCACTGGCCGACGACGACCTGAGAGCGGTCTTTGCCCACGAGCTGGCGCACGCCCGCGGCCACGACCTGGCCTGGAACCTCGTCGCGCACTGCGCGACGATCGTGCTCTGGTTCCACCCGCTCGCCTGGCGGCTCCGCTCGGCCCACGCGGCGGTGTGCGATGCCGTCTGCGACGCCGTGGCCGCCGACTTCCTGGGCGATGTCCCCACCTACGCCCGGACGCTCGCCCGCCTGGCGCTGGACGCCCTCGAGCCGCAGCCCGAGCCGGGCCTGGCAATGGCCCGCTCGTGCGACATCCGCCGCCGGGTCGACGCGCTCAACCGCATGGTCTTCCGGTCGCCCTGCCGCGGCGTCTCGCCCTGCCCGCGGTCCTTGGCGGTGGGGTGCTCTTGATTCTGATCGGCGGCCTCGCCATCACGGACGCCGGGCCTCCTGCCCACGCCCGGCCGCCCGCCCAGGCCCCGGCCGCCGACGGCCGCCTCGAAATCCAGGCCGTCGCCGCCGCGACGAGCAAGCCGCTCGATGGGGCCACGGTCGTCTGGGAGCTTCGGATCAATCAGGGACGATACAAGAAGACGACGAGCTCAACCGGCAGCGACGGCCGGGCGGTCCTCGAATGGCCCAAGGGGGAGACCGTCAACGGGCTCCAGGTGACGGCGCGGAAGGCGGGGTTTGTGCCCTACATGGTTCGATGGGATGACAACACACGCCCGCTCCCCGTTCCGGCCGTCAAGGTGCTCCGGTTGGTGCCGGGGGTCCCGATCGGAGGCGTGGTCAAGGACGAGGCCGGCGCGCCGGTCGCCGGGGCCAGGATCACGGTGAACGCGCCACCGACCGAGTCGGATGTGTCGTACGTCCGCTTCGCTCTCACCGAGACCACGACCGACACCCAGGGCCGCTGGCGGGTGGACGACGCACCGGCCGACCTGATCGGCGTGAACGTCATGGTTCAAGCCCCCCGGTTTCTCCGAGGCGGTGGCCCGCCGTCGCGCAACCTCGAGGCCGTGACCGTTCTCAAGCGGGGCTTCACGGTCAAGGGCCGCGTGACCGACTCCCAGGGCAAACCGGTTGCCGGGGCGAAAGTCCGGGGCAGCGACAACTGGAACCCCGAACCGACTCCGACGAAGACCGACGTTCGTGGCGAGTTCGTGCTGGAGAACTGCCCACCCGGCGCGTCAGTCGTCACGGTGCGGGCCGAGGACTTCGCGCCCGACCTGCGTGAGGTCCACCCCGAGGACCAGCCCACATTGGACTTCCGCCTCGGGCCGGGGCACACGCTGCGCGGCAAGGTCGTCGACCGGCAGGGCCAGCCCGTGGCCGGCGCGACGGTCGCCGCCGATACCTGGCGCGCTCATCGGTCGCTGGACCTCCGCGTAGACACCGGCCAGGACGGCCGGTTCGAATGGCGCGCCGCGCCGGATGACGTCGTCCTCTACGACGTCTTCAAGACAGGATACATGTCCCGCCGGCGCGTCGCGATGACCCCGAGCGACGCGGAGCAGGTCGTCACGATCGACCCCGAGCTGGTCATCTCCGGCCGCGTGACCGACGCCGCGACCGGCCGGCCGGTGGTCGGCCGGATCGTGCTGCACGCCGCGTCCGGGGTCCACCTCGACTGGCGGCGGAACCGGCCGGCGACGATCGTGAAAGCGCGGGGCTTCAATCCGTTGCAGGGCCTCTTCGGCCGGGACCCCCGCCAGAACGACTGCTTCGCCGCGAGCCTCGACAAGGACGGCCGGTTCCGGGTCGAAGACGTCCCGCCCGGCCATTACGAGCTGACCGTCACGATCGACGCTCCCCCCGCGTCGGACCGGCCCGGGCCGGTCCAGGCGCTCGGCCAGGTGAAGGTCCCCGTTGCCGTACCTCAGGGCGACGACGACCTGCCGGTCGACCTCGGCACGATCGAGGCGGAGATCCAGGGCTGATGAGCCTTGGCGATGGCCGGCAAGACTTGGTATCCTGAGCCCTGGAGCTCGTTGCGTCCCTGTGCCTACCTTGAGCTGAGGAACTCGCTGCGTCCCTGTGTCTACTCGCGTCGCCGGTTCCACTCCCCTGGCCCCACCCACTGGCCCGCCCGCCCCGCGCCGGTTTCTGCCCCTGCTGCTGGTGCTCTTCGTCGGCAGCGGCGCCGCGGCGCTGATCTACGA
>JAJPJC010000048.1 GCA_021324445.1 Isosphaeraceae bacterium
GAGGTTGCGGCGGCGAGTGGGATGGATTCCGGGGAGGGCCCCCAGTCCAGGGGCTGACGCCCCTGGCTACGTCCGATCGCCCCTGCGGGGCTTTCGGAACAGACTCTGAGGACAAGATCAAGAAGATCAGCGTCCGATCATCCGTCGGGAGTCACGAGCAGCGAGTTCGCCTGGGCAGGATCGGCGTGCGTGTGCCGGGGCTTGCCAGTCGGAGCTTCTCTTGGGCATGCCACTTTGTCGAGCCTCCCCATGCGCCGCATATGGCCCTGCTCGGGCTCGAGGGAGTGCTCAAGGACTTACGCCTTGTCTTTGATGGAACGTATTCCTTCGAGAATCCTTGCGGGGTGCTCGTCCTCGAGATGACTTCTGCCTGATCGCCCACCCGTACGCACCGGGATTTCCTCATTCGCGTCGCGGATCACGGGACGCGGTGTCCGTGGATTCGGTTCTGCGCCCGGAATCCGACGATTGGGAACGAGCAGCCCTCCCCTTGGCTCGATTCCGCGGTTTGATCCGGAGCCGGGCCTGAAGCGACGCAACGCGGGGCTCCCAGCTCACCAGCGCCTCCTGGATCGCCTCGTGGTGGTTGTCCGACCGTTCAGGCGCGAACTTGACGCGGTCGATCTGGTCGAGGAACCGGATCAATTCCTGGAAATCCGGCTCGCCGAGGAGTTGCACGAGGCGCGCATCGGCGGCCCATTCTTCGGTCGTCTTGGCGCGCGAGGGAGCGCCGAACTGGACGGTCAGCGCGTCGCGGACCGATTCGGCGAGCGCGACCAGGCGGTCGCGCGGCGTGGGCTCGGAGTCAAACCCGGCTCCCGGCGCGAGTCGACCGTGCCGGAGACGGGCGGCCCGGCGATGACGGCGCCAGAGCAGGCCGGCGCCGGCCAGGAGCAGGGCGGCCATCAGGCCGATCACCAGGAGAAGACCCGTGATCGGCCAGGCGTCCGGCCAGGGCTCGGGGCCGAGATTGGGGCGCGGGGGGACGAGGCCCCGAGGGTCTCCGTCGTTCACGCGGGGCCTCGCCGGGTGGCGCGCTGGGAGAACAGCTCGATGAGGGGGACAATCGGATCGGCCTCGGTCGTCATGGTGAACGCCTGGATGCCCGAATTCGCGCACCAGCGCTGGAACGACGCCGCCCGCCGGGCGGCCGTCTCGGCGTATCGCTGGCGCACGCGGGCCGAGCTGCTATCCACCACGCGCGTCACGCGGCGTTCCGCGTCCTCCAGCGCGAGCAGACCGGCATCGGGCAGCTGGTCCTCGCGGGGATCCACGACCCGGATCGCGATCGTGTCGTGCCGCCGGGCGGCGCGCCGCCAGGTTGCCACCGGCTCCTCCGGGATGAAGTCGCTGATGACCACGATCATCGCCCGCCGGGCCGTCCGCCGCACCCGCGCCAGCCCGACGCTCAACTTCGTCTTGGGCGAGGTCGTGGGCGTCGCCACCAGGGCGCGGACCAACTGGGAGAGATGGCGCACCCCGCCGGCCGGCACCAGCTCAACCTCGATGCGATCGCTCACCAGGATCAGCCCGGCGCGGTCGCCGTTCTGCACGGCCGCCGTGGCCAGCAGCGCGGCGGCCTGGGCCGCCCGATCCGCCTTGGTCCTCCGCTCCGGACCAAACCGCATGCTCGCCGAAACATCCACCACCAACCACAAGCACAGGGAGCGCTCCTCGACAAACCGCCGCACGAACGGTTTGCCCTGCCGGGCCGTCACATTCCAATCGAGGTGCCGCACGTCGTCGCCCGGCTCGTAGGCACGCAGCTCGGCAAAGGTCAGCCCGATCCCGGGGCGCGCCCCATGGTAGGCCCCGGCAAGCTGCGAGACCGCGTCGGGACGCACCCGGAACCGCAACCGCCGTGCGCGCCGCACAATCGCGGCGGCATCCAACGATGCGGGGCGTGATGGAGGCTCCCGCCTCCGAAACGGCCAGATCATGGTCGCTCCGTTCCCTCAACCCCTGCGATTCGAGCCGGCTTGCAGTTTCCGACGAAGTTCGAGAGACTCAATTCTAATATGAAGTAGGAACTTGCAGCCAGGGAGCCAGGCCCAGCGAGGCGGCGGAGCCGCGCTGCCGGAATCGGATTGCGCTCGATGGTGCGACTCCCGCGGCACGCTCGCCGGCCTGGGGTGGATCCCCGTCTTCAGCAGTCGATAGAAGGTGCTCTCACCCGGGGGCGTCCGGCGTCGGAAACCGCTTGATCGAACGCTCAAGGGGCGATATAGTATACGAAATTTCAGATAGGCCCAAAACTGGGATTGCGGGCCGAGGGGATTCTGGCTCTTTCTTGTGGCCGATACCGGAAAAGGTGACCGGACGGAGTCGAGTCAGGAAGCAAGCGATGGCGAAGAGGAAGGGTCGCGGGGACGGCGAAGGGCGACGCGGGGCCGGGCGGTCCACTGCGCAGATTGAGGACGTCGCGCTGGCCGAAGCCACGCGCACCCGTTATCTCAACTATGCGCTGAGCGTGATCACCTCGCGCGCCTTGCCCGACGTGCGCGATGGCCTTAAACCGGTGCAGCGTCGGATCTTGTACGCGATGTGGCACGACCTGCACGTCACCGCCGACAGCCGGTTCATCAAGTGCGCGGCGGTCGTCGGCCGGACCATGGAGCTGTACCACCCCCACGGCGACCAGGCGATCTACGATGCCCTGGTTCGCATGGCTCAGCCGTTCAGTCTGCGGCAGCCGCTGATCGAGGGCTATGGCAATTTCGGCTCGATCGACGGCGATCCGCCCGCCGCCTTTCGCTACACCGAGTGCCGGCTGACGCCGATCGCGCAAACCCTCTTGAGCGAGTTGCGGGAGCAGACGGTCGATTTCCGGCCGAATTATGCCTCGACGACCGAGGAGCCGATCGTGCTCCCGGCCCAGTTCCCCAACCTGCTGGTCAACGGGGTCACGGGGATCGCCGTGGGCATGGCGACCAACATCCCGCCCCACAACCTCAAGGAGGTCTGCAATGCGCTGCTGGCCCTGCTGGATGACCGGGAGATGACCCTGGAGCGGATCCTCAAGCGGATCCACGGCCCCGATTTCCCGACCGGCGGCGTGATCCTCAACTCGACCGAGGAGATCCGCCATATCTACGCCACCGGTCAGGGAACGATCAAGCTGCGAGGGACCTACGAGCCCCATCCCGACCGTGCCCACGCCCTGGTGATCACCTCGATCCCTTATGGCATCGAGAAAGATGCCCTGGTGGAGCGGATCGGCGAGCTGATCGCCAAGGGGATGGTCCCCCAGTTGACGAACGTCAAGGACCTGAGCACCAGCGACATCCAGATCGTGCTGGAGCTCAAGCCGGGGGCCAATGCCGAGGCGGCCCTGGCGTATCTCTTCAAGAACTCGCCGCTCCAGATCAATTACAGCATCAACCTGACCTGCCTGCTGCCGGCCGAGGGGGCCGAGGTCGCCGTCCCCAGCCGCCTCGACCTCAAGACGATCCTCCAGCAATTCCTCGACTTCCGCCTCGAAGTCGTCACCCGGCGGCTCCGGTTCGAGCTGAAGAACCTGCTGGAGCGGATCCACATCCTCGAAGGCTTCGCGATCATCTTCAACAACCTGGACGAGGCGATCCAGATCATCCGGGCCAGCGACGGCAAGGCCGACGCCGCCCCCAAGCTGATCGCCCGGTTCGGCCTCACCGAGATCCAGGCCGACGCGGTGCTGGAGACCAAGCTCTATCGCCTGGGCAAGCTGGAGATCCGTGAGATTCTGACTGAGCTGGCGCAGAAGCGAAAGCGGGCCAAGGAGATCCAGCGATTGCTCAATGACGAGCCGGCGCGGTGGGAGATCATCCGGGGCGAGTTGAAGCAGATCATCCAGACCTTCGGCGAGCCGCGGCGGACGCGCATCGAGGTGCCGGCCGCGCCAATGGAGTTCCGCGAGGAGGATTACATCGTCGACGAGGATGCCTGGGTGATCGTCACGCGAGACGGCTGGGTCAAGCGGCAGAAGACGTTCACCGACGTGGCCAGCATCCGGGTGCGGGACGACGATCGCGTGGGCTGGATCTACCGGGCTCGGGCGCGGCAGACCCTGACCTTCTTCACCGACCGGGGGATCGGCTACACGTTGAGAGTCAACGACATCCCGATGACCACCGGTCACGGCGAGCCGATCCAGAAGCAGTTCGCCTTCGAGGACCAGGAGCATATCGTCGGCGTGGTCTGCCACGACTCGCGCTGCCTGCCCGACCCGAGCAAGCATCCCCAGACGGGACCCCGGCTGGTGCAACGGCTGCTCTCCGACGAGCTGGAGCAGGCTCCCGCCCAGGCCAATGGCCGTGCTGCGGGCCAGCCCGCCGACGGCGAGGGCAATGGCGCGATGTCCAGCTTGCCTCCACCGCCTTATGCCATCGCCCTGACCGCCGGCGGCAAGGTCTTGCGCTTCGCCCTGGCTTCCCTGGCCCCGGTCTCGACCCGCAAGGGGCGGCTGGTCGTGCGGCTGGATCCGGCGTTCAAGGATGACCGGGTCGTCGGCGTCGAGGCGACCGATGGCTCGGAGAACGTCTGCCTGGCCACCCGGCAGGCCCGCGTGCTGATCTTCCCGGTCACCGAGGCGAACGTCGTCGCCGGGGCGGCGCGCGGCGTGGTGGCGATCCGGCTCGACCCCAAGGACCGCGTCATCGGCTTCGTCCTGGCCAACAAGAAGCGCGAGGGACTCACGGTGCGGACCAACCGGGGCGCCACCCAGATCGTCCGCGCCACCAAGTACCCGGTCACCGGCCGCGGCGGCTAGGGCTACGCCATCCTCCAGCGCGGCTCGCTCGAAGCCCTCCTGCCCGAGGAGGCCGAGCCCGTCCCCTCGCTGGAGCAATTCAACGAGGCGGGCGGCAAGAATGAGCCCAGCGATCCGGCCGAGCCGAAGCCGCCGCACACGGGGAACGGCAAGGAATAGAGGATGGGAACCCGTTCGGACAAGGGGCCTGGTGTTCAACATAAGATGGTATGCACGGAGACTCGCGGATGGAGATCCGCTATCTTTACAGGAGGACCACGGATGGTTGGGGAGGCCATCCCATCCTCCCAGGCCCACCGATGAGCTGCACCACGACCGACCCGTTGGTCGCCGCACTGTTCGCCATTGAATGTCGTAATTACGGTCATGCAGTGATCTTGGCGGCGCGCAGGGACCGGTTCGAAGACTTGATCGGACCCGCGAACCAGTTTGACATGATCGAGAGCGCCGTCAATCTCTTGATCTCTCCCGTCGATCTTGCCCAGGGTGCTGTTATCCTCGAGGTCGATCGGGTAATCGATGTCTTGCGAGAAATCGGTTTCGACCAGGTTCCAATCCGCATCGGAAACAAGTGGGCACTCCGCGAAGCTTTGATCTCCTCGTACGAGGCCGGGGAGCGATTGACGACCGAGCAACTCCGGCAGTTCAACTCGCGCATCTTTGAGGACAAAGCATGAACAGGAATGAATTGCAATTTATCGTCGACGGCTTCTCCGATCGCGAGCACTTCACCGTCCTCGGCCGTTGCGGTGACGTGCCGATTCCCGTCGGCGATGTCTTCGATGCGGTCTATCGTGACAAGCGGCGGCGCTATCCGGACGAGCTGGGAGAGGAACCGGTCCGGGAAGTGGAGAAACCGGCGGCCATCCGCGTCGTCTGCATCCATGCGTACCAGCGATCGCTGCAGACGATGGGTCGAGGCATGACCGGTTCCCTGACCCTGGAGGGCGACGGCTTACAATCCCTCGCGCCCGGCTGGATCTTGGGCCGGAAGAGCGAGGTTCCGTTGGGCGGGGAGTCGGAAACCAATCCCGCCGTCGCCTCTGTTTGAAGTCGGTCAGGCCTTTCCAGCCTGACCAGGAAGAGAGTCAGGCTGGAAATCCTGACCTACGTAAGATGGGAACGACCATGTCTACGGGAACGTACACAGCCAAGTCGATCACGGTCCTGGAGGGCCTGGAGGCCGTCCGGCGCCGGCCGGGGATGTACATCGGCGGCGTGGACAAGACCGGGTTGCACCATCTCCTCTGGGAGATCGTCGACAACGCGGTCGACGAAGTGATGAACGGGCACGCCAGCCGGATCGTGGTCACGATGCACGCCGACGGCAAGACCATGACCGTCTCGGACAACGGTCGCGGCATCCCGGTGGACGTCCACCCCAAGAGCGGCAAGAGCGCCCTGGAGGTGATCTTCACCACCCTGCACGCCGGCGGCAAGTTCGATAACGACGCCTACAAGGTGGCCGGCGGGCTACACGGGGTGGGCGCCAGCGTGGTCAACGCCCTGAGCAAGAGCCTGGTCGCGGAGGTTCGTCGGGACGGGGAGACGTACCTTCAGCGCTACCGGCGCGGCAAGCCCCTCGGGCCGGTCGAGCGCGGCGAGCCGTCGCGCGGCAGCGGGACGAGCGTCACCTTCACGCCCGATCCGGATGTCTTCGAAGACCTCAGCTACGATCCGGCCCTGATCGCCGAGCGGCTGGAGGTGAAGACCTACCTCAACAAGGGCCTGGTCATCCAGTTCGTCGACCAGAAGAACAAGACCAGCGTCGAGTTCCGCCATGACGGGGGCGTCGCCGACTTCCTGGCCGCGGTCAATCAGCAGCGGAACGACCAGCGGGTCGCGGCCGCGCCGTTCGTCCTGGAGCGCGAGGACGAGGAGGACGGCATCCGGTGCCACCTGGCGCTGGCCTGGACCGAGGCGACCGACGAGGACGTCCGCTCCTTCGTCAACACGATCCCGACCCGGGACGGGGGCACGCACGAGCTGGGCATGCTGGCGGCGGTCGGCACCGCGGTCCAGCGGTTCATGGAGACCCACGACCTCGTCAAGAAAGGGATGGAGATCAAGCGCGAGGACATCCGCGAGGGTTTGACGGCGATCCTGGCCGTCTGCGTCCATGAGCCGCAGTTCCAGGGCCAGACCAAGGGCCGGCTGAACAACCCGGAGGTCAAGGCCCAGGTCGAGTCGATGGTCCGCCCGGCGCTGGAGAACTTTCTGCTCAAGAACCGGAGCGTCGGCGACGCGGTCGCGGCCCGGGTGATCCAGGCGGCCAAGGCGCGCGAGGCCAGCCGTGCCGCCGCCAGCCAGGTCCGGCGCAAGACGGCGATCAGCGGCCGGCTCAACCTCCCCGGCAAGCTCCACGACTGCGACAGCACCAATCCCGAGGAGTCCGAGCTGTTCATCGTCGAGGGCGACAGCGCCGGCGGCTCGGCCAAGCAGGGCCGCGATCGCGACATCCAGGCGATCCTCCCCTTGAAAGGGAAGGTCCTCAACGCCGAGCAGGCCGGCAAGGCCAAGGTGCTGGACAACAAGGAGCTGACCGACATCGTCAGCGCGCTGGGCTGCGGCATGGACGACCAGTACGACTCCGGGCGGCTCCGCTACGGCAAGATCATCCTCCTGACCGACGCCGACAGCGATGGCCACCACATCGCCACTCTGCTCCTGACCTTCTTCTATCGCCACGTGCCCGGCCTCTTCGCCGACGGGCGGATCTACCTGGCTTGCCCGCCCCTGTACAAGATCAGTTGGGGCAAGGAGACCTTCTGGGCCTCGGACGACGCCGCGCGCGACAAGATCCTGGCCAAGCTCCCCAAGAACGCCAAGCCCAACATCACCCGGTTCAAAGGGCTGGGCGAGATGCCGGCCAACCTGCTGTTTGAAACGACCCTCGACCCGTTTCGCCGCCGCTTGCTCCGCGTCGTCGTCCCCGACGACGATCGGCCCTACACCGACCGCACCGTCAGCGACCTGATGGGCAAGGAGCCCGAGGCCCGCTTCAAGTTCATCATGGAAGAAGCCTATACTGCCAAGGATATCGACATCTAAACAACACCACGCAACAGGGAAAGGAACAGGGACGCGGGATCGGCTGCGCGGGTTCCTGGCCCCGAAGGGGCGCAACACACCAGCCCGGGGCAACGCCCCGGGAAGAAGAAGCGAAGCCCTCCGACGAAGCCCTGAAAGGGCGGCACAGGTGCAGAGCCCCGACCCGTTGGTGTCGCCCTTTCAGGGCTTTTCTGGGGGTGGTCGCCGCAATCCCGGGGCGTTGCCCCGGGCTGATCTGTTGAGCCCCTTCGGGGCCAGGATCCGCTGCAAGGGTCCCCACACCACAGGTCCCCTTTCCCTCCTGCAAGGATTCATTGATGAGGTAGGCGATGACCAGCCACGGGCGTCGCGCGGGATGGTGGGCCGCTGGGGTCGTCGCCGTCGCCGGGTTTCTCGGTGCCCTGGGCTTGTGGCGCTGGACCCTGACCGCGGACCCGGTCACCCGGGCGAAGCGGGCCTATGAGCAGGGAGATTGGCGGAGCGCGGCCGACGCCCTGCGTGCGTCATTCGCCACGGACACGGGTCGCGGTGCCGACCCGGAAGCGCTGCGGGTTTACGCCCGGGCCCTGGCGCGTCTGGGGCGCGATGAAGCGGCGGCGGCCATCTTCGGGGGCCGGCTGGACCGCACGGCCTGGGAGGCCGAGGACAAGTTCCTGATCGGGATGACGCTGGTCCGGACCGGCAAGCTGGAGGCGGCCCTGGAGGTCTGGCAGACCGCGATGAAGGAGGGTGCGGATCAGCCCGAGCTGCTGGATCATCTGGGGCGGCTCGCGTTTCGACTCCAGCGGCTGGACCAGTCGGCCGAGGCCGCGCGCCGGCTGGCGCGGCACGATGCCTGGCAGGCCCGGGGGCAGTTCCTGCTCGGGCAGGTCCAAGCGGTGATCGACAACCCCACCGGCGCGGCCGATGCCCTGCGGCAGGCGCTCGATCGCGACCCCGGCGCTCGGGGTGCTCCCTTCGACGCGGCCTTTTATCGCAGGATGCTGGCGCGGAACCTGCTGCGGCTCGGCCGAGCGGCTGAGGCGCGGGAGCAGTTGGAGGCTCTGGTGCCCCAGTCGGTGCCTTCCCAGGCGGAAGCGAACGAGGACGTCGAGGCGTACTGGCTGCTCAGCCGGGCCCATTTGCAACAGGGCCGGATCGCCGCCGCCGCCGACGCCCTGGCGCACTCGGGCTCCTACGGAGCCGACCATCGTCTCCTGGCCGAACCCAGCCCCTACGTGGGCTCGGCGCGCTGCGCCTCGTGCCACCCCGAGATCCACCGGGCCTATGACGGCACCCGGCACACCCGGTCCTTCCACCACGAGGGCGGGCTGCTCGGGCTGCCGATCCCCGACCGGCCGCTGGAGGACCCGGACGACCCCAAAGTGACGCATACCATCAAACGCAAGGACCAGCACATCGAGGTTCATACCCAGGCCGGCGACTGCGTCTTCAAGCTGGTGGTCGCCTATGCGTTCGGGACGCGGGGCCGCTACCTGACCATGATCGGCCGCGACGAGGAGGCGAATTATCGCGCCCTCCGGCTCTCCTATTACCACACGGAGGCCGGCTCGGGCTGGGGCCGGACCTCCGGCGATGTGGGCCGCAGCGACACGATCGACGACATTCGGGGCCAGAAGGTCGACGTTCGGGACGGCGTTGTGCGCTGCCTGTACTGCCACGTCACCCAGCCGCGGGACTACCGCGACCCGCCGCCGGAGGGGGGGCCCGGTCCCGAGGCCCGCGACCCGGGCATCGGCTGCGAGCGGTGTCATGGCCCCGGCGCCCACCACGTCCAGGCGATCCAGAAGGATTTCGCCGACCGCGCCATCATCAACCTGGCGTCCGCGCCGGCCGAGACGGTCGTCGCCGCGTGCGCCGACTGCCACATCGTCGGCTCCCGGCCCGTGATCGAGGGCGCGCGAGAGGACCCGAAGTTCGCCCGCTCGCCGGGCCTGACCCTCACCTTCAGCCGATGTTACACCGACTCCGGCGGCGGCATGAGCTGCCTGACCTGCCACGACCCCCATGGCGAGGCCGAGCACTCCGCCTCCTTCTATGAGGCGAAATGCCTGAGGTGCCACACCCGGCAGGCCAACGCCCCGGTCCCGGCCCCCACCGGCCGGAGGACGACCTGCCCCGTCAACCCGGCCAGGGCCTGCCTGGGCTGCCACATGCCCAAGGTTCCCT
The DNA here is from genome assembly GCA_021324445.1 of Isosphaeraceae bacterium. GTDB lineage: Bacteria > Planctomycetota > Planctomycetia > Isosphaerales > Isosphaeraceae > JAJPJC01. Next base: position 9,968 of record JAJPJC010000048.1, read on the forward strand.
TTCCCGACCTGCACACGAGCTTGACCGACCACTACATCCGCGTCCGCAGGCCGTAGCACGGCCCGAGGAAAGGCGGGCGCAGCTGGTCTTTGCTTTGGCAGCGATGGCCTTACAATGAATGGGTCCCAGGGCTCCAACCCGGGACCTCGAGGGAATTGCCAGCATGATCGAGGCGGTGGGCCTGACCAAGACCTATCGGGTGGTCCAGAAGAAGGCGGGCGTCCTCGGCGCCCTGCGCGGCCTGTACCGCCGTGAATACCGCGAGGTCCGGGCCGTCGACCGGATCAGTTTCACGATCGAGCCGGGCGAGATGGTGGCCTTCCTCGGACCCAACGGGGCGGGGAAGACCACGACGCTCAAGATGCTCTCGGGCCTGATCTATCCGACCAGCGGGGAGGCCCGGGTGCTGGGCTTCACCCCCTGGCAGCGTGCCGACGCCTTCCGCCGCCAGTTCGCGCTGGTGATGGGCCAGAAGAATCAGCTCTGGTGGGACCTCCCCGCCGCCGACAGCTTCCAGCTCCTGCGGGAGATCTACGCGATCCCCCCGGCCGAGTTCCGACAGACCCTGGCCGAGCTGACCGGGCTGCTGGGTGTGGAAACGCTGACCCGCCAGGCCGTGCGCGAGCTCTCGCTGGGCGAGCGGATGAAGATGGAGCTGATCGCCGCGCTGTTGCACCAGCCCCGGCTCCTCTTGCTCGACGAGCCAACGATCGGCCTGGACGTCGTGGCGCAAGGGATGATCCAGCGGTGTCTCCGCGACTATCACACCAAGCGGGGCGTGACGACGCTGCTGACCAGCCACTACATGCGCGACGTCGAGGCCCTGTGCGACCGGGTCCTGGTGATCAATCACGGCAGGCTGGTTTACGACGGGCCCCTGGCGCGGATCGTGGAGCGGTTCAGCGAGACCAAGCTGGTCAAGCTCCAGTTCGAGGAGACGGCGCCGGAGGCGGACGAGCTGGCTCCCTTTGGTGAGGTCGTGCGCCGTGATGGCCCCTGGGCGGACATCAAGGTCGAGCGGGCGCAGGTCGCCTCGGTGCTGGCGGCGATCCTGGACCGGCACGCCGTGGCCGACGTGAGCGTGGAAGAGCCGCCGCTGGAAGAGGTGATCGCCCGCGTCTTCTCATTGGTTATTAGTCATTAGTTATTTGTTATTAGTACCGAGGGAGAGCTGAGTGCCAATCCCGTTGAGTGACGACGGCTCGAGCGTAATGTCCAATAACCAATAACAAATAACCAATGACAAAGAAGTACCTGGCGATCTTCCGGGTCTCGCTCGCCGAGCGGATGACCTACCGCGGCGACTTCCTGCTGGGGACGATCCTCCGCTTCCTCCCCATGGTCACCACGATCCTCCTCTGGAAGGCGATCTATGACGGCGCGGACCGCGCGTCGCTCGGCAGCCGCCGGATCACCTACAATTACCATGAGATGATCGCCTATCTCCTGCTGACCCAGATCAGCCGCATGTTCTCCAGCATGCCCGGCCTGGCCGGCGGCATCGCCCGCGAGATCCGCGAGGGCACGCTCAAACGCTACCTGCTCCAGCCCATCGACATGATCGGATATCTCCTGACCTACCGCGTTGCCCACAAGGTGACTTACATCATCACGTCATTCCTGCCGTATGCCCTGCTGTTCTTCGTCTGCCGGGGGTTCTTCGACTCCTTCCCCGACGCGACGACGCTGGCGGCCTATGCCGTCGCGCTGGTCCTGGCCTTCCTGGTCGGCTTCTTCTTCGAGGCCAGCGTGGGGATGGTCGGGTTCTGGTTCCTCGAGGTCACGTCCCTGTTATACATCGTGATGACGTTGAACTTCTTCATCTCGGGGCACATGTTGCCGCTCGACTTCCTGCCGGAGCCCTGGGCCGGGCTGCTGAAGATGATGCCGTTCCAGTACATGGCGTATTTCCCGGCGGTCGTCTTCCTGGGGAAGGTCAAGGGGACGGAGCTGGTGCTCCAGTTGCTCGCCGAGCTGTTCTGGGCGGTCTTCTTCTTCGTCCTGGCGCGGGGGCTGTTCCGGCTGGGTCTGCGCCGCTATAGCGCGTTCGGAGGCTGAGATGGCGTCCCCGTTGGCCACGTCGCGGCGATATCTCCGCCTGCTCGGCAGCCTGGCACTGTACACGCTCAACCGCGAGCTGGCCTTCCGGGGGAACTTCCTGGTGAAGGTCTCGGTCGAGGTGCTCTGGTTGGCGATCTTGCTGGCGTTCTACCGCGTGGTGTTCGCGCGGACCAGCACCATCGCCGAGTGGTCGGAGCCGCAGTACCTCTTCTTCGTCGGCTGCTTCTTCGCGCTCAACGGCCTGATCGAGATGCTCTTCCTGGAGAACTGCAATGAGTTCGCGGAGCTGGTGCGGACCGGCGACCTGGATGGACTGCTGCTCAAGCCGATCGACGAGCAATTCCTGATCACCTGCCGGCGGATGGATTGGGGAACCGGGCCGAACGTCCTGATGGGGGCCGCGGTGATGGGCGTGGCCTTGCACCAGCTGGGGTGGCACTTCGAGGCCGCCCGGGTCGCCACGTTCCTCGCCACGTTCGCCTGCGGCACGGCCATCGCCTATAGCTTCATGCTGATGTTGACCTCGGTGTCGGTCTGGATGGTGCGGAATCAGAGCTTGATGGAGATGTGGTGGCTGTTCTCCAGCCTGGCGCGCTACCCCAGGGAGATCTTCGTCGGGCCCTGGGCGGCGCCCCTGGGCGCCTTCTTCACGTATTGCGTGCCGATCCTGGTGGTGGTGAACGTACCGGCCAACGCCATGGTCCGCGTGCTCGACCCGGCGATGGTCATGCTGACCGTGGCCGCGACCGTCCTGTTGCTCTGGCTCAGTCGTCGCTTCTTCTACTATGCGCTGCGGTCGTATCGCAGCGCCAGTAGTTGAAGAGCAACTTCGAGCCGGGCCGGCTTTCCGCTCGACGAGATTCAGGAGACAATCCCACGCGCGTCAGGCAGCACGATGAATGTGAAGAGGAGGCCCACCGCGTCTTCGATCCCTGTCCGGGGCACCAGGCTCACTGTGATCTGGCCTCCCTGGGCAAACCGGGGCCGGCCGGTCAGCAGGAGACGGACCGAGGGGCTGGAGGGGTGCGAAACCACCCTGAACCGGACGGGGCGACTCGTCGTCCTGCGACCATGCTGGACCGTCTCCAGGACGGCATAATGGACCTGGTTCTGGGCCCTCACGGCGTCGAGGGGCATGTTGAACTCGAGCTGGAAGCCGGTGACCTGCCGGTGCGCCGCCGCGCCGGTGGTGAGCACTTGCTCAGAAGTGATCGCCAGTGTGGATGGATCACTCGGCGAGCTGGTGGCCGACCCGGCCGGAGCACTTCCAGTTGTCGGTTGAGTCGTTGTCGGATCGGGAATCGTCACAACCCCGAGGGCGCCGGTGGCGGACTCGGTAAACCAGACAGTGCTGCCCGGCCCCATGATCATGCCCATTGGCTCGGAATTGGGACTCGGCGTGGCGTACTCGGTGATGGCGTCTGTCCGCAGATTGATCACCCCGACCTGCGCCGATCCTTGCTCGGTGAACCAGACGTTGCCATCCGGTCCCGCCGTGATGCTCAGGGGACCAGACGAGCCGCGACTCAAGGGAAACTCGGTGATGGCGCCGGTTCTCGGGTTGAGCATGCCGATCTGGTCGGCCGCGTACTCGGTGAACCAGATGTTCCCGTCGGGTCCCTCGGCAATTCCGTCCGGCTGCGCATTCGGGGTGGGGAGCGCGTATTCCGTGATGGTGTCGGTCCTGGTATTGATCATCCCGATCCGATCGCCCGTGTACTCGGTGAACCAGAGGGTGTTCCCCGGCCCAGCCGTGATGGCGGAGGGCTCGGAATCGGGCGTGGGGGTGGCGAACTCCGTGATGGCCTGAGTCGTCGGATTGAGCCGCGCGACCTTGCCGGCTCCCTCCTCGGTGAACCAGATGTCACCGCCGGGTCCCAGGGCCATGCCGAAGGGATCGGAGAGTCGCGTCGGTGTCGCCAGCTCGGTGATCGCACCGGTCGTCGGATCGAGCATCCCGATCTGACCGACCCGCTCCTCGGTGAACCAGACATCGCCATTGGCAGTCACGGCGATCCCGCGGGGATACGCGGCGGGTGTCGGGATCCCCACCTCGCTGATCGCGTGGGTCCTCGTGTTGATCGACCCGATCTGGTTGGTCCCTTGCTCCAGGAACCAGAGCTCGCCGGAGAGCCCGTTGGTGATGGCGACGGCCGTCGAGCCGACGGACGGGAGGGGATACTCGGTGATCCTGGTCAGGAGTTGACGGGATTCGAGACACTCGAGGCTCGGTGCGCGCGTACGAGACTTCCTGGCGAACTGCTCAACCCGCCAGATCGCCGGGGGACTCGCGGGAGCATCTCCTGCCCCAAGCCGCGGGGACGAGACCGCGCGTTGAGATGGACTGCGATCTGCCATGATTGGACCTCCGAACGGTCGCAAGCCGGGAATTGGTTGTGCGGACATCCTAGGCCGCTTCTGTAGGGCAGACCGTCCCCTCTACCTGATCCCACCGCCCTCATCGCGGCATCGTGTCCGTACTGACCAAGTCACTCCCTGTGGTCCACCGCGCGTGTGTGAGCGGCAGCGATGAATAAAAGTATACCTTTGAACAGAGGATTTGGCGTAACTTTACGTGGTCGTGGCGAACTATGTCTGAATGTATTCGACTCGGCGTCAAAAGAGAAGAGCGTAGTGGAAGAAAATGCGGAAGAGATGCCGACTTCAACGTGTCTTTGGGTCAATCTGCGTGCATCCGCGATTCCCAGCGATCAAGCTCGGACCACGGTCCGCGACTGCGGAAGGTCGGCATGGGGAGGGACCGGGCCAGGGCGGCGGCCGACTCCGGGCTGAGATCATCGCGGCGGAGTGCCTCGCCGCGAAAGATCGTCAGCCCGCGCTGGCGGGCCAGGATCTCCCGCCGGGTCCGCCCGTCGGGGGCGTCGGGCCAGGGCCGGGGATGCTCCCGCAACGCGAAGAACGACGGCAGGACACGGGTCATGTAGGCCCAGTAATCCGGATTATCGGTCTGGACGACGAAGAGGCCGCCCGGGATGAGGGCGCGGTGGACATCGACCAGGAGTTGGGGTGTCACGACCCGGCGCTCCGCCCGGCGCTGATCGTGGTAGGGCTGGGGATGATAGAGGTGGATCTCGGCGACGCTGGACGCCTCGACATACTGCCGCAGGAAGGTCTCGGCGTCCTTGACGGCAAACCGGGCGTTGTGCAGGCCACGCTGATTGGCCCGACGGGTTGCATACCGGATCACCACCGGCAGGATGTCGATGGCGAAGTGGTCCAGGCCCGGCCGGTTCAGGGCGCTGAGCAAGGTGAACCGGCCGTTGCCGCAGCCCAGGTCGAGCACCACGGGAGCGGTTCGGCCGAAGATGGCCGTCCAGTCGAGCGGGCCGAAGTCGGGCAGTTTCTTCATGGCGGTCCGCGCCCATTGCGACTCGGGCAGGATCCGCCCGGGGATCGGCACCCCCAGCTCGTACTCGATCGGTTCAGCACCCATCCCGCGGCTTCCCGTGACTGGGGTTGACCAGTTATCCTACCGGAATACCCGATGAACTGAGGGAGAGTTCCCGGTGAGCCCGGAGCTGTGGGGGTTTGAAGTCATGCCCGAGTCATCCATCATGACGGCCTTGATGGGCGTTATCCAGGAGAGGAAAGCCCGCCCACCCGGCGAGCCCTCGTACGTCGTCGAGTTATTCCGAGGAGGCGTGGCCAGGATCGGGGCCAAGATCGTCGAGGAGGCGGCGGAGGTCGTCGAGGCGGGCGACGAGCCCGGCGAGGCCGGCCGCGCCCATCTCGTCAAGGAGGTTGCCGACCTCGTCTTCCACGCGATGGTCCTCCTGGGCTACCGTGATCTGGACTGGGAGGACGTCGAAGCCGAGCTGGCGCGGCGGTTCGGGATCAGTGGGATTACCGAAAAGCAGTCGCGCAACCAGCCCCCCTGACCGCCTGGCCTGGTGGGCACCAGACTCCCAATGGGTTCCCAATTCGCGGTTCCGAACTCCTGATTCCAAGATGTCATGATACACCTTCCCAAGCACGCCACGCTGTGTGTGAGTGACCGCCTGATCCTGATGCCTTCCCAACGGCCCGGCGGTGGGCCGGTTGCGATCCGAAAGCCCCTGGCGGCTCCCTGGAGCCGGAGCCTTCGTTCCGGTCTGGTGATGGCGCTCGTATTGGTGACGGCGGCCCGCGGCCAGGAAGGCGCGACTCCGCCGCACTGGATCTGGTATCCGACCGGCAAGCCGCTGGGAGAGACGCCGGCTGGGAGCCGCTATTTTCGCAAATCCTTCTTGGTGAAGGAGAAAGATTCACGGCTCGTGGTCGACGCCACGGCGGACAACGCCTGCACGCTGTATCTCGATGGCCAGCCGATGGGGACGGTCCAGGACTGGCAGGCGACGCAACACTTCGAGACCCGGCTGGGGATTGGGCGGCACGTGCTGGCGGCGGTCGCCTCGAATGCGGAGCCGGGACCGGCCGGACTCCTGGTCGGCGGCGGCGTGCTGCCGTTGGGTCAGGGCATCCCGATCCACACCAACTCGAGCTGGAAGACGGCCGATCAGGTCCCGCCCGGCGACGGCTGGACCGGGGTCGACTTCGACGATTCGCGATGGGTCCGCGCGCGCGACCTCGGCCCGCTCGGCTCCGGGCCCTGGGCGGGCGTGGCCACCGTTGAGGACGCCGCCCGGCGGTTCCGCGTTCCGGACGGCTTCCGCGTGGAGATGGTCGCCTCGCCCAGGATCACCGGCTCGGTCGTCGCATTCAGCTTCGACGAGGAGGGAGCTCCCTGCATCGCGGTCGAGCGGGGACCGATCGCGCGGCTGATCGACGACGATCACGACGGCCGCTACGACCGCCGCGAGCCCGTCGAGACCCGGGTTACCAACTGCCAGGGCCTGGCCTTCCTCCGCGGCCGGCTCTTCGCGGTCGGCCGCGGGCCCCAGGGGGATGGACTCTACCGCCTCTCCCGGTCGGGGAAGTCGGGGACGTATGGAGACTGCGAGCTGCTCCGCGGCAGCAAGGGGGGTATGGGCGAGCATGGGCCGCACGCCGTCGCCCTGGGACCGGATGGGGCGCTCTACTACGGCAACGGCAACCACGCCCACCTGAAGCCGCCCATCGATCCCCACAGCCCGGTCAACCTCGCCTATGAGGGCGAGCTGCTGCCCCACTACAACGACTCCCGCGGGCACGCCGCTGGGATCCTGGCCCCCGGCGGCGAGATCTACCGCAGCGACGATCAGGGCCGGACCTGGACGCGGATCGTGGCGGGCTTCCGCAATCAGTACGACTTCGCCTTCAACCGGGAGGGAGAGCTGTTCACCTTCGACAGCGACATGGAATGGGACGTCGGCCTGCCCTGGTACCGGCCCGTCCGCGTCAACCACTGCACCCTCGGGGCCAACTTCGGCTGGCGGAATGGCTCGGGCAAGTGGCCCGCTTATTACGCGGACAGCCTGCCGAGCACCCTGGATATCGGCCGCGGCAGCCCGACCGGCGTCACCTTTTATCAGGCCCGTCAATTTCCGCCGGAGTATCACGACAGCTTCCTGATCTGCGATTGGTCGCAAGGGCGGATCCTGGCCGTCCGCCTGGAACGTCGGGGTGCCACCTACGCGGGGACCGCCTCGGAGCTGGTCTCGGGCCAGCCGCTGAACTGCACCGACATCGAGGTAGGGCCCGACGGCGCGGTCTACTTCACGACCGGGGGTCGCGGAACCCAGGGCGGGCTCTTCCGGGTGAGCTGGGACCGCTCCGGAACGCAGCCGGGGTCAGTCTCCAAGCGGTTCCCATTCCGGGACGCCCTGGCGATCGATTCCCCGCTCTCGGCGTTCTCGCAACACCGGATCGAGGCGGTTCGTGACCAGGATCGCGCGGCCTGGACGCACGCGCTCGAGGGGGTCGCCCGCAACGTGTCCGGTCAGGAGCCGGCGCAAGCGCGCGTCCGGGCCCTGGAGCTGCTCCGCCAGTTCGGCCCGCAGCCCAGCGAGGAGCTGCTCATCCCGCTCGCCCGCGACCCGGAGGCGCGGGTCAGGTCCCGGGCTGTCGGGTTGCTTGGCCTCCAGTCGTCGCCGGCGGCTCGCGAGGTGATGGTCCAGGCATTGGTCGATCCCGATCCCTTCGTCCGGCGCCACGCCTGCGAAGGGCTGATGCAGCAGCCGGCCGCGACCATCCCGATCGCGCAGCTCTTGCCCATGCTGGCCGACCGGGACCGCTGGCTGCGATCCTCGGCCCGCGTGGCGATCGAGCACGGCAACGTCGAGGGAGCCTCCGCGCGGATCCTCGCACTCGGCGAGCCTCGACCCCTGGTCGAGGGCATGCTGGCGATCGTGCGTTCGTGCCGGCTGGACGAGCCGCGGCAGGACGCGCTTCTGCGCCGCCAGGCCGGCTTGCTCCGGACGCGGCTGGAGCCGGAGCTGACGTGTGACCTCCTGCGCGTGATCGAGCTGACGTTCCTCCTGGGTCCGCGCAAGGCGGATGCCCCGGCCGCGGCCGGGTTGCGGCCGGCCTTGCTCGGGCTGTTCTCGACGTCGGTGGATTCTCCCGTCAATCGCGAGGCGGCTCGGCTGCTGGCCTTCCTGGGCGAGCCTCAGGCGGTCGCGGCGATCGTGCAGCACCAGGCCACGGTCGCCGACCACGCGGCCCAGATCCACGACGCGTACTGCCTCCGGGCCATGAAGAGTGGATGGACGAGCGAGTCGAAGCGGCGCCTCTGGGCCTGGTATCAGACTGCCAGCCATTGGGAGGGCGGGTACAGCTTCCAGGGGTATCTCGACCGCATGATCCAGGAGCTGGTTGCCCTGCTGGATGACCGGGAGCGAGAAGAGTACCTTGCGGAGGGCTCGAAATACCCGTTCCCGACCCGGGTGCTCGTGCGTGTCCTCGACGTGGACAAGGACCCTCGGTGGATTCCCAGGATCGCCGCGGTGTGCGGCCGGCTCGATCCCGGTAAGCGGACCGGCGCCGAAGCGGACCTCCGGCAACTGGTGATGCAGAAGCTGGGTCGGAGCCGGCGCCCCGAGGCTCAGGCCGCGCTCGCAGAACTCGCCCGGACCGACCCTCGGCGACGGAACTCGATCGCCGGGCCTGCGGACTCTGGGAAAAAGGCGGATTATACCCTGCCGATGCTGGTCGCCCAGGTCTTGCGCTCCGGCGTCCTGAAGACGGCCTCTGCCCGCCGGGGCGAGCAGGTCATCGAGCGGGCGAAATGCCTCGAGTGCCATAAGTTCGGCTCCAAAGGCGAGGGACTCGGCCCTGACCTGACGACCGTGAGCAGCCGCTTCCGGCCCGAAGAGATCCTGGAGTCGATCGCGGAGCCGTCCAAGGTCGTCTCGGACCAGTACAAGTCGCTGGCGGTGGCCACTGCCGACGGCAAGGTCTATAATGGGATGCCGATCGTCAGCGACGGCCCGAACCTCGTCCTCCTGCTCTCCGACGGCACCAAGGTCACGATCCCCAGGGACGAGATCGACGCCCGGAAGGAATCGAACGTGTCCGTGATGCCCGTGGGATTGGTCAACAGTCTCAGTCCCCAGGAGATCGCCGACCTGCTGGCCTTGTTCAACTCGGCCCCAAGGGCCGAGGCACCGGTCGGGACGCCGCGGTAGGGCCGGATCGGCTGGACTCGCTCCGCGCCGAACTCGTCGGCCGGTTCCCGGGTCTACAAATGACTTCGGCGAGAAAGACGCTCACGTAGGTCAGGCTTTAGCCTGACAGGAAACCCTGTAGGTCAGGCTTTAGCCTGACAGGAAACATTAATATGTCAGGCTAAGAGTCTGTTCCGGAAGCCCCCGAAGGGGGTGGAAGAACGTAGCCAGGGGCGTCAGCCCCTGGGGAACCGCCGAGCGACCCACCCCACCCCTTCGTGTGGACCTCGCCGCCGCAACCTCCGGCAAAGCCGGAGGTTGC
>JAJPJC010000113.1 GCA_021324445.1 Isosphaeraceae bacterium
CGAATGCCATCGACCGAATTGTCAAAGACGCCATCTGCCGTCTGGAGAGTCTACGTCGGAACCTGATGAAGGGTTCGGACCGAGCCGTCTCGAAGCGGCATGCCCCCCGGGAAGTCCACTGACATCATCGGCCGGTGCGAGGCTGCTTGCAAACAGCCCACCCCGGCCGTCATCCAGCCAACTGGTTCCCACTCCCACCACAAAAGGGGGAGGGACTTCACGAGGCAAAAGTAATACTACCTCAAAAAAACCGCAGGTCAACCCTCCGCCCTAGATTTTTCTCGAATTGGGATCGGCAAACCGGCCGATCCGACTTCACTCGGCCTGAATCTTCAGAGGAACAAAGACTTGCGTCGGCTCTCATTTACCTGGAGTCGAGGGCGGTAAAACGCCGATCAAATCTTGGAGACGGGTTCGATCTTCATAAGGAATCACAGCGGGGAAGCCCGAAGTCGCCGAGGAACCAAACACGTCCGAACCCAGGGCCGTTGCGGGCGCGCAAAGCACCTTGACCCTGTTGCCCGGTCGAGATCCGGTAAAACCGACGGGGCGCCTCCGGAGCACGTGCTCATCATGACTGCCACCATGCCGCCAACTATTGAGAATGATTGGGTCAAGATGGTCCTTTTCGACCGGGGCTATCTGGCTCGAATCCGCGGCGAGGCCATCAAGGTCTATTTGGCTATCATCGAAGCCTGCGGTGGTCATCCCGACCGCAGCCTGGCGATCAGCCTCAACCAGCTCATGGGGCGCACCCGGTTGTCCTGTCCGACCGTGATTGATTGCCTGCAACGGTTGGAAGACCTCGGCCTGGTCGTCTCGACGACCCATCAGCGGGGCAAGATGAAGACCTATTATCTGCCCGACCCCAGCGGTCAGTGGCCGGTCGCGCAGTGAGTGGCTGCTGGCGAGTGGGTCGTGGCCAGGAAGGACCGGTGCGATCCATTCTCGCTCCTCGTCGCTACCAACGTCTTCGCGTGCTGCTTGCGGGTGTGAAATCGACCACGAAACCTTGACTACAGCCGAGCATACAAGCCACTCGCCACGATTCTTGGTCTCAAAATCGAGCCGCCAGCCACGAACCACCATGAGCTATTTCTTCCGGGTCGAGCATGACCTGCTCCGCTCCGAGGCGTTCAAGACGCTGGCAGGCTCGGCGATCAAGGTTTACCTGGTGATTGGGCTGTACTCCGACTTCGGGACCGACTGGGCTTATCCCAGCATCCGCACGATCGCCCGCCAGGCCGGCCTGAGCCGGCAGACGGTGCTGGTGGCGATCGAACAACTGACCCGGCTGGGCCTGCTGGCCACCAGCAAGGCGACGGGTCGGTCCACAGCGTACAAGATCATCCGCCAGGCACCCGAGCGGCCGCCGCGATCCAAGCCGGCGCCGACGGCACCGCAGCCGCCGGCTGAAAGCTTGACAGGCACTGGTTCAATTTTCTTAGAGGTGAACCCTCGAAGTGGCCCAAAATCTTTAGAAGCGACTCCCGGGAGTGGTCCAAAATCTGGACCGGCGCCGGCCCAACCTCTCGGCCCCGCTGGCCCCGAGCGTAGGCCCGAACAAGAACCACCCTCGAAACAAGACCAGACAGCATCAATCCCGATTCCGGGAACACCGTTCCGGATCACCGCCGAGGGCCGGTTGCTTGTTGCCGTGGATTTGCAAGAACTCTTGACCAACCAGGGAATTCCCGGACATCTGGCGCAAGGGCTTGTGACCCAGAAAGACCCGGAAGCGGTCGCCAAGGTGCTGCTGAACGCGTTTTATCTCGAAAGCCAGGGAAAGCTCCAGAACGGCCCGGGCTACATTCGAGCCGGGATCGAGGACGGATACGACCTCCTGCCGCAAGTGGCCAGCCGGCTGGAGGGCCGGCGCCGCGAGCTGGAAGCCCAGCTTCGAAAGGTCGCGGCACGGCAGGAACAAGCTCGCGAGCTCGATCAGCATGCCAGCGAGCAAGCCGCTATCGCCTCCGTGATCGAGCAGCTCAGCCCGACGGAGCTCGACCAACTCGTCGAGCAGGCCATCCGCTTGCTCCCCGAGCCGATCGTCCGCCGCAACCCCACTTTGTCCAACCCCTTCGTGCGCGGCAAGGTGTATGAGCTGGCTCTTGGTCATTAGTCCCCGGCCTTTGGTGAGCGCGCTTCGGGCAGAACCGTCATCCCGAGGCTGCCGAAATGGCCGGTGCCATTTTGGCACCGGCTCCTGACCGGGAGTGCCAGTCTGATCCCGGTTACGCAAGACAATTTGCGGGCAAGTTTAGGAGGAAGCGGGTTGCCTCGGGAGCAACATCCTGATTGCGGGACGGCTTGCGCATCACGAGCAGGTCGCGAACCTGGCCGAGCAAGCGTCCCTCGCGGCGGGCGCGGCGGACGTGCTGGGGGAGATAGGCGCCGTCCATCGGGCAACTGATGCGACGCTCGGGGAGGAAACCCGCGTGACAGGCCGCGACATAGCCAAAAAAGGCGTGGTCGAGATAGCCGAAGCCAGCCGGGAGGTCTTTCTCGGTCTGGGCCGCCAGGAGCAGGGCGAGCGAACCGCCGGGGCGGAGGGTCGCGAAGGCGTGTCGGGTCATGTCGTGGAGAAAACCGATCCAGTCGGTCAGGGGAGCGGTGGCGATGCCGTCGCGCGGATAGTGCCGGGCCAGCATGGTGTGATAGGGGGGGTCGCAGAAGATGAGGTCGCAGCCGAGGGCCTCGGCGGGCAGGCCGTGGCGCAGGTCGTGGGGGCGGATCTCGGGTCGGGCGGGATGGAGGTCGTAGGCCAGGCAGCGACGACCCATCGACTGACAGACGTCGAGGGTGGTCCCGCCACCGGCCATGGGGTCGACGACCAGGGCGCCTGGGGTCGTGTAATAGTGGAGCAGATGCGCCACCAGGGCCGGGGGGATCGAGCCCGGGTGGGGGATGCCGAAAGCCCGATCGTGCCGGAACGACCAGACGTCGTACGGGGTGGGGCGGAAATCGGCGGTGAACCGGTCGCGGCGGCGCAAGTCCTTGTAGGCGGCATGAATCGTCTTGGTCCCGGCATCGAGCTGGGCGACGCCGCTGCGGGCGCGCACATCGCCGGAGCGGGCCAGTCGCCAGAGCGCTCGGGCCTGCCGGTAGAGGTCTTTGCCGCCCATGCCGAGCTGGCGCGCGATGGCCGCATCGGTCCGGCCCCGACCGCCTGGCGGATCAATGGCGGCGGCATCGGGGTCGGAATCCGCGCCGCCGGCTCGAGCGTCGGAATTCCGACAGTCGGCGCGGTCGGAGGATTCCGGCCGATCGGCGCGGCCGCGCCGCAGGTTGGCGCGCCGCCGCGCGCCGGCCTCCGAACCCCAGAGCTCTTCCAATGCGTCGGCTTCGCGCATCAGTTGACTGAAGGTTTTGCGTCGCTGGCGATTGTATTCCAGGATTGCGCGACGGCGCGCAGGGCCGGCCGGGAGCCGGCGGACCTCACAAGGGATCTCAGTCAGACCCAGGGCCAGCGCACAGGCGAGCCGCCGGTGTCCGGAAAGGACCTCCCACGTTCCAGGCTTCGATCCCGGCGCCACGACCAGCGCGACGAGGATGCCGTGGGCGCGGATGCTGGGCATCAGGTCGCCGATCGCGGCGGCGGGATCACCGTACAGCGCCAGACTGAACGAGTTGGGCTCGAGTCGCCCCGGCTCGATGGCGATGATTTGCTGGGCGCGCAAGCCCATTGCAGTGGCGGGCATGGCCGGGGCATCCTTGTCCTCAGCGGGATCGACCGGGCACACGAGAGCGAGCTTGGGGAGGCTAGCAAAGGGCCTAGAGGCTGTCCAGAACGATTGCGGCCGGTACACCCATGATCCGAATGAGTGGGATGTTCCCGAGAGCGACGAGGTTGAGCTTGAGGATTCAGACCGAAGGGGTTAGGCTACGCGCCCTCGTTCCGGATCACGTCTGTGTCGAAGTGAGGAGCCGGTCGCGAGGATGCGCTCCACGGTGCACGCCAGGGTCAGGACCGTCGTGACCCTGGTCTGCCTGACCGGGATGGTGGGGTTGCGCGCCGAGGAGCCCAGGGCATCGCCGCAGCAGCCCGGCGCACCGGGCGGGGTGACTGCGTCTCCGCAGGTCCTGGCCTCGCCGCAGCGGCCGGGGCTGGTGATCCCGCCCGGGTTGCCACGTTACGACCTCAGTGTGCGGATCGACCCTCAGGCGCGGACGGTCGTGGCCCGCGAGCGGGTCGTCTTCACCAATCGCTCGAGTCAACCGACCGGCGAGCTGGTCTTCCACGTCTATCCGCGGTACGCGCTGCCGGAGAAGGACCGGCTCATCGTGGGCAAGACGATGGAGATGCTCCGCCTCAGCCCGGAGGAGGCGCTGGACTCGCACGGCCATCGCCTGGAGATCCGGCGCGTGGTCGTCGACGGTCGCGACGCCCGATCCCGTTTCGATCCCTCCGACGAGACCATCTTGACGGTCCCCCTCGCCCGGGCGGTCCCGCCCGGCGGCACGGCCGTCTGCGTCTTCGAGTTCACCCTCGATCTGCCGCCGAAGTGGGGCCGGTGGGGGTCGTATGGCGGGATCACCTACCTGCTGAACTGGTACCCGGTGCTGGCCCACCACGATGCCAAGGGCTGGGCGCGGACCCCGTTCGTCCCGTGGCATCAGCCGTGGTACCAGGAGGCCGGACATTATACGGCGTGGGTCGAGCTGCCCGCCGAGCAGGTGGTCGCCTCGTCGGGCCGGATCACGCGTCGCGAGGTCGTGCGTCCCGGCTGGCAGCGGCTCTTGATCGAGACCGGCTCGGCCCCGGCGCGCGACTTCGCCCTGGTCTGCTCGGACCGGTTCCGGACCTGGCAGCGCCAGGCCGGCGCCACGCTCGTGAAGGTGCACGGCTTCCCCGAGCACGCCCAGAATGCCCAGCGCGCCCTGGGCTACGCCTGCGAGGTGATCCCGATCTACGAGCGATGGTTCGGGCCGTACTTCGACACCGAGTTCGAGATCGCGCCATCGTTCTTCGGCTGGAACGGCAACGAATGCTCGGGGTTGGTGCTCCTGGATGATCGCGTGATGTCCCTGCCAGCGGCCGGCCGGCGTTACATCGAGCACCTGGTCACGCACGAGACCTGCCACCAGTGGTGGTGGAACACGATTGGCACCGATGGCTACTCCGAGACGTTCATGGACGAAGGGCTGGTCAATTGCTTCACCGCGCTGCGGCTCGACGCCAAGTACGGCCGCAACGGGCCGCTGATCGTCTGGCCGCGCGGGCTGACCTGGCTGCCGACGATCGGCCGTGAAGACCTGCGCCTGGCCGGTTACTACGGGTGGCGGCGCAAGGGGCATAGCGGGCCCATCCTCCAGGACCTCAACTCCCTGGGCAACCTGTACAACCTCTTCAGCCTGGCCTACGACCGCGGCGGCAAGGTCGTGGAGATGATCCACCACCGCCTGGGCGAGGAGCGGTTCTTCGCCTTCTTCCGGGAGGTCTATCACCGGCATGCCTTTCAGACCCTGTACTACGCCGACCTGAAGCGCGAGCTGGCGGCGTTCGACCCGGCCGGCCGATGGCCCGAGTTCCTCGACGGCTGGGTGCTCGACCACAAGGAGACGGACTGGGCGATCGAGCGGGTTGCGGTCGAGCCGGCCACGGGGGACCATCCTGCGGAGCGGGAGATCACCATCGAGCTGAAGCAGCGCGGCCAGATGGTCGAGCCGACGATCGTGCTCTGCCGATGCCCGGAGGGGGAGCTGCGGGTGCCGATCTGGCCGGAGCGGGGCAATTACCAGGTCCCCGGCGCCAAGGTGGCGCGTCAAGAAGACCGATGGGTGGTGCGGGTCGCGGCCCCCGGCGAGCCGTCGCAGATCGAGGTCGACCCCGACCATGCCCTGCTCGACGACCAGCCCGTCAACAACCGATGGAAGCCTGAGATCGCCTGGCGGCTGACCCCGTTCCTCAGCCCCCTGGACCTCTCCTCCCAGTTCCAGCCCTACGACCGGCCCTCGGTGATCGCCGGACCATTCATCGACACCTACGCCCGGGGCGGGTTCAAGGTCGGCATCCAGCAGCCCAACCGCTGGCAGATCATCGGCTGGGCGGGCACTGAGCCGGCCCTGAGCGAGGCGATCTTTGGCGGCCAGGCGACCCGGTTCAACACCCCCTGGCCGGGCTGGTCGGCCGGGCTCTTTTATGAAGAGGGCCTCTACAACTTCTACAACGACAAGCGCCACTCCGGCGGCCGGGCGTTCCTCCGCAGGCGGTTGCTGGAATCGTCGAGCTTCCTGGTCGACGATCCCGCCTTCTTCGAGTTCTACTATGGCGTCGGCAACGAGTTCTGGCCGGGTGACGACGGCCGGCCGGTCGAGCAGTACCTCGGCGCGGTCGGGGCGCGGTTCCGCAAGAGCACGCTCTACCCCTACTGGGACCCGGTCCAGGGGCACGTCTTCGACACGTCGGCGGAATACGGCAATACGCTGCTGGGCTCGGCCCTGACCTACGTCCGGTACGTGGGGCAGTACGGGATCGTCCGCAAGCTGCCCGAGTCGTGGGGCATCCTGCCCAACAGCCGGTTCGCCTTCCGCGCCTATGGCGGCTGGTCGTGGCCCGAGACGGCGACCCTGTTCCGCCTGGGCGGCGGGATGCGGCTCCGCGCGCTCGACTTGACGGCCCAGGAGGGGAGCGCCGTCTGGCTGTTGACCGTCGAATGGCGGTTCCCGATCCGGCAGGGGATCAACCGAGGGTTCCTCGACCATCTCATCACGTGGAACAACCTCTACGGGGCGGTTTTCTACGACGTGGGCGAGTCGCGCCTGCCCGGCGGATGGGGCCCGGTGGTCCACGGACCCGGGGTCGGGCTGCGGTTCGATACCACGCTCTTTTCCTTCCTCGAGCGGGCCGTCCTCCGGGTCGACCTCGCCCAACCGATCGGCCTGCCCGGCGGCCCCGTGATGTGGTTCGGGCTCAATCAGGTGTTCTGAACGGGTCTCGTCGGGAGCTTCACGAAATCCTGCCGGCCTGGTGAAGATGGTGAAAACGGTGTCCCCCCAGGAAGAGACCCGCATCGCTGCCGACCCCGCCCGGAGGCGACGCGTTGACCAGGACTTGACCGCCCTTTGCAAACGTCTGCTGGGTGGCGGAGGTCAGCAAGGTGACGGAGTCACTCGAGGTGTTGTAGATCGTCGAGAAACCGACCGGGTGGAACCGGGTTACGGTCTTCTTCTTGACTTTCTTGGTGGATGTCCAATCCACCTGGTAATTGTTCGCATCGCCGGGAGTCCCCGGATCCATCGCCGTACTGAACTGGAACACGAAGCCGACCACCGGCTTGCCGATCGGCTTACCCTTCTTGTGGTGCTTGAGAAGGGTCAAGACAACCCGTTCGCCGGTGATTGTCGGGGGCGTCGGGGTCGGGTTGGGGCTGATGGTCACGGTCACCGTGGGCGTGACCTCGCGGACCACGTTGTTGTCCCTTTCGCCCCACTCCTCGGCGAGGTTCAGCAGCGCGGCGTGGACGCCGAGGTCGTCGAGCGCGGTCGGTCGCAGTTCCAGGCACGTCATCGTCGATCCGTTGGGCGACCTGCACCAGTCGTTCGAGCTGTCCCTCGGCATCGGTACCCGGTCCTCACGCTCCACCAGCCGGACCCGCAGTTGCCCGGCCGCTTGCTGGGGACTTGCGCGGAGTGCCACGCCTGGTTCCTCCTCCCTGCTGTCGCCGGATTGATGGTTTGGCTGCCCGATGAGCAGGAACTCTGGGATTCCGAGTCAGCGGCGACCGGCCGGCCGTAGGACAGTCTCCCTGGCCTGTCAGCAGCCAACCTGGAGCCGCCCCCCGGTGATTCGGGGCAAGAGCGTCCTGGGCGTCGAGGGAGCCGGCCGGCAGCGAATGACACTTGTCAAACGTCGTGCCGCATGCGAGAGTAAGGTGTCCTTCGACCGCACGACGCCCGACCGGGAGCACGCCATGCGCTGGGGTCTGGGGCCGGTCTTCCTCTCCGAGTGCCTGGCCAGCTCGCGGCGCTGGCAGACGTATGCGATCCGATCCTTCGGCGTGGCCGCCCTGCTGCTCGCCATGGCGACGATCGCGTCGTCGCATCCCGAGTTCCTGCCCGCGGGGCAATCGTGGCGGGAGTACGCCCGGCTCGGTGAGTCTTACTTCTACGCGATCATCGGGGTGGAGCTGGCGCTGGTGATGCTGGCCGCGCCGGCGGCGACGGCCGGCGCGATCTGCCTGGATCGCGCGCGGGGGACGCTGGCGCACATGCTCGTCACCGACCTGTCGGATCCGGAGGTCGTCCTGGGCAAGCTGGCCGCGCGGTTGTTGCCGGTCCTGGGCCTGGTCGCCTGTTCCTGGCCGGTGCTGGCGATCAGCTCGCTCCTGGGTGGTATCGACCCGACCGCCTTGACGCTCGCGTTCGCGATTATCCTGGCCGTTGCCGTGCTGGGCTGCACGATGGCGCTGGCGCTGTCGGTCTGGGCCAGGAAGCCGCACGAGGTCGTGCTGGTAACCTACACCGCCTGGATCCTGCTCATGCTGTTCTGGCCGATCTGGTACGCGCTGTCGATGGGCAAGCTGGTCTCACCACCTCCCCATTGGAGTCTCGCGGCCGACCCATACTACCTGGCGTTCGCCCCTTACTCCGCTCCCGACCAGGTGGATCTCTGGGACTATCTGGGGTTCTTCGCGGTGACGCTGGGTGTCTCTGCCCTCTTGACGGTCCTGGCAATCTGGCGGATGCGCCCGGTCGCCGCTCGGGGGACCGACGAGCAGCGCAGAGAGCCTGGACTCGGCCTGGTCGCCAGGCTGACGCGATGGCTACCCGGCCCGTCACTCGACGGCAATCCCGTGCTCTGGCGCGAGTGGCATCGGTCCCGGCCGTCGCGCTGGCTGATGATCTTGCTTGTGCTCGTGGGCGGGGCGACCGGGATTGCTTGCGTCGGCGGTGCCGTCTCGATCCGGGCGAACGGGTTGGATCAGTTCCCGAGAAATCCCGGGCCGTGGGCGCTCGCGGGGCTCTACGGATGCCTCATCCAGTTGATCTTCGGATTCCTGATGTTATCGGCCGTGGCGCCGATGTCGATGTCGGAGGAGCGGCAGCGGGGCAGCCTCGACCTCCTGGCCGCGACGACGCTTTCCACCCCCACGATCGTGATCGGCAAATGGCTGGGGTCGCTCCGGCTGGTCCTGCTGCTGGCGATCGGTCCGGCACTGATCGGCTTCGCCCTGGCCACGGCGCACAAGACCCCCGCGACGGGGCCTCCGCCTCCGGGACTGCCGGCCAGCTCCTACGCGGAATTGACCACGAGTGAGTTGCTCTTCGGTGCCACCCTCCTGGTCGCGACGAATCTGATCCACGGGATGTTGCTGAGCACGACCGGCCTGGCACTGGCCATCTGGACCAGGCGCCAGAGCCGGGCGATCGCCTTCAGCGTGGGACTCGCCGTGATGCTCCACGCCGGCTGGCCGATCTTCATCGGAGTAAGCCACATGGGCCCGCCGGTATTAGGGATGATGGGCTTGAGTCCGGTCGTGTCTAGCGTGATCCTCTTGGAGCAGCTCTCGCGCGACGGCCCTTGGCTCCGGGATATCCTCTGGTCGACGTCGTTCTGGGACATCGAGTGCCTCGTGCTGTCCTTCGGGCTGTTGTGGCTGATCGTCCGAACGTTCGACGTCTGCATCGGCCGCATTCCCGAGCGCCCACGACGCGCGTCGGTGCTCTCCGACGTGGTTGTGCTCCTGGCGGCGTTGATCGGCGCCGGCGGTCTCTTCGGGTCGATCGCCATCTGGATCCATGGCTTGCCGGCGGTCGATCGAGGGCTGGACATCGGGGTCCCGGCCTGCGCGCTCCTGATCGCCGTCGGACTCCTTCTCCTGGCGGTGAGGGCGCCGTTGTCGATCTCACGCGGGGGGACGCCACGTGTCCTGACACTCGAGCCTGTGGGGATGACGCCCGATCGGAAGTTGTTCGTGGGCCGGTGGTGGGAGTCGTTTCGCCTGGTCCTCTTGCTGGCGATCGGCCCGGCTCTGATCGGCCTGGCCCTGGCTACGGCTCATAGACCGGTCAGGGTCGTGCCGAAGATCACGAACTTTCCTGACGGGAGCCAGGAGAGGATCGCCACCATGTATCCTTCGTACACGACCTACGTGATCACGACTGATGCTTCGGGCAACCAAAGAATGAGAGAAGCCACTGACGCGGAGATCGCGGCCCGGCCGGTCCAGCCGGGTCGATCGCGCGTCAGTCTCTTGACCACAGCCTTGCTCGCGGTCCTCACGGTCCTGGCCCACGGGGCATGGATCGTCAGTCTCGGCCTGGCGCTGGGGACCTGGATCCGTGGCCGTGGCCGCGCGATCGCCCCGAGCGCTGGCCTCTTCCTCTTCGTGACCGTCGTCTGGCCGCTCCTTTACTCCATTTACCTGGCCGCGCCGACTTCGGCTCTGGTTCATCCGACATACCCGCCAGGGTTGGCTCTGGCCAGCCCCGTGCCGGCGATCGTCGCGCTTCTGGAGGACATGTCTCGCTTGGACATGAACGCCGAGATTGTCTGGCTCGATCGCCCGGCGCAACGCGGCGTGGCTGTCGGTATGTCTCGCTTGGACATGAACGCCGAGATTGTCTGGTGGGCCACGTTCTGGGATGTGGTCTTGATCGTGCTGGCCGTCGTCGTCTCTGCGCGGGCGATCTGGACCCTGGACCGTAGGCCTCGAGCCGACGCCGCGCCCGAGCTGGACGCTGAGGACGGAGAACCGGTTCTCGAGACGTTCCTCTTCGGCGATTGAGCGAGCTCGACGAGCGCGGGAGGCGAGTCTCCGGCCCGCATTCGATGTGAGTTCGGCCGAAAGGAGCGATCGCGAAGAAGAACGAGCACCGGCAACCGGGCTTGATTCCGATATTGCGAAACCTTATCCTGGCTTCCGATATCGCGAAGCTCAAGGCTCAGCAAGCCGGGCACCGTCCATGCACATCATCTCGCGCAAGGCACTGCGGGAGTTCTGGGAGACACAACCGGATGCCGAGTCGCCGCTTCGCCAGTGGGAGGCCATCGTCAGACGGGCTGAGTGGCGCGATTGGGCCGACCTGAAAGCGACCTACGGTAGCGCCGATAAGGTCCAAGAATTCGTCGTCTTCAACGTTGGCGGTAACAAGTATCGACTGATCGCGATCGTCAGCTACCCGAAGGGAAAGGTCTACATCCAGCACGTGCTGACCCACAAGGAGTACGACCGTGGCGCGTGGAAAGACGACTGAGGTCCGACCCAGGGACCGGACGAGCGATCGCTATTTCGCCCTGGTCCGGGAGCTTCCCCTGCGCCCGCTCCGCTCGGACAGCGAACTGGACCGGGCCATCGCGATGATCGACCGTCTCCTGACGCGAGGTAGGTTGGCAGTGGACGAGGAGGATTACCTCGACGTGCTCTCCGACCTGGTCGAGAAGTACGAGGACCAGCACTACCCGATCCAGCCGGTCTCCGGCCTCGACGCCCTGCGTCACCTGGTCGAGTCGAGCGGCAAGACACGGGCGACCGTCGCCGCGGAGGCGGGGCTGCCCGAGTCGACGTTGTCGGAGGTCCTCTCAGGCCGACGCCGGCTCAATACCCGGCACATTGGCATCCTGGCCCGCTACTTCCGGATCGATCCGGGTGTCTTCCTCGACGCGCCTGCCGGGCACGCGGGATTCCGTGCCGTAATTCCAAGCGGTGCAAGGCCATGACGCAGGGTGACACAACTTCGGGGGTCGTTCCAAAAGTTGCAAAAGTTGGTCCGGACCGGCCTGGCAGCGCCGGTCGCGGGCGTCGCGGATCGAGGTGGAGAGTCGGTTCGGGACGGGGCGTAAGCCGGTTCCAGTGGGTGGGTGCAACCTAGCGAAGGCCCGGACGGGTCCGTCGGTGGATGGCACCCAACCTCCGGCCGTCAGATCGGGCTTTCGGCACCGACACTGAAGAGATCGTCCCGCTTTCTGGGGGATCCGGATCGAGCGCAAGCACGCCAAACTCAGCGTCACCGCCCCATTGTGACGGCTAGCGCTCACTGGGAGGAGCCCGCGCGGCGGAATCGCAAGACGTGCCGTGACGTAAGTCCAAGCGGCATAAGGCTGTGACGCCATGTGACGCCATTTTTGGCCGGATTTCGTGCCGTAAGTCCAAGCAGCACAAGGCTGTGACGCCATGTGACGCCATTTCGGGGGGCTTCCTCAAAGAAAAAACAAGCTGGCCGCGGCCGGGTCGTGCACCCCGGAGTGGGCGTCGGAGGCGGTCCGCATCCCATCCCGGAAAGAGCTCGTCCCGCGCTCTAGGGGTTCTCGGGGATCCAGCGCAGGGGTCGGCTTGCTCCTCTGGGCCGCCAGTCAGCGAACAGCCGCTGGGGGGCCAAAGGGAACCCCTTGAGACCGCGGCGCTGGAAAGCGGGACGATCTCGGAATGGCGGCGACGAGTGGCGCGGGACCATGGGTCCGATCGGGTCTCGCCGTTCTCGGGTACTTCACCCGCCACCCGCCACCGATCACTCTTCCTCGATCCCCGCGCGCGACTTCTTGTACCGCTCGACGATCTGCTGCTGGACATTCGGCGGCACCGGGTCGTAGGACTTGAAGTCCATGGTGAAGGACCCCTGGCCGCCGGTCATGCTCTTGAGCTGCGAGGCATACGTCAGGACTTCGGCCAGCGGGACCTCGGCGCGGATGATCTGGAGTCCGCCGGGGAGCGAGTCCATGCCGGTGATGTGGCCGCGGCGGGTGGAGAGGTCGGCCGAGATGTCGCCGAACTTCTCGCCCGGAACGGTCACCTCGATGGTGACGATCGGTTCCAGCAACGCCGGGCGCGCCAGCTCGAAGGCCTTGCGGAACGCCGTGGCCGAGGCGGTCTTGACCGCCTGCTCCGAGCTATCGACCGGGTGGTCCTTGCCGAAGAAGACCTCGGCCTCGACGTCCACCACCTGGTTGCCCGAGATGACCCCTTTTTCCATCTGCTCGCGGATCCCCTTCTCGACCGCCGGGATGAACTGGTTGGGGATGACCGCCCCTTTGATCGCGTCGACGAAGTTGAAACCCTGCCCGCGCTCGCGCGGACGGAGCCGCAGGTGGACCTCGCCGAACTGGCCGCGGCCGCCGGTCTGTTTCTTGTGCCGGTGCATCGCCTCGGCCTCGCCCAGGATCGTCTCGAGGTAGGGGACCTGCGGCACGTGCGTATTCATCTCCAGCTTGTAGCGGTGCTTGAGCCGCTGCTGGACGACATCGAGGTGCAGGTCGCTCATGCCGGAGATGACCAGCTCGTGGGTCTGGGCGTCGCGGCGGATGGAAAACGTCGGATCCTCATCGGCGATCTTGGCCAACCCGGCGGAGATCTTCGCCTCGTCGTCGCGGGCCTTGGGCTGGACGGCGCGGGGGACCATCGGCACCGGGAACTTGATCGGCCGGACCCGGAGCTGGGCGACGGTGGTGTTGCCGCCGACGTTGCTGACCGTGTCCGAGACGTGCAGATCCTCGAACTTGGCGATGGCCACGATGTCGCCGGCAATCGCCGTGGGGACCTCTTCCTGCTGCTTCCCCTGGAGCACATAGATATGCCCGGCCTTGGCGGTCTTGCCGCTGCGAAGGTTCACCAGGGTCGTGTCGGGCGCCATCCGCCCACTGAGGATGCGGAGATAACTGAGTTTGCCCATGAACTGGTCGTTGACGGTCTTGAAGACCTGGGCCACAAGTGTCCCATCCTCGGAGGGGCGGATCTCCTCCTCCGGGGCATCGGCTTCGGTGGAGCGGGTGCCGAAGCGGTGGATATCGTCCGGACTGAGGCCGCAGGTCGCGATCAGGTCGAGCAGCTCGCGCAGGCCGACGTCCTTGCGGGTGCAGGCGCAGAGGACCGGGACGAGCTTCCCCTGGGCGATCGCGTCATGGGCCGCCTTGCGCAGCTCGCCGGGCTCGATGGTCTCCCCCTCCAGGTAGCGCATCATCAGTTCCTCGTCGAGCTCGACGATCTGCTCGGCGACCATGCGATAGGCTTCCGACGGCGGCAGCGGGCACGCCGCGGGATCCTCGTCGTGCGACTGGAGCACGTCGATGATGCCGGTGAAGGTCGATCCCTGGCCGACCGGCACGTTGAAGGGAACGCACTGCGGGCCGAAGTGCTCGCGGATTGACTCCAGGTCGGCGCGGTAGTCGACGTTCTCGGCGTCCATCTTGGTCACGACCACGAACCGGCCCAGGCCGAGCCGGCCGGCCTCGTGGAACAGCCGCCGCGTATTGACCTCGATCCCCGAGGGGCCCGACACCGCCACGACCACGTTCTCGACCGCGGCCAGGCCGCTGAGCGCGTTGCCGATGAAGTCGGGATAGCCGGGCGTGTCGATCAGGTGAATCTGCTTGTCAGCCCAGGAGAGATGCCCGAGATGGCAGTCGATCGTGAAATGCCGGCGCTTCTCCTCCTCATCGACGTCCAGGGCGCTGGTGCCGTCGTCCACCGAGCCCTTGCGATTGGTCGCGCCGGCGGCGAAGAGCAGGGCGTCGGCAAGACTCGTCTTGCCCGACGCCCCATGTCCAGCCAGGGCGACGTTGCGGATATCGGTGATATGGTAGGTCGCGGTCATGGCGTCGTCTCCTCGGAAGTGAGGGCCTCGGACAAAGTGAATCGCCCTTCATACAGGGCGCGGCCGACGATACACCCGGCAATCGGCAGTGCCGCCAGGTGCTTGAGATCCTCCAGGCTGCCGACCCCGCCCGAGGCGATGACCGGAGTCCGGACCGCCCGGGCCAGGGCCTCGATCGCGCCGAGGTTGGGACCCTCGAGCGTCCCGTCGCGCGCGATGTCGGTGTAGATGATGCCGGCCAGCGGCAGCGGGTCGAACTCCTGGGCCAGCACCATCGCGGCGACGCTCGAGACCTCCAGCCAGCCCTGGGTGGCGACGCGCCCATCCCGGGCATCCAGGCCGAGCACGAGCCGGCCGGGATAGGCCCGGGCCATGCGGCCGAACCAGTCCGGATCGCGCAGGGCTTGAGTCCCGACCACGACTCGATCGAGGCCCTCCTCCAGCCAGGCGGCGATGGTGGCTTCGTCACGGATTCCACCACCGAGCTGGCACGGCACGCCGACGGCGGCCACCACCCGGCGGACCGCCGCGACGTTCACCGGCCGGCCCTCCTTGGCCCCGTCGAGGTCGACCAGATGGATCCGCGCGGCTCCTTCCGACTGCCAGCGCACGGCCATCGCCGCGGGATCGGCGCCGAAGACCGTTTCCTGGTCGAAATCCCCTTGCCGCAGCCGGACGCAGCGCCCCCCGCGCACGTCGATCGCCGGGATCACTTGCATGATCTGCACCAGAACGCCAGAAATCCTTCCCACGCCCCACTCTATCCCGACTCGCGGGGCACCGCAATGACCAAGCTGCCAATCACCGGCGCCGGGCGGACTTCTTCGTGGCCTGGGGATTGGCCCGTTCCGGCAGCGGGGTCACCAGCCCGAACCGGATCGCCAGCTTTCCTTGGGCCGCCGGGCTCAGGGTGCGCTCGGGGTGCGGATCGACCCAGCCCTGCGCGGCGGCCTCCTGGGCCAGCCGCACGGCCTGGCTCACCCTCCGATACTCCTGTTCCAGGGTCTGGAACCCCCGATGGCTCGTCCAGAGATCGGCCTCGGGGTAGTACTTCGCGACCACGCCCGGCTGTTCCGTGGCGGCCAGCGGGATGCGGTTCGACCGGGCGTACGCCAGGAGATAGAAGTGGATTCCCTCGCGCGAGGCGGTCGCCCCGGCACTCGGCAGCGGCGGTCCTTCCGCCGGGCCGGCTCGGTCGCGCGGCCGTCGGCCCATCGCGGCCAAGGTCTGGGAGTCGATAAAGATCCCCAGCTTGACCAGCGCCACGTCCGAGTCCGCGACGATCACGACGTTCGAGCCGGGCACGAGCACGGCATGCCCGTCCTTGGTCCCGATCGCGTCCCGGTAGTGGCGGAGGATCACGTCGGAATTGAGGTAGCCCAGGCGGAAGAGCCGGGTCGAGAGAATGTGCTCGCGATCCCAGAGTCGCTTGGGGCGCTGGAGATCCGGGCGGGTCTCGGGCCGGACCAGCGTGAGCTCGCCGCTGTCTCCCGAGAGGACCAGGCCGTTGTAGGTCAGCGCCACGAAACACGCCGAATACGCCTCGTCGCCCAGGGAGTTGGGCGTGAGGGCGACGCGGATCTTGCCCCGGACCGCCAGCGGTTCCTCGATGCGGGATGGAAGCCGCTCATACCAGGCCATCAATCCCAGGATCTCGCCGATGTCGACCGGCCTACCATCCAGGCCCTTCTCCTGGATCTCCCGCAGGGAGAGCCGGTGCGCCAGGGGCTCGGGATCCAGCTTCCGGAAGACGCCCTGGACCATGAAGCCGTCGAGGCGATGGATGCCCGGCCCGTCCGCGGCGAGGGCGCGATCGGCCCGGGTCGAGAGGACCAGGAACAGGGCCAGGCCGGCAAACCGCAAGGGGGACCGCATCGGGCGTCTGTCTCGCGCGGAGGTCGGCGTCTCATCGGAGTTGCTTTTCCCTGATCATAACGACATCGCGCCGGATTGGCAGGAATTTAACTATCGCCGCCAGCTTCCCCCGAGCCGACGATGTGGTCGCGGATTCTCGTGGCGGGGCCAAGGCGCCGACCTCTGGCCGTTCTCATTAAACCATTAAACCCTTGGGAAGCCTTGATCCAAGTCCTCCAAAAGAGTTAAGCTCGTTGATTGCCGCCAATCATTCAACAGGCGCCAGACCACAACCAATGGAGATTAGCGATCTAACACCGTATTGGTAAGGTACTTCCGTTCTTTGGGGCCTGGGCGAATCTCCGGTTGGAACGGGCGAAAAGAACCAGCCTGAGAATCTCGAACACGATACTGGATTTTTGTTTACATTGAGGCCGGGTTTCGGTACTATCATCACGAGGGAGTGGGTCCGGGCCGCTGGAGGCCACGGCGATGACGACCGACGAGATCCTCGAACGACTGGAGCAGGGGACGACCCTGGAAGGTCCGTTCTTCACCGAGCCCGTCCGTGTGCTGATGACCAAGGCTCGGGGTACTCGGATCGAGGTCCAGGCGGTCGGCCTGCACACCAAGCAACTCTGGACCAAGCTGCTCAAGGCCGAGGACTTCGACGGCAAGATCCGGATCACCCAGGCAGCCGAGGCATCGGCCCTGGACGGCAACCCGACCCAGTTCCGCCTCGCCGCCGAAGCCCACCGCATCCGGCTGGCCTACCAGTACGACCCCCACTTCGCTGTCTCCGTGTCTCAGGTCGATCCCCTGCCGCACCAGTTGGATGCCGTCTACACCCACCTGCTGACCCAGCCCCGCATCCGCTTCCTGATCGCCGACGACCCCGGGGCGGGCAAGACCATCATGGGCGGACTGCTGCTGAAGGAACTCAAGTTCCGTGGACTCATCGAGCGGACGTTGATCGTCACGCCGGCCAGCCTGACCGACCAGTGGCGGCGGGAGATGCAGGACAAGTTCCACGAGACGTTCACCGTCATCAACCGCCACACGATCAACGCCGCCTACGGCCGCAATGCCTGGGAGGACAACCCCCAGTGCATCACGTCGATCGACTTCGTGGCCCGGCAGGACGACATCCTCGACCTGATGCGGGATGTCCGCTGGGATCTCGTCATTGTGGACGAGGCCCACAAGATGTCGGCCTACAGGTACGGCTCGAAAGTCCAGACGACCCAGCGGTACGACTTCGGCGAGTCCCTGCGGGAGCGCACCGATCACTACCTGTTCCTGACGGCCACGCCGCACAAGGGCGACCCCGACAACTTCACGCTCCTTCTGCAACTCCTCGACCCGGATCTCTACGCCAACGGCAAGATCCTCGGGGAAGCCAGCCAGCACGACGAGAATCGAATCATGATCCGCCGGCTCAAGGAGGACATGAAGCTGTTCGACGGCTCGCCCTGCTTCCCGCCCCGCCACGTGCAGACGCTCCCCTACGACCTGAACACGGATGAGTTGAAGCTCTACGAGGCCGTCACCGGCTACGTGCAGAACAACTTCTCCCGGGCCGAGGACTCGGCCAACTGCAACGTGGGTCTCGCCCTGACCGTGCTGCAACGCCGCCTGGCTTCCAGCCTCGCCGCCATCCAACTATCACTGGAGCGTCGGCTCAGACGACTCCAAGAGCTGCGCCGGCTGGGAAAGCTGAAGCAGGAGCAGACGGTCATGCCGATCGACCTGGAGGATCTGGCCGAGGCCGACCGCTGGAAGTTCGAGGACGAGGCGGTTGAGCGGCTGACGATGGCCGAGAACATGACCGAGCTTGAGGCCGAGATCGATGAGTTGAAGACGCTCGTCGAGCTGGCCAGGCAGACCCGGAAAAACCATTCGGAGACCAAGTTCGAGGAACTGCGCAAGGTCGTCTCTGAGCACATCTCGGGGAAGAAGGAGCGGCTGCTGGTCTTCACCGAGCACAAGGACACGCTCGACTTCCTCGTCGGCAAGCTGGGCGACCTGGGCTTCCACTGCTGCCAGATCCACGGCGGGATGCCGCTGCTCAAGCGGATCGAGGCCGAGCGGGAGTTCTACGAGCACATCCCGTCGATCATGGTCGCCACCGAGGCGGC
>JAJPJC010000313.1 GCA_021324445.1 Isosphaeraceae bacterium
CTCCGCGATGACGACTGGCCCTGCTTCCTCGATCACGATGCCTGCTTCACCACCCCCGACTGGTACGCACAACTGGAGGAGATCACGGCCGGGTTGACCGAGCCGTGTGTGTTAACCGCGCTGACCAATCGGGTCGGGTCGCCCTGGCAGTTGGCGCCGGGCGTCGAGCGCGACAACCATGCGGTGGACTACCACCGGCGAGTGGGAAAGGCGATCCAGACCGCGTCCCGGGGAGTGCTCCGCGACCGGGAGACCCGGACGGGGCTATGCCGGGACCGACTTCCACCTGGGCTGCGCGCTGAAGGATGTGGGCCGGCTCGCGGAGGCTGTCGCGGCCTGGGGACAAGCCTTGCGGTTGGCGCCCGAAGATCGTCTCGCCCGCGAGGAACTGTTCAGCGCACGACACGTCCTGTCCCCAGAAGGCGTCTGACACCCGATAGCGCCCTGAGCGCGACGGATTGCGACGATCGGGGGAATCCCTGAGCCTTGGCCGAAAAAAGCTGGATTGGCCGCCTTGTCCCGGGTGCACTATGGATGGAGAAAGGCTTCCGGGGCAGGGGAGTGGCCGATATGCCACAGGCATCGGCACGAGCGTGGACTGACCAACTTCAGTCGCTGTTCGACGATGGGACCTGCACGGGCCTGAGCGACGGGGAGCTCATCGAGCGGTTCCTGGGGTGCCGGGACGAGGGGGGGAACGGGCCTTTGAAGCGCTGGTGAACCGGCATGGGCCGATGGTCCAGCGGGTCTGTCGCAATCTCCTGGATGACCCCAACGACATCCACGACGCCGTCCAGGCGGTCTTCCTGGTCCTGGCCCGGCGGGCCGGGTCGATCCGCCGACGCACGGCGGTCGGGAGCTGGCTGTACGGCGTCGCGGTCCGGGTGGCCGCGCGGGCTCGGGTCGCCGCGATCCGGCGCCGGGTCCGCGACCGTCGGGCGATCGCGGCGGCTGGGGTCCTCGCGGCAGCCGGGTCGGGGCCGGGTTCCGGGCCGCCGCTGGAGTGCGACGAGGGCGCGGCGGTCGTGCACCAGGAAGTCCACCGCCTGCCCGAGAAATACCGCGCCCCGGTGGTCCTCTGCTACCTGGAGGGCCTGACCCACGATGAGGCCGCCCTGCGACTGAGCTGGCCGGTGGGGACCGTCCGCAGCCGGCTCGCGCGGGCGCGGGACACGCTCCGCACCCGGCTGACGCGCCGGGGCGTGACGGCGCCCGCGGCCGTGGGGCCCGTAGCAGCCTGGCTGGCCGGTGACCCGGTCGCGTCCTCGGCGGTCGCCGCGACCGTGGTCGCTCCCGCTGTGGGGCTGCCGGCTCCCTTCTCCACGTCTCTGGCTCGCGCGGCGACTGGCCTCGCGGCCGGCCAGCCCGCGACCGCCGGCTTGTGGCCGGCCGCGCCCCTGGTGCTGGCACAAGGAGTTCTCACGACCATGATGCTCAAGAAGCTGATGATCGCCACCTGTGCACTCGTGACCCTCACGATCGCCACCAGCAGTGGCCTAGTCCTGGTCCGGGCGTCCCAAACGCAGAATCCCACGCCAGCCCCCGCGGCCGCTCTCAGCCAGCCCACTCAGCCGGCCGACGCGGCCAAGCCGGTGGCGAAACCCGAGGAGATCGATCCGCTCCTCCAGCAACTCCTCGATGCGGCCCGCAAACGCGTCCAAGCTCAGCAGGCCTATTACGAGGATGGACGGATCACCATCGACCGTTTCATCGAGGCCCTCATCGCACTCGAAAAAGTTCAGTTGAAGGCAGCCAAGACCCCCGCCGAACGAACTGCGATTCGTCAGCGCCATCTCGTTCTCCTGAATGAGATCGAGACGCGGGAGACGGCCGAACTGGCAGTCGGCCGCGGGACGGATGCCGACATGGCGGAGGCCCGCCAACGCCGTCTCGAGGCGGAGTTCGAGTTCAAATCCAGCGGGCAGGAAGCGGACCACATGACATCGATCCTTCGTCGTCTCGACGCGCTGGAGCGCCGGGTCGCTGAGCTGCAACGCATTCACGCGTCCCGGGGCGAACTCGAACCGCATCCACGCGCGAAGCCAGGGGCCGAACCAGCCCCGCGCCAGTGATCCGTGGCCAGCCTCCGGGGAAGAGCGCGGGAGACCCAACCCCGCACAGCCGGCGCTACGGCTGCCGGATCGCAGCATTCACCAGCCGGTGGAATTCCTCGCGGAGCTTGAGCTGGCCCGAGGGGTAGACCTGCGTCATCATGATGCCGATCACCTCATGCTGGGGATCGGCCCAGAAGTCGGTGTAATAGATCCCTCCCCAAGCGAAGGTGCCGGCCGGATCCTTGGTAGTGGCGCTGGGCTGCGTGGTCACGCCGAACCCGTAGCCGAAGCCGAAGCCGTGCACGGGGATCCCCAGCGGCAAGCCCTCGGTCTGGTTGCAGGTCATGGCGGCGACCGTCTGGGGCCGCAGC
Organism: Isosphaeraceae bacterium; assembly: GCA_021324445.1. Classification (GTDB taxonomy): domain Bacteria; phylum Planctomycetota; class Planctomycetia; order Isosphaerales; family Isosphaeraceae; genus JAJPJC01. The sequence goes on from JAJPJC010000313.1 coordinate 2,426, forward strand.
AGGCGGACCCCGTCCAGCTCGCCGCCGTTCAAGAACATCTGCAAGAACCGCGCGTAGTCACTGGCCGTCGAGACCAGGCCCGCGCCGCCGGAAAAATAGCCCTTCGTCTCCGCGTAGGGCAGGTTCGCCCAGTAGATCAGTTCCCCCTTGACTGTGGGACCCTCCCCGACCCGGGCGATCTTCCCGCCTGGCCCGGGCTCATAGAGCGCGGCGAGTCGTTTCCGCTTCGCTTCAGGGAGCACGAAATGCGAGTCGGTCATCTTCAGCGGCGCGAAGATCCGCTCGGCGAAGAAGGCGTCGAGCGACTGGCCCGAGACGACCTCGACCAGCCGGCCCAGCACGTCGGTGTTCAGGCCGTACTCCCAGGCAGTCCCGGGCTGATGGACCAGTGGCAGCCGGGCCAGCCGGCGGACATTCTCGGCCAGCGAGTGGTCGCAGGGGCTGAGCCCGTCGCAGATCTTCGCCTCGGAATAGAGCCGGCCGACGAGCGGGTGGTTCCGGAACCGGTAGCACAGGCCCGAGGTGTGCATCAGCAGGTCGCGGATCGTGATCGGCCGGTAGGCATCGAACAGCTCATAGTCCGCGGCCGCGTTCCCGGGCGATGTCGCAACAGCGTCCCCTTTCTTCTTCGGCACCGCGACTTTCATGAACTTGAATTCAGGTAAGAACCGCGCGATCGGGTCCGAGAGATCCAGCCGCCCCTGGTCGGCCAGCATCATGACGGCCGTGCTGGTGATCGGCTTGGTCATCGACGCGATGCGGAAAATCGTGTCGGGCGTCATGGCGATGCCCGACTCCACGTCCCGCATCCCGACGGCATCGAGGTAGGCCATCTTGCCGTGCCGTGCGACCAGCACGACCGCCCCGGCGATCTGCTTCTGGTCAACCGCCTCGCGGAACAGCTGGCCGACACGCTCCAACCCCGCCGCGTCGAGCCCGACTTGATCCGGCTGGGCGCGGGGCAAGCCCTCTCCCGCCGACAACGGCCGGACGGACATGAGAACCAGGAAACCCAGCGAGAGCGCCAAGGCGAGTTTGGAGCGTTGCATGAGGCAGCTTCCTAACGCGGCCATCGGCCGCAATCCAAGAGCAAGGGCAGATTCCAAATTCCGGATTCCAGATTCCGGCTCCAGATCCGGATTCCTCCCCATTTGGAAGCTGGAATCTGTCATTTGGAATTCCCAAGACGCGCGCACGCCGCGGAGATTCTCCGCAGGTCGCCTCGAACCGGCGGCCGATGGATCAATCCCTCGATTCCCGGATCGGATCGTTCGGGCGACGGCGCCCATTGTGCAGGTCGCGGTGCCGAAAACAAGAGTCTTCACCACCCGACCCTTGACAATAGGACGCGGCGCCGCCCAGTATTTAGATTATCGTCTAATTAGAGGATCGTGGAACAATCTCCCAGGAGCCGGGCAGCGCCCGGGGATGCGACGATGAAGCGGCTCACGATGCTGGTGACGCTGGTGGTGGGTTTCAGCTCCGCGCTGCCGTGGGCGGCAGCCGAGGACGACAAGGCGGCTGCGGTGCGCGGGGTGGAGGGGGCCTGGTCGGGGCCCTTGAAGATCTCGCCGCAGCTCGAGCTGCCGATCACGCTGGAGCTGATCCGGGGGAAGGATGGGTCCCTCTCGGGCAAATGGGGCAGTCCCGACGAGGCGCTGGCCGACCAGCCGTTCCGCTCCATCGCGTTCCGGGACCGTGTCCTGACATTCACGATGAGGCATGGCGCCAGCTACAAGGGGACGCTCAACCAATCCGGGACGGAGATCGCGGGGGAGTGGACGCACCGGGGAAAGACCTTCCCGCTGACGTTCCAGCGTTTCGACCCGTCCAAGGTCGTCGTGGTGCCGATCCCCAGGGAGCTGGAGGGGATCTGGGAGGGGAAAATCACCGCACCGGGCGGGATCCAGTTACGCCTGGCCTTGAAGGTGGAGAAGGCCAAGGACGGCGCCCTGAAGGCAGCGCTGGCCAGTCCCGACCAGGGCGCCCACAACATCCCCATCAGCTCGATCGGCCTGAAGGAGGGCGTGCTGACCTTTGCGAGCAAGATCATCGGCGCGAAGTACACTGGCAAGAGGAACCCGTGCGGGACAGCCTTCGAGGGCGAGTTCGTCCAATCCGGCCTCAAGATGCCCCTGACGCTGAAGAAGACGGACAAGATCAGTCAGGCACGCCGACCGCAGACGCCGCAACCTCCGTTCCCGTATCGCATGGAGGACGTCGTCTATGAGAATCGATCCGGCGGGGTGAAGCTGGCGGGAACGCTGACTCTGCCCGCGGGGAAAGGACCGGTGCCCGCCGTCATCCTGATCACGGGATCAGGCGCTCAAGATCGCGACGAGACGATCCTGGGACACAAGCCGTTCCTCGTCCTGGCCGACGCGCTCACGCGGCGCGGGATCGCCGTCCTCCGGGTCGACGACCGGGGAGTCGGCGGTTCGACCGGCTCGGTGAAGACCTCGACGAGCGAGGACTTCGCCGGCGACGTGCTGGCGGGCGTCGCCTTCCTCAAGGGACGATCGGACATTGACGCCAAGAAGATCGGCCTGATCGGCCATAGCGAAGGGGGTCTCATCGCGCCGATCGCGGCCGCGCGGTCGCAGGATGTCGCCTTCATCGTCCTGATGGCCGGGACTGGGCTGCCCGGTACCGAGATCCTCGTGGCGCAGGGCCAGCTCATCCTCGAGGCCAACGGGGCGTCCGAATCCCTGAGGAAGCTCCAGCGCGACGCCCAGAAGCGGTTGATGGACATCATCACCCGGGAAAAGGACGAGACAGCGGCGCGGACGAAGCTGACCGCGGCCGTGACCGAGCTGTTCGCCGCCCTGCCGGAGTCCGAGCGCAAGGCCCTCGGCGATGCCGGCGCAGGACTCGCGGAGGCCGCCGTCAGCCAGGCCAACAACGCCTGGTTCCGCTTCTTCCTCGCCTTCGACCCCCGGCCGACCCTGCGCCAGGTCCGATGCCCGGTGCTGGCGCTCAACGGAGCGAAGGACCTGCAAGTCCCCGCCAAGGAGAACCTCGCGGAGATCGCCAAGGCCCTCAAGGCCGGCGGGAACGACCATGTCAAGACAGTCGAGCTCCCGGGTCTGAACCATCTCTTCCAGCCCAGCAAGACCGGCTCCCCGAGCGAGTATGCCTCGATCGAGACGACCCTCGCTCCCGAGGCGTTGAAGACCATCGGCGACTGGATCGTCGACCAGACGACGGCGCGGTGAGACTCTGATCGTGCTTCGCGAATGGGCAGGAAGCTTCAAAAGAATCTCTCAAGTTTCTCCGAGCGCCGGCCGACAGCCGCGATTGACGCCCCGGACGATCGGCCGTATGATCCCGCGCGATCCGGCCTGGTCTGGCGACCAGCGAGGCCAGGATCGCGAACGGATTCGATGCGCACGGTGGACGGAAGGGAGGTCGTCGCATGGGAGTGGCTCTGGGATGGATCGCGCTCGTCCTGGCCGGGGTGGCCGCTGCCCCGCGGACAGAACAGCCTGATGTCGAGATCGGGTACACGGTCCGGTTCGTCGAGACCGAAGGATTGGGCTGGCGTACAGCCGTCTTTACCCGTCTCACGCCGGTGACCCGCCAGGGCGCCGCCACGGTCTGGACGGCACCGCGGAGCGTGGCGCAACAGGTCGTCGACACCGCTCTCAAGGCCCAGACAGGCAACGTCTTGCGGGCTCCTCGGGTCACCGCCCGGAGCGGATCACCGGCGCACGTCTCGGCCCGTGCCAATCAGCAGCTCGTCACTCAGGTCGCCTGGGATGGCGACGATCGCACGGCGCAAGCGAAGCCCGAGACCGTGCGTACCGGCTCGGTCGCGACCATGGCGGGCCGGAAGCTCGATCAGGGCATCCTCGTCCAGCTCGTGCTCGAGGACACCGCGATCCGCGCGATCCATCGTGTGAACGTGCCCTGCCCGGCGAAAGAATCCTGCTGCGCCGCCCAGGAGGGCCCGGGCACGCCGACGGCCGCTGTCGTGAAGTCGCAGGTGTTTCTGGGTCACGGCAAGGCCGCGGGGATGTATGCCTATGCCTACGCCATCGGCCCGGAGACGCAAGAGGCGGGCTGCTGTGAGGCCGGGGAAGAGGAGGTCGTCGCCATTCGAGCGCCGGGCATGCAGTTCCCCCAGGGGACGCTCTGCGGGATCCGGTTCGAGGGCAATGTGACGAGCCCCGTCGAGAAGCTCTCGTCCCAGCTCGTCAGTCGGGTCGGCCAACCGATCGACCAGAGGAGTCTCATCGCGGATGTCAAGAGCCTGCTGGCGATGAAACGCTTCTCCAACATCCAGATCTCCTATGAGGAGTCTCCTCCCAGGAGTGGGAGGTTCATCGTGACGTTCACGGTGCGCGAGAAGTCGCCTCGTGCGGGCACTGCAACGAAACCGGCGTGTGCCACGGATTGCACCGAATCCTCGGCGTGCTGCCCGTCCAACGTGACCAGGGAGGCCGCGGCTTCCATGATGGCGACGGGTTCGGCGGGATGCGGCTGCGCGAAGGATGGGGTCGTGCCGGCGCGCCTCGACTCCGTGTGCTGCGCGTCATCCGCGCAGCCCGCGTCGTGCACGAAGGACAGCGCGGCCGGTACGGTCGCGCTGGAGGTTCCCGAGATCGGCAGCCAGGAAATCGCTGGAGAGTGGTTGATCCCGAAGGAGGGAATCCTCCTGGTGAGCTTCGGCCCGCACACCGTGACGGGGAAGGACGGCAAGCCCGTCATCCACGAGCGGCTGGCCATCCTCGAGGCCGAGGAGGCCCCCAGTCCGTCGGTCGATCAGACGATCCACCAGGGTTCTTCCGGGCCAATTCGGGAAGCGACTCCCCTTGCGGCCCCGCGCGCTGCAATGGCTGGGGTGCCTCCCGCGGTCCCCGCACCGATGGCCGGGCCTCCGGTCGCCATTCCAGCCCTGCCCAGCCGCTCGATCCCCCAGGGGTTCCACTCCGACGGCCGGCCGGCGGACCTGCCCCCACTCCCGCCCGAGGAAGCCGAGGACGCCCCGGACGATTCGTCCGAGGCCCGGCCCAGCCCTCAGACGAAGAAGTCGCAGCGGTCCCAGCCGCAAGCGACGCCCAAGCCGGCGGCGGACTCCGGCACGACCAAGGCCGGCTACGCCGTGCCGACATTCCCGGCCACCATGCCCGCCGTGTTCCTGTCCACCCCCTCGGTCGGCTTGCAGTTCCTGATCCCGCTCAAGCCGCTGTCGCTCCGGCTCCCGTTCAACCGCAAGCTCGAGATCGAGATCTTCGGCCGGGTCGTCCGCAATCCCGAGCCGGTGGCCAGGCCCAGCGAGTAGGCCGGGGCGGAGGCATCCACCCCACCCCACCGGTGGCCAACGGCCCTACAAGGTCGAGGTATACCCCCCGTCGACGGGGACCGCGATCCCGGTGACATAATTGCTCGCCGCGCTGGCGAGCCAGATCGCGGTGCCCGCCATGTCGGCCGGCTGGGCCCATCGCCCCTGGGCGATCCGCGCCAGGACACGCTCGTGCAGGCCCGGGATCTCCTCCCGGGCCTTCAACGTCAGCTCGGTATCGAACCAGCCGGGGAGAATCGCGTTGACCTGGATGTTGTCCTTGGCCCAGGCCAGTGCCAGGCTCCTGGTCAACTGGACGATCCCGCCTTTACTGGTCGCATAGGCCGGCGCGAAGCTGGCGCCGAAGATCGAGGTCATGCTGCCGATGTTCACGATCTTCCCGCCCCCCTGCCGCTTCATCGCCGGGTAGACCGCCTTGGACATCAGGAAGGCGCTGGTCAGGTTGGCATCCAGGACGGCGTGCCATTCGGCGAGCGTCATTTCCTCGGGGGGCCTGCGGATGTTGATACCGGCATTGTTGAAGAGGATATCGGCCCGGTTGAACCGATTCAGCGTCTCGGCGGCCGCGCGCTCGATGTGCTCCGGGTGCGAGACATCGGCGGTCACGACGAGGGTTTCGACCCCCGCCGCGGCGTGAATCTGCCCGGCGGCGGCTTGCGACTTCTCCGCGTTCCGCCCCACGATGACGATCCTGGCCCCGGCCCGGGCCAGGCCCAGGGCGATACCCAGCCCGATGCCGCCGTTGCCACCGGTCACGATGGCCACCTTGCCGCTCAAGTCAAACAGGTCCACGTCCTGGTCTCCTCGGCCTGGAGAGTTCCTTCCGGTCCGCTCGCAAAGCCCAAGCCTAGCGGAGCCCGCGAGCAGCCGCAACCCGCTGTCGCGCCGGATTGGATGCGGCCACCCCGGTGGATCGTGGACTTTTTTGGCAACGGCGCGTTGTCTTCTGTTCCGGAACCGGGATATCCTGCAAGGGAAGGAGAAGGGAGTGCACACCGTGGAATCCCCCATCATGATGAGCCAGCCGATGTCGCCGCCATCGGATGAATTCTTCGACCCCCCTGCATCGCCCACTGAGAACCTCGAGCACGATGCGGCGTCTGGTGGACCGGATGTGGCAGAAGTGCGCCGGGCGCACGTCGCCGAAGAATCGTACGCCAGGGCCCTGGAGATCGTGAATTACGTTTACGGTCTGCTCTTCGCGGTGCCGTCCCTGGTCTTGATCGGTCTGGCGGTCCTCCATGCCGTCGGGAGGATTTCCGCGCCGTGGATCCGCCGGCCGGGCTGGCTGGCGATGATCGGGGTCCTCTCGGCGATCGCGATCCTGGCCACCCTCGCCGGCTACGGATTTCGCCACCTGAGGCGATGGGCCTTGTGGACCGAGGCGCTGGTAGCTCTCTGCGGGCTGATCTGGTACTTCCTCTTGTTCGTGATCCCTGCCCAGCCCACCGTCTCCCAGATCCTCATGGCCACGTCGTTCCTCCTGGCCCTGGCCTCCCCGATGCTGGACCTGTGGGATGTCCGCCGCTCGGTCATCTTTGATGCCGATTATCAGCGGATTATCGAGGCGACGCCGGATCTTCACGCCAGGCCGGGGCTCCCCCGTGAACACACGCGGATCGCCGGCCTGTTCCTTGCCCTTTTCATCATATTCTTGCTCATATCGGCCTGAGATCAATCCCATTTCAGGATCGCGCCGGTATCCGCGCTGGTGGCCATCTTGGCGTAGCGGGCGAGGTAGCTCGAGGTGATCTTCGGGGCCGGCGGGGACCAGGCGGCGCGGCGGCGGGCGAGTTCGTCATCGGCGAGCCGGACGGAGAGCACGCCGTTGGGGATGTCGATGTCGATGAGGTCGCCGTCCTGGAGCAGGCCGATCGGGCCGCCGACGGCGGCCTCGGGGCTGACATGGCCGATCGAGGCGCCGGCGGTCCCGCCGGAGAAGCGGCCGTCGGTGATCAGGGCGCACTGGTCATCGAGGCCGACTCCCTTGATCGCGGTCGTCGGGGCGAGCATCTCCTGCATACCCGGCCCTCCCTTGGGGCCTTCGTAGCGGATCACCACGACATCGCCCGGTTTGACCTTGCCGTTGACGATCCCGACGTATGCGTCGGTCTCGCTCTCGAAGATCACCGCGGGGCCGGAGTGGGTGAGCATCTTGGGGCTGACTCCGGCCGTCTTGATGACGGCGCCGTTGGGCGCGAGATTGCCCTTGAGCATCGCCAGGCCGCCGGTCTGGGAGTAGGCGTTGGCGACGGTGCGGATCACGTCGTAGGGGTCGAAGCCGTCGCCGGAGCCATCGCCCGGGTCCGGCCGGTCGGGCACCCCGCCGTTGCCGAGCGGGCTGGGTTCCTCTCCGCCGGTCTCCCCCTCGGCCTCGAGCAGGGCCAGTCCGGCGGTCTGCGAGCGGGCCGCGGCGGCGACGCTGGGCACGGTCCAGGCCACGCTGGTGCGCTCGCCGCCGGCGCGGACTCTGGTCAACAGCCGGGCGGTGGGGGCCGCGTGGGCGCCGCGGACGTCGTATTCCTCGATGTTCTCGCCGAGGGTCTTGCCCGTCACGGTCATGCAGGTGAGGTCCAGCAGCCCGGGGCAACCCCGCGCGACCTCGCCCAGGATCGTGTGGATCCCCCCTGCGCGGGCGACGTCCTCGACGTGGTAGCGGCTCGACGGGCTGACCTTGCAGAGATTGGGGGTCCGCCGGCTGAGCGCGTCGATCCGCTCCAGCGAGAACGGGACGCCGGCCTCGTGGGCGATCGCCAGGATGTGCAGGACGGTGTTCGTGCTCCCGCCCATCGCCATGTCGAGGATCATGGCGTTGTCGAAGGCCGCCGCGGTGGCGATCTCGCGGGGCAGGAGGCCATGACCGGGTCCGCGCTCGGCGAACGCCAGGGCCATCGCCACGATCCGCTCGGCCGCGCGCTGGTAGAGCGCCTTGCGGTCGGCCGAGGTCGCCAGGATCGTGCCGTTGCCCGGCAGCGCCATGCCGATGGCTTCCGCCAGGCAGTTCATGCTGTTGGCCGTGAACATCCCCGAGCAGCTCCCGCAGGTCGGGCAGGCGGCTTTCTCGATCTCCTCGAGGGCCTCGGCCGAGAGCCGGCCGTTCTGCTTCTGGACCCCGGCGACGAAGGCGTCGATCAGGTCGACGGTCTGTCCCGAGGCTGTCCGGCCTGCTTCCATCGGACCGCCCGAGACGAAGATCGTGGGCACGTTGACCCGCATCGCACCCATGAACATCCCGGGCACGATCTTGTCGCAGTTGGGGATGCAGACCATCGCGTCGAAGCAATGGGCCTGGATCATCGTCTCGACGCTGTCGGCGATCAGCTCGCGCGAGGGGAGCGAGAACTTCATGCCGGCGTGCCCCATGGCGATGCCGTCGTCCACGCCGATCGTGTTGAACAAGAACGGCACGCCGCCGGCCGCGCGCACGCATTCCTTGACCCAGTTGCCGACCGCCTGGAGATGAACATGCCCCGGGATGATGTCGACGTGGCTGTTGCAGATGGCGATGAACGGCTTACCCCAGTCGCCCTCGGTGACCCCGCTGGCGCGGAGCAAGCTGCGATGGGCGGCGCGGGCGTCGCCGCGCTTGATCATGTCGGAACGCATGGTGCGGCTCTCTCAAGGGATGCACGGGGGATGGTCTGGCTCAAACCCCATCCTAGCAGACGCCTCCGGGCCGGCCAAGCTGTGGGAGCAGTCCCAATCCGGCGATCCAGCCCGATCCCTCAACACCATCGTGGACCCACGACGCCTCGTGGACTCGGGAAAGATCACGAAGACGGACCGGAAGCACTGATGGGATTGGGGAGGCGCTCGCCCGCGCCTGGGGTCTGCGATGCCATACATCGCATCCTTCCCTCGGACCTGGCCCGGAAAACGCCGATGCCCCTGAAGACGCCGATCCAGCCCTACGACAAATGCAGCAAGCACATGATCCAGCATTACGGCAATTCCATCCTCCGCCTGGCCGGCGTGCTCGACATCCCCGCCTGGACGCCGCTCCAGGCCGAGCTGGTCCACATCCGCCGGTTTCCTGACGGCGTGCTCGAGGTCCCATACCCCGGCCAGTCCAGCCCTGATATCTTCATCATCGAGGTCGCCACCGATCCCGACGCCCGCATTCCTTCCCAGGCCGTCCAGGATACGGCGCTGGTCTACCTGGAGCGGGAGATCGTGCCCGAGGTCATCGTGCTGTTCCTCCGCAAGAAGCGACACCTGAAGCCGGCCGACTCGGTGACGCTGCGCAGCCGCAGGGGCCTGACGAGATGGCACCTCTTCTGGAAGGCGATCAAGCTCTGGGAGGTCCCGGCCGAGGAGTTGATCGCCCTGGGCGACGTCGGCCTGCTCCCCTGGGTGCCGCTGGCCCAGTTCGCCGGCCCGCCCGAGCGGTTCGTGAGCCGATGCCGCGCCCGGATTGACCATCAGGCTCCCCCACTCGGGCACGCCGAGCACCAAAACCTGCTGGCGGTGACCCAGCTCTTGCTGGGTTTGCGTTCCAATCAGAAGAATGAACCGTTATTGGAGCGATTGCGTGCGTTGTTGGGAGGACGCCAAGCCATGATGGAATCCCCGATCTACCAGGAGATTGTCGAGGAATCCGAGCGTAAGGGCGCGACCGAAGGAAAGCGGGAAATGCTCCTTAACATCCTCGTGGGACGCTTCGGCCCCGCTGCCAAGGATCTGGAGCTTGAGTTGAAAGCGGTCGAGTTCGATCGACTCGATGATCTGGGGCTGTTTGCCGCCAAGTGTCGCAACCTTGCCGCATTCCGCAAGCGCCTCTTGTCCTGAACCACGGGAGCCGGTGACACCACGCGTGGTCGCCGCTTTGCTCAAGGATTCAGGGACTGCGCGAAGCGAGCGAGACCGCCTTGCGCCGTCCGGGGCGGCCGGGCCTGAGGCGGCGCGGCGCCGGTGAGGCAGCCGGGGGCCGGGGCTCGTAGCACGGCCAGACCAGGTGGGCCACGGCGTTGGCCGGTGAGTTGGCGATCCGGACTTCCAGTTGCCGGAGGTAGTCGGCGATGGCGAGGTCCTCTTCACCGGCGCGCAGGCAGCCCAGGGGCTCGAACTCCAGCGCGTACCGGCCGCGGGGCGCGTGGGTGCAAAACACCAGGAAGACCGGGGCGTGGGTCAAGACCGCCAGCTCGGTCCAGATCGCCAGGAGCCGCTGGGGGCGGCCCAGCAGTCGCCCCGGGCAGGTGTTCGGCCCGGTCCAGGGGATGTCGCCGTTGAGGTAGATCGCCAGGCCGTCCCGCAGGACGGCCCGGGCGCGGAGGATCCGCTCCACAGCCACGCTCGGGGATAAGTCGCGGCGGAGGAACAGTTCGGCCTGGGGGTGCGGTCCTCCGGCGTCGAACCGGCGATTCAGCTCGCGGGAGACATGCCGCGGCCGCTGTACCAGCAGGCGCACCGGGACGCCGCGTCGATAGAGCCAGTGCACCCCCGCGATGTGCGCCCCCAGGTGGCTGCCGACCAGGATCGCGCCCCGCCCGCCGGCCATCGCCGCTTTCAACCGCGGGTAACCCCGCACGTCGAAGCGAGCCAGGACCCGATCGTCCGGCTGGCAGTCCAGGGGATAGTCCCGCGCCAGGAACCGCGCCGAGTTGGCGGCCAGCATCGGCCAGGTCGCCGCGATCGACCAATCCGCATCCAGCGCCGCACTGGCACGGCGCAGCGCCGCCCGCAGCCGCGCCCGACGCCCGGGCTGGAGCGCCAGGGCCCCTCGGCCCAGCAGGCCCAGGATCCGGTCGCCCCAGGCCGGCCCCAGGGCGCGCAGCGCCGGCAGGAGCAGGTCGTAGAAGACGAACTTCCAGGTCAGGATCCGCCGGAGCGCACGCCTCACGGGGGGGCTCCTTCTCCCGCGGCCAGGGAGTTCAAGCGCGAATAGTCCACCTTGTCGGTCGAAGTCGCCGGCAGGCCATCCAGGAACGTGATCGTGTCGGGGACCATGTAATGCGGCAGGTACACAGTGCAGTGCCGCTTCATGGCGATGATCGACTTCTTCGCCCCCGGCTTGAGCGCGACGAACGCCGCGATCGCGACCCCCGAATCGTCCGCCCGGGCCACGACGCCGGCGCGATCCACACCCTCATGGCGGTACAAGGCCGACTCGATCTCACCCAGCTCGATGCGGTGGCCCCGTTTCTTGACCATCCGGTCGCGGCGGCCATGGAACTCGTAGCAACCCCTGCCGTCGTCGCGGACGAGGTCGCCCGTGCGATACCAGCGCGTGGAGTCGGCATCGCGGAGGAATGCCCGCTCGGTCAGCTCGGGCTGACCGAAGTACCCGCGCATCACGGCGGGCCCGGCGATCACCAGCTCCCCGATGGTCCCCGGCGGTACCGCGCGGCCATCGGCGTCGACGACCCGGGCACGGAGCGGCGGGCAGACCCGGCCGATCGGGTAGGGAGCCTCACGATCGGCCGGGATCGTCGCGGGGATGGGATAGGCCGTGCAGACGTTGGTCTCGGTCGGCCCGTAGAGGTTCCACATCCGCGCCTCCGGCCAGGCGGCGCGGAGCCGCCTCAGGGCGGCGATCGGGAAGACCTCGCCGGCAAAGAGAACCAGGCGGGGTGCGGCGAACCCCGGGCGGTCCAGGCCGCCGTGCTGGACCAGCAGCGCCAGGATCGAGGGTGCCGAGTACCAGACGCTGATCCGGCGCTCCGCCAGGAAGTCGCCGAGCCGGCCGGGGTCCTTCCCCAGCCGCTCGCCGATCAGCACCAGAGTCGCGGCATTGCGGCAGCAGAGGAACAGGTCCAGGACCGAGAGGTCGAAATGCAGCGGGGCGTGTGAGGCGAACCGGTCGTCCGTCTCGAACGGCCCCAGGGCGCCGGAGCACCAGTCCAGGAACGTCCCGGCATTGGCGTGGGAGAGCATCACTCCCTTGGGCTGGCCGGTCGATCCCGAGGTAAACAGGATATACGCCAGGTCGTCGTCGCTGCGCGGCGGGTCCAGCGGCGAGGGCGCGTCGTCGGCGAGGACTTCGGCCCAGGGCGCATCACCCGGCGCGACCGTCTCCGGCGGCGCCGCTTCGGTGCCGGCGAGGATCAGCCGGGGCAGGGGGCTGCCCCCGGGCCAGGCCGCGCGGAGCGACGGCGCCAGCGCGGCCGAGACCACCGCCACCTTGACCCCGCCGGCGGCCAGGATCGACGCCGCCCGCACCGCCGGGCCCATCGCGTCGACCGGCACGTACGCCGCGCCCGCGCGGAGGATCCCGTGGACCGCCGTGACCGCCTCCAACCCCTTCGGCAGCCAGAGGCCCACCCGGTCGCCGCGCCCGGTGCCCCACCGCGACAGCCGCGTCGCCACCCGGTCGGCGCCGCGGCGCAGCTCGGCGTAGCTGAGCCGGCGGCCCTGGTCATCCTCGACGGCCGGATGGTCGGGTCGCCGGGCGGCGGCGCGCTCGAGCAGTCGGCTGAGATGATGTCCATTCATAAGCTATATACCCACTGTTTAATTCCTCACGCGGCCATCGGCCGCAAGCCAAGAGGACGGCCGCTTCCGGCTTCCCGATTCCGGATAAATCCTCATTTGGAAGCGGGAATCGGGAATTCCCCAGGTGCGCGCAAAGCGGAGATCCTCCGCGGGGAGACTCTACTGCCTACTGCCTACTGTGCACTCCGTATTGCGTGGGGCGGGCGGCTCGGTCGGGAACAGCAGCTCGTGTAACGGCCGGTCCTGCACCACCGCGCGGGCCAATGCCAGAAACAACCGGCGGTGGCCCGCCGCATTGGGGTGGCCGTCCCAGGCGGCGATCTCGAGCGTGGCGGGGTCGAAGCGGTCAAAGGTGTCCGACAGGTCGAAGATGGTCAAGCCGTGATGGGCCGCCAGTGCCTTGAGCCGGGCCACCGGCTCGGCGCGGACCTCCGGCGCGTCCTCCTTGCCGACGCGCGGAATGATCACCATCACCAGCGGCACGCCCGCCGAGCGGCACTCCCCCGCGATCAGGCCCAGCGCCTGGTCGTACAGGCCCCAGTAATACGGCCGCAATTTCTCCTTGAGCCGGTCCTTGTGGATCGGCCGCCCGTGGCCGTCGACCCGCAGGTCGGAACGGGCGATCCCGGCCTGGCTGACCGCCTCCCGGAGGAAGTCGTATCTCAGGTCGACCCCCTTGCGGAGCATGTCGCTGAGGTGGATCTCCATCAGGCGGATGTCCAGCATTGTGGCCGAGTAGATCACCAGGTCCGGCTGGAAGGCCAGCACCTTGCGGCGCAGCGTATCGAGCCGCTGGAGCGGGCTGTAGGCCATCACGGCGAAATTCAACACCTCGAACCGTCGCGGACCGGTCGCCCCCGACCGCGCGGCCTGGGCGTGGGCGTCCAGCCACTCCTGGAGCAAGTGGAGGTAGGTGTCCTGGTACTTCACACCCCAGCCCATATCAATCGAGGCGCCGAGGACCGCGATGCGGAAGGTCCCGGCAGGTTTCTCGAGCGCCACGTCGTCGTCGTGCATCCCGAACGCATTGGTCACGAACGGCTGGCCGAAGAGGGTTTGGTGCATCGCCGGCCTGAGCTCGAACTGGAGGAAGTCGTCGTCGAGCGAGCGGACCAGGTCGACCTCCGGGGAGGGTCCCCAGGCGTCAGGCTTGCCGATGAGCCGGCCCGACAGCTCGAAGCGCGATCCACTGGACCCGCGTGTGCCCCGAATCAGCTCGCCGTAGTAGCCGACCGCGTGGCGCTCACGGCTGGCTGGGCTGGTCTCGGGGGATCGCGCGCTGTTGAGCCAGGTGTGGATCGCGTCCCACTCGTCGGGCCAGGTGACCAGGCCGACGGCGAGGAGGACCAGGGGATGGAACCAGGCGGCTCGGGCCGTCGGAGCGCCGGTCGCTTCGGGGATCATCGGGGCTCGGCTCCTCGGAAGGCCCAGGGGATCGCTTGACCAATCACGCGGTGGCCCGTCCGGCCGGGACCGGGACCGGGTCGGGTCGCGTCGGCGACCGGCAGGTCGGATCGCTCGCGACCCGGGCCGCGCAGCAGCCCCAGCTCGGGGAGCGCGGCCAGCAGCTCATCGAGCCGGCCGGCCAGGCGGGCATGGCCGACGGCATTGGGATGGAAGTCATCCGGCTCGACGGCCAGGCCGGCCGGGTCGAGCCCGTCGTACGCGTCGGTCACGTCGACGACGCGGGAGAAGCCCGCGGACCGGGCCTGCGCCACCAGGCGGGAGTGCCCGGCCGGATCGCTGGGCCGCCCGACGCGGGGGATCAACATCCAGACAATCGGCACGCCCCGGGCCTGGCAGTCGGCCACCATCGTCCGGTAGACCCCGGCCAGGATCTCGTCGTGGCGCGGTTGCAGCACCCGCTTGTACCGCTCCGGGTTCCAGTGCGGCTCGACTCGCGCGGCGGCCAGCACCTCGCGGTAGAGGGGGGAGTCCCAGGCCTGACCCCGGGCCAGCAGGTAGCGGAGCCGCCGCTCGTCCCAGCCGATATCGGCCTCGGTCGCCTCGCAGATCACCAGGTCCGGCCGCATCGGCCAGCCGACCTGGAGGAAGTGGTACCACCGCTGGCCGGGAGAATGACCAGGCACGGCGCAGTTGACGATCTCGATGGCCGGCCCGCCGCGGCGCCGCGAGCGAGCGTCCCAGGCGCGCTCGAGGATCGACTCGAACCGCTCTTCGACGTTGACGCCCCAGCCGGCGCCGATCGAGTCGCCCACCATGGCGATGCGGAAGGTCCCCGCCGGCTTGGCGATCGCATAGGGTCGGTCGCGCATGCCCTGGGCGTTGGTCTGCCAGTGCACCCCCCCCTTGGTCACCGCGTCCTCCCGCTTCAAGACCACTTCCCGCAGGTCGTCGACCCGCACCACCAGCGGGGCCGAGTCGACGCGTGCCGAGCCGACGCCACCCGGCCGGCTCCGCCCGCGCAAGGCCGGCAGGTCGGCCAGGTCGTCGAGCCGCCGGCCCGCGTCGAGGAGCTGCTCGTAATAACCCCGCTCGATCCGCGACGCATCGGCCCGGTTGAACAGGTTGCTGCGCAGGCTGGCGCGGAGCCGGGCCGGCCCCGCCCCGCAGAGCCGGTCCGGGACCAGGCCGCAGGCCAGGATCGCGAGGATCGCGACCAGCTCCCGGCGGATCACCTCATCACCCACCATAGACCCCTCGACGCAGCAGATCGAGCCATGCCGCCACGCTCGGGCTCGACCAGAGCGACCACAAGAGCGCGATGGCGGTGAACGTGCCCGCGACCTTGACCGCGCGCACGGCCAGTTCGCCGGCCGAGGACGGGCTCGCCGTGGCGCCGCCGGGCGGCGCCGGTCCCGGCCCCCGGCTCCGCCGGGCGTCGAGCTGGACGTTGACCAGCACCAGCACGCCCAGGATGCCCCAGAACAGCGCGTCCGGGACCGTGAAGCCCCAGGTCCCGCGCAGCCAGTACGACTGATAGGCGTGCAGCAGCCACGTGGCCAGGAACACGGTGGCCGTCGCCAGTGCCAGCGCCGCCGGCTGCGGCCAGCGCTTGAGCCGGAACACCACCGGATTGAAGAAAATCCGGACCATGAAATCCTTCCAGTAGATGTTGATCCGCCGCCAGTAGTCGGTGAAGCTCGTCGCCAGCAGGTAGTGGTGGTGCGTCGCCGGGAGCTGGAAACCGAAGAGGTGGAGCATCCCGCAGGCCATGTGGAACTGGCCCGAGACCTGGAGGTACAGCAGGTAGTTACACACCAGGTAGCGCGCCAGGCCGGCCGGGTCGTGCACGTCCGCGGCCGGGATCAACAGCTCGTTGTACACCAGGCGATAGCCCAGCAGATGCACAGTCCCCCGCAACATCATCGTCAACCCGCGCCGCTGGATCGCGTGGACATCGGCCGCGAAGTAACCCCGCTGCATCGTCCGGTAGTCGACCACCGGGAAATGCAGGAAGCCATAGTTGGGCAGCACGAAGAAGTAGCCCAGGGTATCGGCCAGCGGCTCGGGTCCGCGGACATGCTTCAATTCGTAAAGATAAAGGATCATTCGGAACATGAACATGGAGGCCACGATGGGCCAGACGGTCTCGGGGATGCCGGCGGCGGTCGCCCTGGGCCGGGCCAATGCCAGCGCCGCGGCGATTGCGGCGCAGGTCGCGGCGCGCGCCGTCCAGGAAACGGGCAGGTAGCAGACGCCGATGAGGGCCGCGGCGATCGCCAGCGCGAGGGCCGCGACCCAGGCCCCGCCGACGCCGAGCAAGCCGGCGATCGAGATGGCAATGAAGAGCGGTTTTTTCCAGCGGAATGGGGCCAGGTAGTGCAGAGGCAGCGTCAGGAACGCCAGCGTCGCGAGCATCTGGAAGGCATGTCCCTGGTAGGCGCGCTCCTCGATCCGATAGACCCGGAAGACCGCCAGCAAGAGGGCCAGGTACGCCAGGTTGTGCAGGAAGGGCCGGAGGTTCCGGCGGCAGGCTTCGGGCTCGCCCGGGTAGAGGCCGGAGGATCGCAGGGGACCGGGCCCTGGCGGCGGCGCCGGCCGGGGCCGAAACCGTCGATGCAGCACCCGGTGCGGGCGTGCGACCGTCCTGCCATTTCCTGGCCCCATGCGCGAGTCCCCTCTCGGCTCATCGCGTCGCGTCGGCACGAGCGTCGTTTCGCAGCCTTCAGGGTCCCGCGGCGCCCATGACAGTCCCACGCGGAACACGGCAGGAAGCGCTGCCTGTCCCCCCGAGCTCAGGTCGGCAACCCAGGGTTCCAGCGGAGCCCATGACGGTCCCACTCCGAACCCTGCACAAAATGGTGCGTACAGCGAGGGGAGCGATCGATGGGCGTTCGGGATGACGGGATCGCAAGAAGTGGGGAGCTTGCGGTGGTCTCGATGGGGCGGGGACCGGTTCCTCCCTGAACCGGTGAGTTCCCCGCTGCGGCCGCGCCATCCATGTTCCGCCTACAATTACGCTCGCTTTCGCTGCCTGGCCGGTGGTCGTCGCGTCGATCTGGGGGAACACCCGTGCCGCCTCCGGGATCCCGTCGGGCCACGATCCGTCACATCCTGACGGCTCATGCTCTCGAACCCGGGCTTGCCTCGATGGGTTTCCTCCCCACGTGACCCACGGGATATAACCCAACTCACTCAGGGCTGTCAACCCGACTGACCGGCCTCCACCGCGCCCGTTTGGCGGACTCGGTGAGGCGCCTTGATCTTGGGGAAATTCTCGTCCGTAGAATTTTCTGGGTCCGGTCTGGCGCGGGCACGCTGCCGACCAGAGTCCCACCCCCTCCGGGCGCCAGGCAGGGGCCCTTCAACACGTGCGGTCCCAGGCGGCTCGGAGGAAATCCCTCGTCCCGCCGATTTACGCAACCCCCCTGGCCGAGTATCCTGCAGATAGTTTCGCGCGACCAATCTATCTCACGAGGATGGGGGGATTCCGTCCATGCGGGGATGGCTCCGTGGACTTCGATGGTGGGGTGGCATTCTCGGGCTCTTCGCGACCACGATCGCTTCCGCGGAGGGGACCCGAGGGACGACGACCTACCACCGCATCAAGGCGGCCCTCGATGCGACCCCGGCGATTGACACCCACGACCATCTGTGGCCATTCGATCGCCTGCCGGCCTTGGTGGAGACCCCGCGCGGCAAGGGCGTGAACCTCGCCGGCCTGTGGCGCAACAGCTATTTTCCGGGCGTCCATCGCTTGACCCCCTGGACGCCGGGCATGACGTTCGACGCCTGGTGGGCACAGGCCAAGGATGACTTCGACGACGCGCGCGCCACGAGCGTCTATCGCTACCAGCTCCCGGCCTTCACCGACCTCTACGGCGTCGATTTCGACCGGATCACCGCCGCGCAAGCCCGCGCGCTCGACCAGAAGATCTTCGCCAACTATCGCGATCCAACCTGGCTCTTTCAGGTGGTCACCGAGCGGGCCAATATCGAGCTGATGTTCAACGACCCCTACTGGGGCCGGTTCGACTTCAAGACCGATTACCCGTTCGGCGTCTTCGTCTTCAACGTCACCACGCTGGTCTCCGGCTTTCATCCGTCCGAATTCAAACAGCCCAGCGACGACCCCTACCGTTTCGCCCGCAAGGCCGGGCTGCCGATCGCGTCGCTGGATGATTACCTGGTGGTCCTCGACCGCTTGTTCCAGACGGCCAAGGCGGCCGGCGCGGCCTGCCTCAAGACGACGCTGGCCTATCAGCGCACCCTGCGGTTCGAAGACGTGCCCAGGGAGCGCGCCGCCAGGGCTTTCGGCCGACCTCGTTCGGCCTTGACGACCGCCGAGATCAAGGACTTTGAAGACTTCATCATGTGGCGATTGGTCGAGCTCAGCGCCCGCTACGGCCTCCCGTTCCAGATCCACACGGGCCACGGGCGGATCCAGGGTTCGAACCCGATGAACCTGGTGGACCTGATCGAGGCCAACCCGCGCACCAAGTTCATCCTGTTCCATGGCGGGTTCCCCTGGGTGGGCGAGACGGGCATCATCCTGATGCGGCACTCCGCACATGTCTGGCTCGACTCGTGCTGGATGCCGACCTTGAGCTATTCGACGGCCAAGCGGGCCTATCACGAGTGGCTGGAGGTCATGCCGTCGAGCCGGATCATGTGGGGGGCCGATGCCAACCACGCCGAGGGGATCTACGGCGCCACCGAGATGACCCGGCGCTGCCTGGCCGAGGTCCTGGCCGAGAAGGTCGACCGCGGCGACCTGCTCGAGGATCACGCCCTGCGGATCGGCCGCCAGGTCCTCCGCGACAACGCGCTGGCCCTGTTCCCCCAGCTCCAGGACCGGCTCTGGAAACACAAGGAAATCCGCATGAAGCCGCCGGAACCGGCGGGAACACCGCGGGCTCCGGCACGATGAGGGCGGGCCGGTCCGAGCCGAGCCGGCCCAGGGGGAAGAGGGGCGGGATCGGGAGAACCGGTTTCGCCGCGAGCTGGCGCTGGCCGTCTCCTGGCTGGTGTTCCCCTCGTGCCGGTCATCCTGGAAGATTCCTATTATCAAACGCTCACCCGGGCGGCTCAGACCCGCATGACTGGGACTGGACCTTCTGGCTCATCATGCTTGGTCCGTTAGTGGGATACAGCTGGGCCTGGCCCTGATGTGGCGGTGGTGGAGTCGCCGCCGGCCGAGTTCCCGCTGAAGTTCCGCGCCCGGCCCGGCCGATAGATCGGGATACGGTCCGTTGTGCGCGCCCAAGTCGCACGGGCCTGTCGAAGTGAGGTCGAGAAGGGCAACCAGGCGGAGGGGAAGCGATGGCCATGCGGCTGGGACGAACGATCGGCGGGGCTGCCGTTTGGGACTGGAAGGCGACCAGCGGAGGAACTCCGCGCCGTGCGCGTATCTGGGGGAGTCCGTTTTTCCGACGATCTGGAATCGGGAATCTGGAATTGGGAATCCCTCCTGGATCACGGCCGCAGGCCGCCTGGAGCGTCCTCCTGGCACTGGTGGTCGGATCGACGACGGGCCCGGAAGCGCGGGGTCAGGCCCCGGCCGCACCGATCTCGCTCGATCAGTTGCTCCGGATGGGTCCCGGGGATCTGGAGATACTCTATCGCCAGGGGACCGCGGCGGGGATCCCGCCGGGGCGGGTCCGTGGGACGGCCCTGCTCGCGCCGGGGACCCGGCGCAACCGGCTGCTGGCGCGGGGCACCCGCCTGGTCTGGCAGGGGAAGATCTTCGAGCCCGACCAGGCCACGGCCGTCAACCGCTTCTTCGGGATGCGGATGGTTCGGGCCCAGGTCTATCAGGGACCGAGCTGGCTCGACGGCGCGCCGGCCCTGGTGCTCGACTACAGCCAGACCTCGCGGATCTACGCCGGCAATCGCGATGAGATCCGCCAGGTCGCGCCCGGGCTGTTCCTCGGCCTGATGTACGACCGCACGACCGCCCCGCCGAGCCTGACCATGTACTTCGCGCTGCAACAGGAGCCCGGCTGATGCAGAGACTGTCGGGGTGCAGGCGTTGGCCGCGAGGTCGTCGGAATCGGCTTGTGGGCAGGACGGGTAAGGTGGAGTGGAAAACCTGGGCTGGGTCAGCGAGAATCGATCGCGGGGCCGGGTTTCGGCGGGCTGCCCAGGCGGTGTGGGCCAGCCGCCCTCGGCTGGCCTGCACCGTCCCTGGGTCGAGAGGCCTCGATGATCCGCACTCAGCGCCGGGCCTTGCAACGCTCGCTGCAGACGATCCGGCTGTTCTTCCGCTCTCAGGCCCGGTGGCAGGCCATCGGCTGGTTCGCCCTCCTCTTGACATTCCTCTTGACGCTCAACGGCCTGAACGTGCTCAACAGCTACGTCGGCCGCGACTTCATGACGGCCATCTCCGAGCGCCAGCGCGACCGGTTCGTGTTCTATGCTGGGCTTTACCTGGCTGTCTTCGCGGTCTCGACGGTCATGACGGCCTTCAACCGCTACTCGGAGGAGCGGCTCCGGCTGCTCTGGCGGGCGTGGTTGACCCGCCTGCTGATCGACCTCTACCTGTCCCATGACCGGTTCTATCGCCTCAAGGCCCGGGACGAAGTCGACAATCCCGACGAACGGATCACGGAAGACGTCAAGTCGTACACCCAGACGACGCTCTCCTTCTTCTTGATGTCACTCAATGCCCTGATCACGTCGCTGGCCTTCCTGGGGGTCTTGTGGTCGATCACGCCCTGGCTGGTGCTGGTCGCGCTGGCGTATGCGGCGGCCGGCTCGGTGCTCACGATCCTGATGGGCCGCTCGCTGGTGCGGTTGAACAACCTCCAGCTCCAGAAGGAGGCGGACCTCCGCTACCACCTGATCCAGACCCGGGAGACGGCCGCGGCCATCGCGGTGACAGGCGCCGCGCGGACGGTCCGCGACTGCCTGCACGATCGCCTCAACGACGTGGTGGCCAACAGTAAGCGGATCATCACCGTCAGCCGCAACCTGGGCTTCTTCACCAACGGGTACAACTACCTGACGCAGCTCATCCCGTTGCTGCTGGTCGGACCCATGTACATCCGCGGCGCAGTGGAGTTTGGCGTCGTCACGCAGTCGGCGATGGCGTTCTCGGCGTTCCTGGGCGCCTTCTCGCTGATCGTGACCCAGTTCGAGACCCTTTCCTCGTTCGCCGCCGTGACCAACCGTCTGGACACGATCGCCGAGGCGATCGAGCAGGCGCGGACACCCGGCCCCTCGGCGATTGAGATCCTCTCCGCTGAGGACCGGGTTGCCTATCAGGCGCTCACGCTCTGGTCGCGGCACGAGCGCCGCACCCTGATTGCTGAGCTGTCGCTGGAAGTCCGCCAGGGGAGCAGCCTGCTGATCACCGGCCCGGACGCGGCCGCCGAGACGGCGCTGTTTCTCGCGACCGCCGGGCTCTGGGAAGACGGGAACGGCCGGATCATCCGGCCCGGGCCCGAGGGGATCTCCTTCATGGCCAGGCAGCCCCTGACGGTGCGGTGCTCGCTGCGCTCGCAGTTGGTCGGCACGGACCCGCGACGGTGCGTTCGCGATGACGAGATCCTGGCAGCGCTGGAAACGGTCGGGCTCGGTTCGCGCGTGCGTCAGCTCGGCGGGCTCGACGCCGACTTGCACGGTCCCAGCGTCCTCTCCCAGAGTGAACTGCGCTTGCTGGCCTTCGCCCGCGTCCTGCTGACGGCCCCCCGGTTCGTCTTCCTGGATCGGATGGACGGCGACCTCAGCCGGGAACAGGTCGGCGAGCTCTACCGCCTGCTCAAGGGCGCCGCGATCAGCTACCTGAGCGTAGGCGACCATCACAATCACGACTTGCTGGCCTACCACGACACGGTCCTGGAGATCCAGGGCGACGGACGCTGGCTGACCGCTCCGGCGCGCACCTATGACGCGTTCGAGGTCATCCCGTAGCTCGTGGAGCAGGCGGCTCCGTCCGCCGATCCTCACTGACGACAGCCCAGATGAGCGAGCTGCTGCACAACCTGGAGTCCTGCCTGCAATACCGCCTGGCCTTCGGCGAGGCCGCTCGTCTGGCGGAGATCGCCCGGTTCGACCATGCCAGCGGCCGCGACGCCGCGGCGCGGATCGCCGGCACCGCCGCGGCGATCCGCGCAGAGGTCGCGCGCCGCCTGGCGGACATTCCGTCCGAGCTGATCGAGCTGGCGGTCGAGGACGCCCTCCAGGGCCGTCGCCCACGCTGGTGAGACCCCGGCCCTTCGCGGGCCGGTTCAGCCCCTGGCGCGCGGCGAGTGAGAGGCCGACTGCCTCCCACGGGCCTCGGCGTTCAGGCGGGCGGTTCCGACGGCGCCGGGCCGGCCGCACGCCCGGCTCTGATCTCCGACAGCGAGAACACACCGAGGATCAGGAAGACCACCCCGATCGCCGCGACGGCCATGAGCCTCAGCCGCACCCGGTTCGCGGGGATTTTCGGCTCCCGCGCGCGATCGAGCAGCCTCACCCGGAAACTGTCCTGACCGATTTCGAAGTCCAGTTGCTTGAGCTTCTCCGTGATCGAGCCCTGCATCTGTTTCAAACCCACAAGGTCCTGCTCCACCAACTTGGTGCTCAGTTCCTGGTTCTTCCTCTCGACCTTCAGCCGCTCGAGGTACTGGGTGTAACCGATCCTCCGCCGCTTCGCTTCCTCGACAGCCGCCTCGAGCTCGCGCAGCTTCGCCTGGCCTTGGTCCCTGGCGAACCGGGCCGCCTCGAGGCGCGCCCGGGCGTCGATCAGGTCCAGGTCGACCTGGATCAGCCTGTCGGTCAGCCTGGCCAACTGCTCGGCCGTGACGACGTGGACTGCCGGCTGAACCGCCGGATCGACGTTCTTCTCGCCTCCCTCGGTTCCGGGCCTGACCCCGGCAACCTCGAGACCATCCATCTCGACCAGCTTCTTCAACTCGGCCGTCTTCTTCTTGATCTCCTGGTCCAGCTTCTGGAGCTCGTACTCGAGGTGTTTCTTCAGCCCGCTGTTGGAGGAGCGATGGTACGCGGTGTGCCGCTCCATGAAGGCGTCGACCACGGCGTTGACGATCGCCGACGCCTCGCTGGGGATCTTCGACTCCAGCGCCACCCGGATCAGATAGGTGCCCCGGCCCACGATGTCGACGGCCAGGTCGTTCCTCAGCTCGGCCCTGGGGTCTGCCGACGTCTTGATCCGGGGCAGGTTGCTGACCGTGGGGTTGGTGATGGCCACGTCCAGCACCGAATCGCTCTTGATGATCTCGACCTGGGTCTGGAGATAGGTCTGGCTCCCCCGGTCGCCGCGCCAGCCGTCGCTGCCGAAGATCACCGGCTGGGCCGGCTCGATCCGCAGCATGCTGACGGCCTGGAAGGTCGGCTCAACCCACTCGAAGATCAACCAGGCCAGGGGGGCCGACACCACGATCCAGAGCAGGAGGATCCGCCACCAGTGGTGGGCGAGTTTCCCGAGGATCCCTCGCCGGTGCCCCGGCGCAGCCGTCGGGTCGGGAGAGAACTCCGGGTGCGGGGATGACGCCTTGGAAGACCACGCCCGCGTGTCCGAGTCGGATTGGTCAAATGTGTCCATAGGCGGGTGCCCAGCGAGTGAAGATACGGAATCTCAACAGGTCGATGAGAGATTCGAAACCCGCAAGCTCCGGCAGAAGGAAGGCTGCATGGACGCCGTGATCCTCGCCGTCTCGGGTATGGCCTGGAGGAGGATCACCGATGCTCCCGCATGGCCGGATTCGACCATCGCTTGGTCAAGCGCATCGACCAGGATGCCCAGCTCAGACTCCTCGCCAGGCAGGGTACGTCAGTCCGCGGCTCTCAATCCAGCGGTGGCATGCCAGAAGACTCCGGAATGGGCGATGAGGGATTCGAACCCCCGACATCCTGCGTGTAAGGCAGGCGCTCTAACCGCTGAGCTAATCGCCCATCGCGGCAAGCCATCGGCAGCCTTTCCACCATATCCGACTCGAGCGGGAAATGCCATCGGAACCGCGCGCTGCGCGCCACGGCCGGCCGGCGGGGATGGGATCCCGCACGAAATCGAGACGTCTGAGATTCCTGAATCATCCCCACCTCGCGGCCGCGTCTTCCGTGGCATAGCGGACGCGCCGCAAGAGTTCGTCCGGGTCATAGTTACAACGACCGAGCAGGGCCTTGCCGATGGTGAACACGCTGCACTCGCTGTCCCGCGTGTTGGTGCACCAAGCCGACGGCTCGAAGTCCAACTTCGCCTGCAGTCCCAACCC
>JAJPJC010000058.1 GCA_021324445.1 Isosphaeraceae bacterium
ACGACGCCGCGGCCCAAGACCTCACGACCGCGCCGAACTCAGAACTGACGTGAAGGGAGACAGCAGAATGCCCAGACAATCGAGGTGGCCTGCTGGGCGCACGCGCGCCGCAACTTCTACGACGCGCGGTCTAACGCGCCGCGCGAGGCCAACGAGATCCTGGAGTGGATTCGGCAACTGTACGACATCGAGGACCGGGCGCGGGATGCGACGGCCGAAGAGCGGTTGGCCCTGCGCCAGCGGGAGTCGGTGCCGATCCTCGATCGGATCGAGGCGCGGCTGGAGGAGCTGTCGGGCCGGGTGCTGCCCAAGTCGGCGCTGGGCAAGGCGGTGGCCTACGCGCGGAATCAACGCGCGGCGTTGCGCCAGTACGCGAGCGACGGGCGGCTGACGATCGACAACAACGTCTCGGAGCGGACGCTCCGGCTCCAGGCCATCGGTCGCAAGAATTGGGAGTTCCTGGGGAGTGCGGCGGCGGGCCCGCGTGCGGCGGTGTTGTTCACGATCCTGGCGGGAGCGAAGCGTCATCGCCTGGAGCCGTGGGCGTATCTTCGGGACGTGCTGCTGCGGCTCAGCGCGGGGGAGACGGATCTGGAGTCGTTGCTGCCGGACCGGTGGGCGGCGAGCCACCCCGAGCACGTGCTGCAGCACCGCCTGGACGAGTCGCGGCAGAAGGTGGCGCGGCAGAAGGCCGTACGCGAGAGGCGACGAGCGAAGGCCCGGGCGAAGGCGTGAGGGTCACCGGCGCAAGCGACGGTGCCGGCTAATGAGCCGGATTGAGCGGCTGGCCGCCGCCAGGAGCCGGATAGGTGGCCGACCGCTCGGCGTGGCGACCCGCGGCCGGCGCTATGGGCTGCGAGGGCGATGCGCTCACCGACGCCTGGAATTCTGTCTGACACTTGTAGTAAGCAGATCGGATTGGCGGTAGAATGGACGCTGGGTAGCAGGAGCGCGCGCGTTCGCAAGCAACGGAGCCTTCGACCGTGTCTACATCGCATGCGATTGACGAGGCTTCTCAGTTTACTGCACCTAGGGGGCGGTCTCGGTTGCGCGGATACCTGGTGCGGAGAGTCCGGCAGCTTGCGCGGCTGCTATTGATCCTGGCAATCAGCCTCGCATTCATGGCAGGCGCACTCGAAATCTGGCGATGGGCGAGTTTGCGCTTGCTGCCCGATGTCGGCGACCCGTTCGACGTGGCGGCATTTCGCGCGGTTCGCATTCCGGAGGATCGGGATGGTGCATTCCTTCTCCGCGAAGCCGAGGAAAGGGTCAGCCGCCGGATACCGAATCTTTCGTTTGCGGCTAGACGGCTCGCTCCGGCGTATCAGTGGTCGGCGGCTGCGCCGGAGCTCCGCGACTGGGTGACCGCAAATCGCGATGCGCTCGAATTGTTCCGAGATGCGTCCGAACGGCCGGATGCGACTGTGCATCCGGCTCTCGACCGAGACCATTTCATTCACGTCATCGGGGACCTTGTCGCGTTGGCTTTCTTCGAGGCATCGCGTCTGGAGCAGCGAGGTGAAATGGCGGAGGCATGGAATTGGTATCGGGCCATTTTCCGCGTGAAACTTCATATCATGCGTCGAGGACCCATCTTTTGTCGATGGATCGCCTACAACAATTGCAGCAGTCTGCGCACGCGAATCACGGCGTGGGCAGCGGACCCGCGCACGAATGTGCTGCTGATCCGCCGAGCGCTCGATGACATCTTGGCTGGTGAGCCCAAATCCGAATGGGATGCCTTTTCGCTCAAGGCTGATTACCTCGACATGATCGCTGAGCTCGACAAGGATTGGGGACCGGTGCAACAGGGCGAGGAGGGGGACCAGATTGTGCGCATCGGAGGCGAGCCACTTCCGCCAGCCCTTGGATGGATTCCTTACGCCGCGAAACGATACGTCTGGAACGAGCCGCAGCGGAGTCGTCGCGTACTGCAGCTCGCCTTTGCGAACTGGCTAGCCCAAGCTAAGGAAAGAGATCCGCAATATCTCAAGCCGACCGTTCGCGCCACGTTCCAAATAGGGAAACGGTCTTGGTCGGTTTATCTCTATTCGGTCAACCCGGTTGGTCGGTCTGCCGCCCGGGAGTTGACGCCGCGAGTCTTGGCGGAGTGGTTAGTCGGCACTCGCGACGCGAAAATTCTGCTGTTCGGTTGGCCCTGGCCTGGCATTCGTGCCACCGAGCGCCGCGAGTACCGCGCGCTGGTCGTGTTACTGGCGGGTGAGCTCTACAAGCGCGACCACGGAACACCCGCTTCTTCCGACCAAATGCTGGTGGGGCCATATCTCGATGAGCTTCCGGCCGACGAGTCGGCTGAGCTCGATGACGGCAGCGCCCCGACGATTCGGGAAGGCGACGCGACGGCGAGCGCGAAAGAGGGCTGACGAGGAAAGATGGCAGCGTGGTGCGTGGCCTGCGCCTCACTCCGAGAGGACAAGGTGCTCAAGTCAACGCAAGATGCCATCGGGCGACGGCGCGCCGCGGATGCCCCTGGGTATCTCGGACGCTTACCCCGCCGCCACAATGTCGTGCGGCCGGGACAATGCCTCTCCCGGCTTGGGATGCCTCCAGGAGAGCTCAGGCTGCCTCGCCACCAATTTCCCCGGGAGCGCTGGCCGGGCCACAGTGAGACGGGTCACTACCGAGCTCAGCAGAAGCCCTGTCCCTAACAAGACATAGACCACGAGGCTCGAGCGGGCAAGAGGGTATCGCCCAGTAGACTTGACTTGAACCATCGCTCTTGATCCCCCATCGGTTCCGGCGACATCGGCAGGTTAGATCAAGCGACCTCGACCCAACCAGAAAGCGGCGACCGGATGATTCCTCGAGCGGGGATGCGAAAATAGGCCGATTGTGGTAATACCTCGTCACGACGGGTCTGTCAACAAAAAAATGATAAACATCGGTTGAGCATCTCGGCTCAT
This sequence comes from Isosphaeraceae bacterium, assembly GCA_021324445.1. Lineage (GTDB taxonomy): Bacteria > Planctomycetota > Planctomycetia > Isosphaerales > Isosphaeraceae > JAJPJC01. Next base: position 2,925 of record JAJPJC010000058.1, read on the forward strand.
GGCCTGACTCGGCGGATCGATGGCCGGGGATGATAGCATGCTCCATCTGGTACGCGAGGTCGACGGCCCTTCCGGCCGGAGCCGGCCCGATCGCAATGGCCATCTCCCATGCCCGCTCCGCGTGACCGCCGCCGCGCAGGAGCGCTGAGGCTGCTCATGCGCGGAAAGCGCCATTCCTGATCGTATGACGACTCGGACGTGGTGACCTCAGAGAACTTCGATCTCCTGCTCCACGTTGAGATCGTCGTCCACGATTGCAATCCCCTTGCCTTCCTTATGGGCATCCAGGGCGACCTGGAGCAGTTCCAAGGCCCTGATGATGGTCAGGCCCTTGCTGAGTCCCAGTTCCTCGGACATGTCCTCGAGAATCCCGTCCAATCCTCGCGTGATGATTGGCCTCAGCGTCACCGCTCCCTCGGGAAAGGCGTCGCTCGAGTCGACGACGTCCTTGTTCTCGCGTGATTTCAAGCTGATGGATTGGTTCCTCGACTCATCCTGCCGCACCCTCATTCAACACAATCCTACCCCCGCGCATTGCACGGGCTCAAGGACTACTTCACCAGCTCGAGCGTCACCTTGACCGTCTGACCCGACTCGACCATGACATTCGGCTTATCGGCCACGCGGTTGGTGATCCCGTCGTTCTTCGCGCAGTAGAGTCGATAGCGCTTGGGCTCGAGGTCCTTGAAGGAGAAGGTACCCTTGGAGTCGGTGTTGGCGGCCTTCCAGGCTCCGGGCTTGTCATTGGGAATGGTGGGGTCGTTCAAGTAGACGACCAGGTTGGGCTGGGGCCGGTCCGCCTCGGTGACGATCCCCTCGATGGCGCCCGGCTTGGATGGGGCCGGCTTGGCGGTCTTCTCGTCCTCGCGGGCCGGCTCGATCACCGCGACCACACCGGGGGGCGCGAACGCGGTCAGGTCGACGCCGGTCTTGAACCGCGCGGTGATGATCAGCTCGCGCGTGGCGTCCTTGGGGACCGGCAGGGTCGCCGTCCAGGTCCGCCCGTCGAGGTCGGCCGGCTGGCCCTTGAAGGCCTTGTCCTCGGCCACGGCCTTGTCGAACTCGGCCTCCTTGCCGAAGATGAAGGCGACCTCCTTGATCCTCGAGGCCGGCGGCGTGACGGTGGCCTTGACCGTCAGGGTCTTCGTGCCTTTCTCGATCCGGTCCGGGACGTCGATGGCCATGTCCCGCGGTTTCCGGTCGTCGAGGACCAGCTCGAGCTCGTGCGAGTCCAGCACTCTCCGGCCGCGGGCATCGAGCAGTTGGGCCCGGAGCGTGCGCCGGCCCAGCAGGTTCGGGACCAGCCACTCCCGCACCCAATCCTCGACCGAGGCCTCGAAGAGCAGGGCGCCGCCCTCTCCCTTGGGGTCAAAGCCGATCTGGCGCCGCTGGGCGGTGTCGGACCAGCGCTCGAGGTCGTCCTTGAACTGGCCGTCTTCGAAGCGGCCCAGCCGGAAGGCCAGCCGGGCGTCCGGCGGCGCGTTGTCGACCTCGAACTCGACGCGGAGCCGCGCCGGCTTGCCGGACTCGACCAGGCGGACAGGGTGGAAGCGCACACGGGGTCCGCGCGGCTCGATCGTCCGCTGCGGCCCCCCGGCCTCGGGGAACCGGCTGCGGAACCACAGCGCCCGCTTCACGCCGTCGACGTTCACATAGAAGGAGCCCTCGGCATCGGCACCGGGGCTGAGGGGGATCTTTTCGGCAAACAGGATCACCGGCGGCTTGCCCACCTCCAGCGTGCCGGTGAGCGTTCCGTCTTTCGGAGGAGCCAGGAGGGTGGGAAAGAGCTCTTTGTCCATGGGGAGGACCAGGTCGACCGGACAGGGTGGACCGGTCATCTGCGGCAGCGCTTGCAGCTCGACCGTCAGCCGGTTGGGCTGGCCAAGCGCCGCGGGGGTGAACTGCGCCTTCCGCACCTCGATGTATTCCCGCGGGGCCGCGATGGCCGGCCGGATCGGCTGCTCATCCACGATCGTACCGGCGACGTCCCGGAGCCGCAGCCGCAACGGCCCGGCCAGCCTGGGCAGGGGCGCATCCGGCTTGGGCGGAGGCTCGCCGGCCTTGGGCGCCGCCGTGGCGAAGGCCGGTACGACCCGCGACGAATTGGCCGGGACCTCCAGCGGCTTCTCGTTGGTACCGGACCAGGCCGCCAGCTTGTCCCCTTCCCAGACCTCGACGATCACTTTCCACAGCTTGCTCGAGGGATTCTTGACGAAGACGAAGAACGGCTGGCGCTTGCCGGCCATCGGCCGCAGCCGGAGGTCGTCCATGGGCAGGTCGTCGGACTGAACGGGATCACTGCTGAGCGCCAGGCCGGGGTACGTCCCGGACGCGACGATCGCGAGGGGAACCAGGGCGTGGTAGGTAAGGTTGTCCGGCATCCGCGCCCGCACGAGGAATCCGGCCGGGGGCGGAGCCGCGCCCCGAATGGCTTCATCGGTCCAGGTCACCGTCAGGTTCGCCGGAGTCGGGCTCTCCGTCCCGATCTCCGGCGCGATCGGTTCGGACACCGTGACCGTGAGCCGCCGGTCGTCTGGCTTCTCGGCGCTCAGGATCACCTTCTGGGGCGATTGGGCGTCGGCACCGGCCAGGAGGATCGGCAGCGCGACCGTCACGGACGGCACCTTGGGTGAGAGGCTCGGCTTCACGGCCGGGACGTCGATCCTGGGATAGATCTCCGGTGGGCTCGGCCCCTTGGTGGGACACTCCCGAGCCGCCGCCTCGAGGAAGTTGTCGGGGTCGATCCACTCGTGCAGGTCGAGGCTCCAGTACCGGTAATGGTTGGCGAGCCACGTCGCGGCCGTCAGGGCGTCCTGCTCCCGGATCTGGCGCAACGGGTTGGCGGCCCAATCGTCGAACCCGGCGACGTAGACCGGCGCCAGCCATCCCACCCGGTCATAAGCATCGTCGCGATCGCCGTGGCTCAGGCGTTGTTCGAACAGGAAGTAGGCCAGTTCGGCACAGCGGGCCATGGCGGCCCAGGCCCGAGCGGGGTCGGACATGTTCAAGGCGATGTCGGCGCCGGTGGACTGCGTGAGCTCGCTGGCCTGAACGAGGATTTCCCGGAAGTCGCTCAGGCGCCGGGCATTCTTCTCGTCGCCGGCGAGCTTGAGGAAGGCGGCCATGCGATCGAAGCGACGCCGGGCGCGATCGCGGGGTGCCTCGGCCGGGTTGGCGGCCTCGGAGTCGCCCCGCGGCGGCCGCTGCTGGAGGCGGCGTTCGAGCAGGCGGTGCGCGGCCCAGAGCGCCGGCCGATCCTGGGCGGCCAGCAAGGGCGTCGTCAGCAGGGCATCGATCTGTGCGGCCAGGCCGGGCTCCGGTGCGACCGCCTCGGACCGGCACTGCCGCACCAGGACCTCGACCTGGTCGTGCTGGAACGCGCGGAGCAGGTTCCGGTGCAGCCGCTCGAGCTGCCGGGTCGCCTCGTGGAGCCGGCTGCCGAGGCCCTCGACCGGCGGCTCCTTGGGCCGAGGCGGCTCCAGCAGCCGGGCGAGCATGCCGGCCGTCTCGGCGGCCTCCAGCCAATCGCTCTGGAGCTGAGGCTGATGGGTGGCTTCGAGGTAGGGGATGAGGCAGACCAGGGCTTCCAGGGTCCTGGCCAGGACAGCCTGGCCGTCGCGGACCGCCCGCTGGCGGTCGACGACGACCTGGTATTTCTCCTTGGCGTCGCTCCAGGCGGCATGGATCTGAGTCCAGGAGGCGAACCCGGCCGCCTCGGGGAGCAAGAGGATCTGCGCCTCATGGAGACTGGCATCGGCCTGATCGAGCCGGTCACGGACCCACGCCAGCACCTGCGGCTGGTTCTTGGCCTGTTCGGCCGCCAGCACCGTATTCCAGGCGTCTCGCGCCGTCTCGGTTCGCCACTCGCCGGGCGCGGACCTGGCCGCACGCAAGGCCAGCCGGTGGAGGAACCGTAGCTCGATCAGGTCCCGGGGCAGCTTGCTCTGCTCGACGAGCCCGTCGAGGAACGCCAGGGTCGGTCCGTCGAGGACCTCGTCGGCAGCGGCGACGAGGAGGGCACCAGCCAGGTCAAGGCTTGTCTTGTCCTTGAGCGGCGCGAGTGCGGCGGTCACCGCCTTGGCCAGTTCGGGCGTGTCGCCGGCCGCGCGCCGCTGCTTCAACAGGCCGCTCAGCGTGGCCGTCAAGGCCGGGTCGGGCTGCCAGCCCAGGAGGGCGCGCGCCTGGCCGACCGAGCGGATCCCCGGCCGGGGGATCTTCTTGGCCTGCTCCATCGCCGCGGCCAGCTCGTTGACGTCGCGCTCGAGATCGCTCCGGACTGGCTCGGGAGGGTCCCCGCCCCGCCATCGAGCCTCGGCCAGGATCAGCCGACGGCCGAGCCGGCGGTAGACCCGGGGCGCGGCCTGGACTTCGTTGGTGATCCGCCAGCGCTCGAGGGTGAGCCAGCCGTCGGCCAGCCATCGCGGATACGAATCCCCCTCCCCCTCCGGCTCGGCCGCCTTGTCCGCGGCCGGCTCCTGACCCTTCTCGGCCGCCGACTCCTTCGCTTTGGACTTATCTCCCACGCCAGCCCGGGTCTTCTCCGCACCCTTGCCTTGAGGGGCGGCCGCGGGCGGGGATTTCCCCGCCTTCACCGCGGCCAGGAAGAAGTCGCGGCCCTGAGGTCCCAGCAATTTCGGCCGCTGATGCACGCCGCGATAGTGCAAGGACCAGGCATCGACGTTCCTGGCCAGGTAGTCGGCCAGCTCCCGGACGCTCACGAGGCGATCGCCGTTGCCATCGGCCTCCGTCGTGGCCAGCGCCCGGTTCAGGTAATAGCCGAAGACCGAGTGGCCCAAGCTCTCCGAGCTCAAGGCGGCCTCGCCCGGTGAGCAGGCCGTCAGGACCAGGAGGTTGGGGTCGTTGAGCTGCTGGGCGTCGGACACGCTCTGAAGCTCCTTGACGACCAGGTCCCCCACGCCGTCGGTGGTGCCGCCGATGTCGCGGGGATCGACCATGCCCCGCATGATATCCAGGATCAGCAGCTTGTTCTTCACCGGGCACGCCTTGAGCCGGTCGAGGACCAAGGACAGAGGGAGCTGCGTCCCCGGCTCGTAGGGCCGGGAGTCGCTGGCCAGGACCTGGATCTTGCCGTCATGGTCGACGACCGCACGCCCGGCAAGATAGACCACCACGGATTCGTCCCGCTTGCGGTCGGGGAGGTGCTCCAGGCGCGTCTTCATGACTTCCAGGGTCGGGTTCCGCGTCTGCTCCTCAACGGTATCGACTGTCGGAAAAACCCCGGAGTCGCGCAGCGCCGTCCGGTCGGCATCCAGCCAGCCGATCGGAGGAATCCCGGGTTTCTCATAGGCGGCAACCCAGAAGGGGACGAAAAACGGCTTGGGCCCGGTGTTGAAGACGAACTGGAAGAGGATCCATACCGCGATGGCGAGCGCGCTCAGGAGAAGGGCCGCCAGGAATGCGGCCTCCGTCCACTTCGACGTCGCTGTAGGTCCCTTGGGCGCGGCGGGCCGCGAGGCCCTGCCCTGCCGCCACCGCCCTACCCCTGCTGTCGCGTCGCGCGTCATGATCGGCACCTCAACGTAGGTCAGGCTTTCAGCCTGACATTCCGGGGGCGTCAGGCTGAAAGCCTGACCTACATTCTTGCCGCCGTACTCCTACCGAAGAATGGCCTGGGGCGGCTCGGGCGGCTTGTCGTCGGCCTGCGGCCGGAGAAGCTTGAGCTCGGCGGTGCTCTTGAGCTTGACCGCCTCGGCGCGAAGCCGGTTGAGCGAGACCAGCCGGAACCGTTGAAGGTCCTCGAACTGGGCCGCGTTCACGGGCCAGAACAGTCCGGCGTACTTCCCTGCCTGGGTGTAGAAGCGATGCTCGTAGCCGGCCGTGTCGAGGCGCTTGATCGGCTCCGGGTCCACCAGGTAGGGACTGTCCTTGGGATATCTCAGCCGGATCACCAGGCAGGACTTGAGCTGGGGAGGCTCACCCGGCTGCACTTCGACGAAGTGGTCCTCCAGGCGGACGTCCTCGACCCGGACCGACTGGTTGTCGTCCACACGGACCTCCTGGGGGCCGCCGGTCCCGTCGCGCTGGAACTCGGTCGCGGGTAGCGGGCGATTCGAATCCCGCCACCAGGTCATCAGGATGGGCTTGGCCGGTCCGTTACCTGCCGGGTCGACCGGCCACTGCGGCACGTCGAGCTTCCAGACCGGCGCGGGGTAGCCCTGAACCTCGAGCGAGGATGCCGACCACTCGCGCCATCGCAGGGCCAGGGCGGCCGACGGATCCGGAAGACCCTCGATGCCGAGCTGAAACCAGACCAGCACGGGCTTGACCTGCCGCAGGGGCGAGGAGCGCGACTTCGCCTCCAGGGCCACGAACTGCCTGAGGCCGTCGACCTGGTTGCGGCGCACCTGTTGATTGTTCAGGACGGTGAGCCGCCAGTCGCCGCGCTCCTGCTTGACCGCGTCATGGAATCGGTCATCATGGCCGTAGAGGGCCCGTTCGAAGGCAATGCCCCCGTCGGGCCCGTCGACAAGCTGGACGACCAGTCGATCCCCCTTCAAGAGATCGACTTCCGCGCGGTAGGTCTTGTCGGCCACCACACGCAGCTTGTAGGTCCCAGCCGTCAGACCTCTGGACCACCACCGGAGTTCCTCGTTGGGATTGGTCACGACCAGCGGCTCGTCCCCAAGCGGAGTCCCGTCGGCCTTGGCGAGATGGCAGAGCAGCGCCTGGTTGATCGCCCCCCGCAAGCTGGCGAGCAGCTCGCCGAGATTCGCGGCCGGGATGAACTTCCCGGGAGGATCCAACCGCTCGAGCGGCTTCTCGAAGTTGTCGCGCGCCCGCTTCAGTTGATCGTCTTGACCGAAGGCGCTGAAATAGACCACGTTGATCCGGATCTCCAGCGCCCGGAACCGGGTGTCGATGAACTTGGGAATCGTGTCGATCCCGGGATGGAAGCTCGTGTACTTCTCGAAGCGGTTGTCGTCGCCATCGGTCAGGACGAGCAGGGTCTTGAGCCCGCGGGCAGCCTTCAGATCCTGTGCGGCGGTCCACATCGCGGCGACCAGGGGGGTATCGAAGTAGGGATTGAGCTGCTCGAGCTGCTGGGCCAGGCCGGCGACCTGGTTCGGGTCCCAGGGGGCCGGCTTGCGTAACTGGACGATGGTCCGTTCCGGTTCGGCGTGGGCCTCGTTCACCTGGTTGGTCAGGGTCGGGTTGCCGGCCACGGCGGCATTCCCCCGAGCATCGATGGGGATTCCCGCCGGGAGCTGGCTGAAGGTCCAGATGCTGACGGTCGTGCCCTTGGGCACCTGCTGGAGCACCTCAGTGAGGGCCTTCCTGGCGTGGTCCCACTTGCTGCCGTCGCCGTCGAATTTCATGCTGCCCGAGCAGTCCAGGACGATGGCGATCGAGCCGGTGCCCTGGCCGAAGCGCTCGATGATCGACTCGTTGGCCTTGACGGCGACACTGGCCAGGGGGGGATCCGGGGGTGCCGGACCGATGGCGACGGCATCGGGCACGGGGTGGAGCTCGACGCTCGACTTGCGGGCGAAGACCTGGCCGCGGAAGAAGCCCTCGACGGTGAGTGACGCCGGCTGGATGACGGGTCGGGTGAAGTGGGGGTCGCCCTCGGCCTGGCGCCGTTCGGCCTCGCGCACGATCGGGGTGGTCAGGCGGAAGGTGAGGCTGGCATCGGGCTGGCCCCGCGGGGCCAGCCGGAAGCCGGCCGTGCCCTCGGCGAGCTGGAGGAGGGGGTCGAGCCGGGGCCGGGCCACCGGGGACCCGGCCGGGACCGTGCCGGGACCGCGATCGATTACGCGATACGAAGCCGGTACCTCGAATTCACTGGTCAGCACCAGGCGCTCAGGGCCGTCGAGGTCGAGCCGGGCGGGAGCGAGCAGGCGCTCGCGGAGCTTCTGGTGGGCCTCGCCCAGCTCGGGGAAGAGCTTTTCGGCGACGCCCAGCAGCCGGGCCACGATCTCCTGGTAGTACGGCTTGGCCTCGGGCTTCTCCTCGTACCAGTGATCGGACCAGGCCCGCTGGGCCATCCAGAGCAGGAGGTCGCGCACCCGGGCCTGGCGGTGGCGCGCCGCCGGCTCGGCGGCCGAACCGGCCGGCGGGTCGGTCCCTGGGTCGACCAGTCGGGAGAGGCCCTCGGCCTGGGCCAGCCGGGCCTGGAAGGCGGGGAAGTCGCTGATCCCCCGTTCCTCGTGGGACAGCCGGGCGATTTCACCGGCAAGGGCGCGGAACCGCAGGCCGATCCGGGAGCCCTGGCGGGCGGCCTCGGCCCGCCAGGCGTCCGGGTCCTTGCCGGGGACGGCCAGCGCCCGGACCGATTCCAGCGTCTTGCGGTAATCGCCCTGATCCAGGTCCTTGAAGACGGGATCCCCGAACCAGTGTGGGCCCAGGGCCGACAGCGCCAGGATTCCCTCGAGGGAAGCTCGACGGCGCGCCAGCTCGGCGATGCGCCGGGCCTGGTCGGGCTCGGACCGGTCGGGCCCGGGAGCCACCTCCGCCGACGCGGCCGCCACCTTGGCCGCGACCTCCAGGTCGTTCTTGCGAATGTCGTCCAGCCGGCGCCAGATCCCGGCGCGGAAGGACAGCTTGTCGTCATCGGGGAAGGCCAACCCGGCCGCGGCGGTGACCGCCTCCCAATCGTCTTCGAGCCGGGTCTTCTCGGCCCGCGACCGCTGGCGATCGAACCGGTCGGCGACGGTCTTGAGGCCCTCCGCGACGACCCCGGCGGCCTGCTCGAGCGCGGCCGGCTCGACCCCGTCCCGGGGTTGGACCAGGAGCTCGGCGAGGCGATGGGTCTGGGCCCAAAGTTGCTCGACCAACCCGGCCAGGTCATCCCGCAGGTCCTCGAGCGGGCGGTGGACCAACCAGCGGGAGTAGTCGGGCAGCTCGGCCGTGGCGCGGTCGCGGATCGCCAGGGCGGTGCGGATCAGGCCGGCCTGCCGAACGGCACGACGATACTGGGCCTCGGCGGCGGTGAGGGCGTCCCTGGCCTGGTTCCAGGCCCGGTCGTCCCCGGCGAAGAGCTGATCTTCCCCCTGGCGGCGGTGCTCGTCGCCGCGCTCGAGAATCGCGGCGGTCCAGGCATGGACCTGCTCGCTGTAGGGATAGCCGTCGGGGCGATCGGAAATCCCCAGCGCCGCCCGTTCGGCCAGCCGGCGGACCTGCAAGCTCTGTTTGACCGAACTCCACGAGGCTGGGGGGCGCTCCTCCAGTGGGAGGTATTTCCGCAGCATCACCAGGAGGTGGGCCTCGGCCGGCAACGGGTCGTCACTCCCCTTGGAGAGCTTGATTCGCTCCGCGGCGCGCCTGAGGTGTTTGACCGGGTCGCCCGCGGCCCGGATCAGGAGGAACTCGTCGAGGCGACTGCGGAGCGACCGGGACAGCCCCGGCTCCGGGGGCTCGGCCGCCGCCCTACCCTGGAGGTTGTTCCAGAGCGGCTCGGCCTCGGCGACGGTGGGGGCCTCCGCCAACCGGAGGAACTCGGGAGGGTCCGGCGGCGGGGTCACGGCGCCACCCGCGACGGCATTGAGCACCAGGTTGACCTCGGTCGCGGGTGTAAGCTCGGGGAGCACGCGTTCTCGGCGCAGGACCTGCTCCAGGCTGCCCAGCTGGATGTCCAGCGACTTGGCCGAGCCAGTGGCGCCGCAGCGGAGGAGCTGCTCGTAGCGGATCAGGGCGGCGCGGTAGCTGCGCCAGCGCATCGGCGAATACACGCTCGGGTGGGGGACCAGGGCATCGAGCTGGCGGAAGCGCATCCAGGCTGGTTTGAGGACCTCGGGGTCGGGGGCCGCGGGCGGCCCGGCCGGCGCGGCACCCTCGACCATGGCGAGATGGACGCTCCCCGGTTCAGGGCGATCCGCCGGGGTCTGGGCGGCACCCGGCTCGGGGCGACCCGGCAACAGCACGGGTTCCTGAACGGCGCCCCGCGCCTCCCAGGCCCAGTGCCGAACCGTCTTGAGCACGGAGCTGTGCAGTTCCTCGAGGCTGAGCCGTCCATCCTGGCCGGCCGCATTCTTGCTGCGCAAGGCCTCGATGATCGCGTGCGTGAAGATCGTCCGCCCCAGTCCCTCCGAGGCCCAGCAGCGCTGGTCGACGTCGCAGCCGCTCAAGACCCAGAGGTTGGGCACCGCGCGGATGGCGGGCTCCAGCTCCTTGAGCTGGCGGGGGAACTCGTTGTGCAGCATGCCCAGCCGCCAGTCGGCGGGAACCTGGGCGCCCTCGACGACCAGGATCTTCTGCTTGTCCGCGGGCAGCTCCTTCATCGAGTCGATGACTTTCCTCATCTCCAGGCGTCCCTCCGGACCCTTCATCGCGTTGGGCATCAAGTAGGGTCCGCTGGGGTCGGAGCCGCCGTGCAGCGCCAGGACGATGATCAGGGTCTGCTCGCGGAAGCCCGTCTTAAGGTCGGCGATGACCTCATCCCACTGCTCGGCCCGCTCCAGGCTCCGGTGGGGCCGGATCAACTGGAGGTGGGCCGGGTTGAACAGCACCCGGCGCCGCGGCGTCCGCGAGAGCTGCTCGATGCCCTTGAGGCCCTCCCAGCCCATCAGGTTGTGGGGAACGGCCAGGTTGGTGGCGTAATCGGCGCCGACCAGGACGATGGCCGCCGGCTCGGGGGGATTGATCATCAAGATCAGCCAGATCACCATTCCCAGGCAGGCGGCGAACGCGGCCAGACCGCCCAGGACGCGGAACGGCCGCGACCCCGGCCGCTTCATCGCAGGGGTGGCCGGCGTGGACCCGCGCTCGGTCCATTTGTAGGCCGACTTCTGGGGCCGGGCCACGGGTTTCGGTTCCGCCGTGCCCCGCCAGGTAGGCTTCGACTTCGAGGTCCCGGAGCGCTCGTCCGCCATGTCTGAACGTCCCCTGCTGGCTCGAGGAGCCGGAATCACACACAACCCGCCTGAAACATGCTACGGCGTCTCCTCCCCGGATCGGAACAGGAAAATCCCAAACCTTCAGGGATTCTCGGGCCAAGCCGCGGGCGTTACCCGCCGTCTCCGAAGCTCGTTCTCCGGCGCCCGCCTGGTGCGGTCCCTCGCGGGCTGGGGCAAGCGGTCATCCCGAGGGGCGCCTGGGGACGAACTGGACGCCGCAACGATCCGGGCGCCGGACCCCGTCCCGACCGCGGCCCCCCGAATCCAGGGCGGCCGGCTGGGTTGGTTTCGTCGGTTTTCGAATCCGGGCTGCTCACAACCCCAATCCAGGGCCGACACGCCCTCAGGTGATCCCGGAAACGGCCGGATTCCCCGAACGGTCCATCCTCCGGGGAACGGCTCACGGGTCGATGGTGACAAACGCACAGAGTCATCGAGCCGCGAAGGAACTTCCCAGATGGGTTGGTCGATCCGACCGAAGCGCGCACCGGAGTTCCTGCCGACTTCGCCTTCTGGCCCGCCTTCGGCGACGCCCGTTCGGGGGGAATTGAGTAGACTCGACCGTTGCTTCTTCGGCGGCCATACCGCCTTGCTTAACAGTACTTGCATCACGCGTGATGCCAGCGTCCGGCTTCCCGGTAAGTCGAGAAACACTGTATGGGTGGACATCCCACGGCGGTGAGGCCGGCGAGAAACCGGGCCCCATCAGAATTCTATCGGATCGCGCGGTCCGTTCCGACGGATTTGACGTCCTAAGTCCGAGGAGAATGAAACGATGACCCACGGACGCGAGACCGACCCGGCGCTGGAACGATACCGGGGCTACCTTCACGTCCTGGCCCGGCTCCGGCTCGGGCGCCGGCTCCGCGGCCGGCTGGATCCGTCCGACCTGGTCCAGCAGACCCTGCTGAAGGCCCACCAGGCCTCGGGCCGTTGCAAGGCCGAGGACGAGGCCGGGCGGGAGGCGTGGCTCCGCCGCATCCTGAACAACACGATCGCCGACGAGCTCCGGCGGCACGGCCGGGGCCGGCGCGACGTCGCCCGGGATCGCTCGCTCCTGGCCTCGCTGGAGGAGTCGTCGATCCGCCTGGAGGCGTGGCTCCAGGCCGACCAGAGCTCGCCCAGCCAGCAGGCGATCCGCCACGAGCAGCTCCTGGCCCTGGGCGAGGCCCTGGAGTCGCTGCCGGAGGACCAGCGCCGGGCGATCGACCTGCACCACCTCCAGGGCGATTCGCTGGCCGAGGTGGCCGCGCGGATGGGGCGGTCCGAGCCATCGGTGGCCGGGCTCCTGCGCCGGGGGCTGCGGAACCTGCACCAGCGGTTGAATCGGGAGTAAGCCATGAGGGGGCACGCCGGGTCGCCGGGGGATCGAGAAGACCGGCTGGATGAGGTCGTCGCGGCCTACCTGAAGGAGCTCGACTCGGGAGTGGTGCCCGATCGGCGGGCCTGGCTGGTTCGCCATCCCGAATTCTACGACGAGCTGAGCGACTTCTTCGAGGATCGCGAGCGGATCGAGAGGGTCGCGGCGCCGCTGCGCGACATCGCCGCGGCCGACGACGCCCTCGCCCTGGAGGGGCTCGACCCGCCCTCGCACCCGGAGAACCTCGGGCGGCTGGGCGACTACGAGCTGATCGACTGGGTGGGGCAGGGTGGGATGGGCGTCGTCTTCCGAGCCTTCGACGCGGCGCTCAACCGGTTCGTCGCGATCAAGCTGCTGGCTCCCCAGTGGTCGGCCGACGCCCTCGCCCGCCGCCGCTTTACTCGCGAGGCGCAGGCGGCCGCCGCCGTCAGTCACCCGCACGTCGTCACGATCCACGCCGTCAACGAGTGGCGCGGCCGGCCCTATCTCGTGATGGAATACATCAACGGCTCGTCGCTCCAGCATCGGATCGACGAGCAGGGCCCCCTGGAGGTCGCGGAGATCCTCCGGATCGGCTCGCAGGTCGCCGCCGGCCTCGCCGCCGCGCACGCGAAGGGGCTGATCCATCGCGATATCAAGCCGGGCAATATCATGCTGGAGAACGATCTGCCGCGGGTCAAGCTGACCGATTTCGGCCTGGCCCGCGCCGTCGACGACGCCAAGCTGACCCAGCACGGCATGCTGGCCGGCACGCCGCAGTACATGGCCCCCGAGCAGGCCCGCGGCGAGGTGATGGATCGTCGGGCCGACCTCTTCAGCCTGGGCAGCGTGCTGTACGCCATGTGCACCGGACGCCCCGCCTTCGCCGGCGAGTCGACCGTCGAGGTGATCCATCGCGTCAGCGAGGGCACACCGCCCCCGATCCCCGAGCGGAATCCCGAGATCCCGGGCTGGCTCGTCGAGATCATCCAGCGGCTGCATCGCAAGCAGCCTTCGGAGCGGTTCCAGGGCGCTGCCGAGGTGGCCGACCTGCTCGAGCGCCACCTGGCCCGGCTCGAGGACCCCTCCCTGCCGCCGGTCGTCCACGACTGGGCGAGCGGGCCGCCGCCGGCCGGCCGGGCCGCGATCCTGCGGCGGGTCGCGCGGAGCCGATGGACCGGATCGATCCTCCTCGTCCTCCTTGGGGCAGCGATGACCTTCGAAGGGATGCGATTCTTCGCGCCCCCGGCGGGCTCCGGCCAGAATCCGGGACGCGACGATCGGGTCGGGCCGCCGGCCACCGCGGCCGGCGGAAGCAAGTCGGAAACGCCAGCGAAGGGGGCGCGCGCGGTGGAGACGCCGTCGAAGGGGGCGCGCGCGGCGGCCGTCCAGGCACCTCCGGTGACGCTGCCGCCGGGGGCGCCCATCCCCAATTTCGATGAGTCGCGCCTGCGGCAGGCCTACCGGCAGAGCTTCCGCGACAAGCAGTACGATTACCGCTGGCTCCGAATCTCGGCGCCCGGCGGGGCGACGAACCTCGTCCGCCCCGACCCGCGCGGGGTCCGGATCACGATCCCCACGAAGCTCGGGGAATCGGTGGCCATCGAGACGAAGTTCGCGATCCACGGCGATTTCGACCTGCGGGCCCGCTACGAGATCCTGGCCAGCCCGACCCCCGCCACGGGCTTCGGCGCCGGGCCCGAGCTGCTGGTCAAGCCCCCCGGCGACTGGGACAAGCTCGCCTCGCTCTCCCGGTTCGCGCGCTCCAATCCCAAGGACACCGTCTACTCGGCGGCCTTCGTGAGGAAAGTCGAGGAGCAGCGCAAGGTCAGCGGGAACTGGCCCCCGACCTCGGCCAAGAAGGGCATTCTCCGACTGGTCCGCACCGGGCCGATCCTGCATTACCTGGTTGCCGAGGGGGACAAGCCCAAGTTCCAACAGATCTACCAGGTCGAGTTCGGGGCCGAGGACCTGGAGCTGGCGCGGCTCGCGGCCGTGACGGGCGGCTCGACCGCGGCGGTGGACGTGCTCTGGAAGGACATCGAACTCCGGGCCGAGGCGCTCCCCGGGCTACCCGGCACGTCGACGGCGACGGCTGGGCAGTCTCCCTGGTGGGTACTGGCGGTCGCCGTGGCGGTGGCGGTGCTCGCCGGGGTCGCCGTCTGGATCCTGGCCGTGGTGCAGCGGCGGAGGGCCGTCGGGGTCGGACCGAAGGATCAAGGGGCCGCGGACATCACGGCCGACGACGCCTGGGACGACGACGGATTGCGGAAGCTCGAAGAGCACGCGGCCGCCTATGCCGCCGGCCGCCCCCAGGCGGAGACCTACACCGAGCTCCCCCGGTTCGCGTTCTCCCTGCGAGGCGGCCGGCTCCACGGGCCGTTCGTCGCCTGGGCGCCGCTCGACAAGGCGGCCATGAGGCGTCTCGGCACGGATTGGGAGGAGATCTGCGAGAAGCTGCCGAAGCGCTTCGAGGGGGGGTACCGCAACGGAAAACGGAATGGGGCCTTCGTCTACCGCAACGGCTCGGGGAAGCCCCTGGTCCGCCGGTACCGGGATGGGGAGCTTGTCGAATGAAGGGCCCGCGAACCACCCGCCTCGCGATCGATTGGCGGTACCTGGCTGTTGCGGCCGTGGCGATCGCCGTCCGCCTGCCCCACCTGTCGGACCGGAGCATCTGGTTCGACGAGGCTTCGTCCTGGCAGACGGCGAGTTACGGCTGGAACGACTTGCTGCGCAGCGTCCGGCTCAACGTCCACATGCCGCTGTACTATCTGCTCCTCAAGGGATGGATGGCCGTCTTCGGGGAGTCCGCGGCGTCGATCCGCGGCTTTTCCGTGACCTTCGGCGTGGCGACCGTCCTCCTGATGGGCCAGTTCGCCCGCGAGCTCTTCCGCGCCTCGACGGCCTGTCGACCGGCGGACGACGGCGACGAGCCGGCCGCGGCACGCTCCTTCGGCTTCGTCGTGGCGATGCTCGTGGCCCTCAGCCCGGTGCAGGTCTTCGCGTCGATCGAGGCGAGGATGTACACGATGGGGACCGCCTTCGCCGCGCTGAGCGCGTGGCTCCTCCTGCGCATCGTGCGGACGGGCGGGAGCACGCGGGCCTGGACGGCCTACGGCCTCTCGGTGCTCGGGCTGCTCAATTCCCATCACTACGGCCTGTTCTCCGTCGGGGCTCAGGCGGTCTTCCTGGGCCTGTACCTGATCTGGCTGGCCGGCGTCGGCCGCGGCGACGAGGCCCGGCGCCTGCTGTTCCCGGCTGCCATCGTCGGGCTGCTCGTCGCGATGGCCGACCTGCCGACCCTGGGCATCTTGCGGACTCAGGTCGGTCGGGTCCAGCGCGACTACTGGATCCGCCCGCTGAGCTGGCACTCGTTCGTCTCCACCTTCGGCTACTTCATCATGCCGAACCCCGCGGATCTGCCGCGTCCGGAGGCCAGGCTCATCCTCGGGCTGGTGGCCGCAGTGGCGGCGGTCCTCGCCATGGGCGGCCGTCGCGGCGAGGGGTTCGTCGTCGCCTCCGCGCTGCTGCCGATGGCCTTCTCGGCTGCCGTGTCCACGATCACACCCGTCTGGGCGCCCCGCTACTTCCGCTTCGCCCACCTGTTCGTCCTGGCGGCGGTCGCCCTGGCCGTCTGGCGGCTCACGATGCGACGCCCGGCGCTGCGGTCGTGCCTGTGCGCCTCCCTGGCCGCCGGCCTGCTGTATGCCAACGTCGCCTTCTGGAGGGGGCTGGACCTCGCGCACAACACGGGGATGCGGGCGGCCGTCGCGACGATCCTCGAGCGCATCCGCCCGGGTGAGTCGATCGTCTCGACCGAACTCCTCCAGTACTTGACGGCGAAGTTCTACGCCGAGGGACGGGCGCCGATCCACCTGGTCGAGCCCCCGCCGGACATGTTCTGGGGCTGGCACGTGATCCGACCCGCTGACCTGATCTCGCTCGACCAGCTCCGCGACAAGATGACCCGGGGCATCTGGCTGATCGGCACGATTCCGAAGCTTATCGTGGCGCCCGACTGGGACCTTGATGACGCAAGCCTCATGGAAGAGTACGAATTTCATTACTATATGGGTCTGCACAAGAAGATCTTCGTCCATCACTACGCAGGCCCGGTGGATCGGCACGCCGACGGCGTGACCGGCCGGGCGGGGGGCTGAGGCCATGGGCACGAATCGCCGGGCGTTCACGCTGCTGGAATTGCTGGTCGCGATTTCGATCATCGGGGTGCTGATTGCCCTGCTGCTGCCGGCGGTGCAGTCGGCGCGCGAGGCGGCGCGGCGGATGAAGTGTCAGGCCAACCTCCGGCAGCTCGGCCTCGGCCTTCAGAACTACCTGACCGCCTGCGGCGTCTTCCCGTTCGGCGTGGGGGCGGACGCGGATGGACTGATCGCCACGGTCACATCCCCGCAAAGCCGGCGGTACTCGCTCCATTCGCAGCTCCTGCCCTACATCGAGCAGGTCGCGGTGTTCAACGGGATCAACTTCTGGGTGCGGCCGTTCACCAGCGGCGACCCGACGCTCGTCACCGACGCGGGCCCGAACGAGACGGCGGCCTGCATGACGATCGCGGTGTTCCTCTGCCCGTCCGACTTCGACCGGATGCCGTCCCGGCCGTGGGGGCAGACCAACTACCGGTCGTGCAACGGCGGTTCGTGGTCGGGCCGGGCGGGAGACGGCATCTTCGGCCAGTCCACGCGGATCGGCCCGGCGAACATCCGCGACGGGATGTCGAACACCGCCGCCATGGGCGAGCGCGTCCGCGGCCATGACGATTACCAGCGGCTCGACCCGGCCGCCGACCTGTTCCGCGAGGCTGCCCCGTGGACCGAGGACGCCTTCCGGAACTGGTGCGCGAGCCTCTCGGACCAGGAGGCCGCCACGTTCCCGAAGCGCCCGTCCGACGCCAACTCGGGCATGAACTGGCTGGAGGGGAACATGTCCTGGACCCGCTATAACCATGTGCTGCCGCCGGGCCACAAGTCGTGCGCCAACGGGCTGACGTGGAACGGCGTGGCCATGACCACCAGCAGCCGGCATCCCGGGGTGGTCGGGCTCCTGCTGGGCGACGGGTCCGCCCGCGTCGTCAAGGACTCGATCGGCGCGGCCGTCTGGAAGGCCCTGGGGACGATCGCCGGCGGCGAGGCGATCTCCGGCGATTCGTACTGAGCCGGTCCCGGGGCGGCTCGAGCTTTCCCAGATCCGAGGTGAACCATGCGACGAAGCGCGATCGTGGGCGCGCGGGGTCCGGAGTGCGCGCCGGACCCGGGGGATGGCGACCGGGACCCCCGCCGGGCGAGGTCCGGACGGCGACGGGCCGGGATCCCCATCCCGTCCCGGGGACTGATGGGACTCCTCGCGCTGACCCTCATCGGCCTGATGGCGATGGCGCGCGACGATCCGGGACGCGAGCCCCCGCCGACCCGCCTGATCTCGGGCGAGCCCGGGATGATGGCGCTGGGGTTCGCCCTCTCGCCGGACGGCAAGATGATCGCGACGACGCGCATCGACGGCCGCGTGTCGCTCCGCGGCCGGGGCGTCGAGCGCATCCTCAACCCCCGCGGCTGGGCATCGAGGGGCCTGGCCTTCTCACCCGACGGCCGGACCCTGGCCGTGGGGCGGGATGAGCCCGGCATCCTCCTCTTCGACATCGTCGGGGGTGGATCGCCGATCACCCTGAGCACGCCGTTGCCCCTGACCCGCGCCCTGGCCTTCGCGCCCGACGGCCGGACCCTCGCGGCGACCACCCGGCGCGGCGGTGAGATCCTGCTGTGGGATCTCGCCTCGGACCGGGCCCGCACGCGACTGCACGGCCGATCCCCGGCCCTGGACATCGCGTTCTCGCCCGACGGCCGGACCCTCGCGGCGGGAGAACAGAGCGAGAATGCGGTCACCCTCTGGGACCTCGAGACCGGCCGGAGTCGGTGCCTTTTCAAGGCGCAATCCGGCTCGATCAACTCGGTCGCCTTCTCGCCCGACGGGGGCCTGCTGGCGGCCGCCGGCCCCAGCGATCGCCTGGTCCGGCTCTGGGATCCGGCGTCGGGTCGATTGCGGCTGCGGATCTCGGGGCATGCCTTCGGGACCCACGCCGTTCGCTTCTCCCCGGATGGCGGCCTGCTGGTCACGGCGGGCTCCGACGGGAGGGTCCGCATCTGGAGGGTCGAGACCGGCGAGCGGGTCGCCAGCCTGGACGGCCGGACTTCGGTGCTGCCGCAGGTGTTCCTCTCCGCCGACGGCCGAATGCTCGCCGCCGCCGGGTGGTCCGACGACCATATCCGGGTGTGGGATCTGGGCGAGATCGGCACGATCCCCTCGCGCGGGCCGTGAGAGGAAATCCGCTTCGAAAACGGGAGCCCGGCCGCACGGGCCCCGTCGCGGTCGTCATCCGCGGAGGAGGTCGCGCATCCCCATGATGAATCGAAGGATGACAAAACCGAAGCGCGGCACGTACCCAGAGGTCGCCGCGCGCGTGTGGCGTTCCGGACGACCCTCGGTTCTTTCGAAGGCGCGGGGCCCTCGGTCGTCGCGGCGCTCAACGGTGCCGGCGGGACGGGGCGCCCTTGTGGCGGGCGTTGGTGCCCGTTGCGGCGCCGGCGGCCGGGCCGGGGAGTGCCCCGGCGGCGGCGACCTTCGCTTCCCGCTCGCCGCAGACGCGGGTGACGACATAGGTCCCGCTCTTCGGGTTGCGTTCGATATCCGCCAGGGCCAGATTATCGGCCGCCTCGAGCAGGTGCGTGAAGCTGCGGTAGCCGTAATAGCTCTCGTCGAACGACGGCTTCTTCCGTTTCATGGTGTCCTTGATCATCGATGCGTAGAGCAGCTCATGATTCTCCCGGCGCAGGGCATAGCAGGCCTCGATGAACAGGCTGAAGACCTCGCGCTGCCGCTCGGGCAGGTTAGGCGGCAGGTAGGAGTTGAGGTCCGTCGCCAGTTGTTGTTCGTTCTGCTCCTGCCGCTCCAGATCTTCGTAGTAGATGAATTCGTCGCAGTTGTCGCGCAGCAGGTCGGAGGTCGAGCCCTTCATGCCCAGACCGATGACGTGCTTGCCGTTCTCCTTGAGCTTGGAAACCAGCGGCGAGAAATCGGAGTCCCCCGAGACGATCACAAACGTGTCGACGTGGGGCTTGCTCCAGGCGAGGTCCATGGCGTCGACAACCAGGCGGATGTCGGCCGAGTTCTTGCCGGTCTGGGACCGCTTGGGGATTTCAATCAGCTCGATGGCCGCTTCGTGGAACGGGGCCGTGTAGCTGGGATAGCGGCTCCAGTCGGCATAGGCCTTCTTGACGATCAGCTTCCCCTTCTCGACCAGCCGCTCCAGCACCTTCTGAATCTCGAACTTGATCTTCCGCTGGTTCTGGAACCCGATGGCCAGGTTCTCCAGGTCGACGAAGACAGCCAGGCTTCGCTCGCGTTCCGCCTTATTAATGGACAAGATGTCTAGCTCCCCGCGGTGCTCTCGGGTTGCCCCCCATACCAGGAGGGCGGCCGGGCCCTCGGGCGATCGCCCACACGTGATTGGGGCCGGCCCCCGGCCTTCCTGTGATGATACCTCCGATCGAACGAAATTCGCTACTGCCGGCATTTACCGCTTTTCGCCTCGCTTGCCCCGGCTGGGCCCTTCCCAGGCCGGGGGCCGGTTGAGAACGGGGCCTCGTGGGGTGGGTAGTGCCGAGGTTCGTCCAGCGCAACTCACCGGTTCAACCAGACTTGCGTCGATAGGCTGGATCGCACCGCGGTCGGTCTATGGTCCGGGCCTGCTGGACACCCTGTGAGGGTGTACGAACTCTCTCGGTGGGCCAGCACCGCGAGGAATCGCGTCGAGGCTCGACCCGCCCGACGACGGAGCGATGAACTGCTCGGACACCCTCCTCAGACGCACTATTGGAGGCAGAAGGCTTCGTGCGTTGAGCAGCTCGTCACGGGCCAGACGATCCTCGGGCGCCAACCGCAAGGCTTGTTTCCAGGCCGCGACCGCCTCCGCGAGCCGGCCCACATCCTTCAGCGCGCAACCCAGGTGGAAGTCGGTCCCGGCATAGCCCCGTCCGGGTCTCCCGGTCGCGGAGCACTCCCCGGGACGCGGTCTGGATCGCCTCTCCCACTCGCCGGTGGTAGTCCATCCCATGGTTGTCGCGCTCGACGCCCGGCGCTCGTTGCCAGGGCGACCCCACGCGATTGGTCAGGGCGGTCAAGACGCACGGCTCGGTCAACCCGGCCGTGATCTCCTCCAGTTGTGCGTACCAGTCGGGGGTGGTGAAGCAGGCATCGTGATCGAGGAAGCAGGGCCAGTCGTCATCGCGGAG
>JAJPJC010000065.1 GCA_021324445.1 Isosphaeraceae bacterium
CAAGTACCATGCCGGGTTCGAGCCGATGCTCCCGGGCTTCGTCTACGTGCCGTACAACGACCTGGGGGCCGTCGCCGCAGGGCTCGACGATCAGACGGCGGCGGTCCTGGTCGAGCCGATCCAGGGCGAGGGCGGGATCAACATCCCGGCGCCGGATTACCTGGCGGGCCTGCGGCAATTGTGCGACCGCCAGGGAGTGCTCCTGATCTTCGATGAGGTGCAAACCGGCCTGGGACGCACCGGGACCTGGTTCGCCGCTCAGCATGCGGGCGTCGTCCCGGACATCCTGACCTGTGCCAAGGCCCTGGCGGGGGGCTTGGCGGCGGGCGTGATGATCGCGCGGCCGGAGGTCGCCGCCGTGCTCAAGCCGGGGATGCATGCCTCGACCTTCGGCGGCAATCCGATCGCCTGCCGCGCGGCGCTGGCCGCCATCGAGACCATCGAGGAAGAGGGCCTCCTCGAGCGCGGCAGCGCCATCGGCGAACGGTTCCGCAGCCAGTTCGAGGCGCTCCGCGCCGAACTGCCCGAAACCATCCACGAGATCCGCATCAAAGGCACCATGATCGGCCTGGACCTGACGTTCGATGCGGCCGATCTCGTCACGGAATGCCTGAGGCGGCACCTGCTGATCAATGCGACGCATGGGCATGTGATCCGCCTGCTGCCGGCGTTGACGATCAGCGAGGAGCAGATCGATGAAGGCTGCGCCATCCTGGGCGATGTCTTGCGGCAGGCCGCCGTGTGATTGAACTTTCCGGACTCTTGCCATGCTGCGTCATTTCGTCAGTGTCTGGGACCTCTCGGCCGTGGAAGCGCGCGGGCTGATCGGCCGGGCGATTCAGATCAAGCGGGAGGAACGGCGCGGACACCGACCCGCGCTGCTCTCGGGACGGACGCTCGGCCTGGTCTTCGAGAAGCCCTCGCTGCGGACACGCGTCAGCTTCGAGGCGGCGATCGCCCGCCTGGGTGGCAATGCCATCTTCCTCCGCGGGGAGGACGTGGGCCTGGGCAGCCGCGAGAGCGTCGCCGACTTCGCGCGGGTGATCGGTCAATACGTCGACGCGATGGCCGTCCGGACCTTCTCCCACGCGACGATCGAGGAGCTGGCGGAGGCCGCGAGCATCCCTGTGATCAACGCGCTGTCCGACGCCGCCCATCCCTGCCAGGCCCTGGCCGACATGATGACCATCCAGGAGCTCAAGGGCGCACTCGGCGGTCAGAAGCTGGTCTTCGTCGGCGACGGCAACAACGTGGCGCGGTCGCTGGCCATCGCCGCGGCGCTTCTGGGCGTCGAGTTCCTCCTGGCCGCGCCGCCGGGCTACGAATTCCCGGCGGAATTCCGGACGCGGTTCACCGCGCGGTTCCCCCAGACTCCCCTGGTGGTCGAACCGGACCCGCAACAGGCCGTCGTCGGCGCCGACGTGGTCTACACCGACGTCTGGGCGAGCATGGGGCAAGAGCAGGAGGCGGCGCATCGCCGCGGCATCTTCCGGCGCTACCAGGTGAATGAGGACCTCCTGGCCCGCGCCAAGGCCGACGTCATCTTTCTCCACTGCCTGCCCGCACACCGGGAGGAGGAGGTGACCTCCGGTGTCCTCGACGGTCCCCACAGCCAGGTCATCCTCCAGGCGGCGAACCGGCTGCACTTTCAGATGGCGCTGCTGGTCTGGCTGCTGGGCGAAGAATCCGCGTAGGGGCAGCGGAACGATCCTGGATTTCGAAAGGCCGGTCCACACAGTCTCTTCCTTGGGCGAACGAACACGATGGCGACACGATCCGACGGCCGGACTCCCGATGGACTGCGACCTGTGACCATCGAGCGCGGGTACATCCGCAACAGTCCCGGCAGCGTGCTGTATCGAGCCGGCCAGACGGTCGTGCTGGCGACGGCTCAGCTTTCCGAGGGCGTGCCGCCGTTCCTGGAGGGCCAGGGGACCGGCTGGCTGACAGCCGAGTATGCGATGCTTCCCGGGAGCACGCCCACCCGCAAGCGCCGGGGGTCCGACGGCCGGGCGACCGAGATCCAGCGCCTGATCGGCCGGAGCCTCCGCGCCGTCATCGACCGGCACACCCTGGGACCCTGCACGATCCACGTGGATACGGACGTGCTCAACGCCGACGGCGGCACGCGCACCGCCGCCATCACGGCCGCGTTCGTCGCCGTCGTCGATGCCCTGCGCGGCTGCCGGGGTGAACTGGCCCGCGCCGTCATCCGGGACAGCGTCGCGGCCGTCAGCGCCGGCATCGTCGGCGGCCAGCCGCTGCTGGATCTCGACTACTCCGAGGACGCGACCGCCGAGGTCGACCTCAACATCGTCCGCCTCGGCCGGGGTGGGCTGGTCGAGGTCCAGGGGACCGGCGAGGGCGGAACCTTCTCGCGGGCCCAGCTCGAGACGCTGCTGAATCTCGCCGAGGCCGGCATCGATCAGTTGACCCGGCTCCAGCGCCAGTGCCTTGGCCCGGATTGGCCGCTCGCGGAGTGAGACGCCAGCGCGAATGTCGGTCAGGTGTTCCGCCCGACGTGCCTGGAGTGCCAGGCGGAAAGCCTGAAGGCCTGACCGACGTCAATCCCTCTGGTCAGATCGGCCGGGATCTGCTAGATTCCCGCCAGCCTATCGCCGGAATGAGCCGTCCGTGCTCGTTTCCCTTCGGTTCCGGCAGGCGAGTGACAGGACGTTTCGACAGCAGGGACCCACGCAGGATGCAGGGTCCCGAACTCCAGGTTCCGCGCCGGCCGGACCCGGCCGGCGCCGATCCGACACGAGAGGGATCTCGGATGAAATCGACCTACGCCGCGCTGGCTCTCAGCGGCGCCCTGGCGGCCGGGACCGCCCGGGCCCAAGCTCCGTCCCAAGGTCCGATGCCGTCGACGCCGCCGCCCAACGGCGCCGGTTCCAGTGCACCGGCCCCCGGGGAGACCAGGGTCTATCCGGCCGCCTCGGCACTGCCGGGACCGACGCCCGTCGAGGCCATCCCGCCGCCGGCCATGGCGTTGCCCGACGACCCGATCGAGCCCTATCTCCTGACCAAGGCCAATGGTCCGTTCATGGTTCATGCCAAGACCTTCTACGGACCCCTGGCCGAGAGGATGGCCCTGGCCCTGTGCAAGGAGCTCCGCGAAGACTTCCACTTGCCCGCGTACATCCTCCGCAAGAAGGATTTCCCCCAGCACAGCTACATTCGCGGCACGCCGCCCACCGCGCCCAGCGAGACCATGACTTCGGCGATCAAGAACCCGGAGAAGGTGCGCACCCACGATGAGGCCGCCGTGCTGATCGGCGACGAGAAGACCCTGGCCGGCTCGGAAGTCCTCCTGCACAAGGTCAAGAAGCTCCATCCCAAGTGCCTGGAGAAAATGCCCGGCCTCTGGGAGTGGCGCAGGGGCGCCGGCCTGAGGTATGCGACCCGTACAACCAACCCGTATGTCCCGGCTCAGTACCTCTACCCAAAGACCAAGGACAAGCTGGTCCTCCAGATGAACTCCGGTCTGCGGAGCATCGGCCACTGCGCAGGCAGCTACAGTCTCCAGGTCGCCGAGTTCAGCGGCCGATCGGGCTTCGACTTCCATGGAGTGGGCGGTCCGCCGCCGATCGTGCAACCCGAGAATACCAGCCCGCTCAAGACGGCCCACGACGACGCCGAGCGGATGGCCGACAAACTGGGGAGGTCGCCCGAGATCCAGCGGCTGGGCGTACCGGTCTATGTCTACCACGACCGGACTTCCAGCCGCGTCTTTGTCGGTTCGTTCGCCTCGGAGAACGACCCGGCCTTCACCACGGTGCGCAACGAGCTGCTCAAGCACGCGGTCGATCTGTCCAATCGCAAGCAGCGCGGCCGAGCCGCCCTCGACGTCATGATCGTGCCCGCGATGGTTCCGACGAATGTGGCCCAGATCAAGGCCCAGCTCCAGTAATCTTGGGATCCGGTCTCAGCCGGTCGGCGCCCTTCCCTCCGCCACCGGGCTCGTGGACAATCCGTCATCGAGGCGGTGCCGCCGGTGCGACCACCGCCTCGACGACTGGCTCGGCCACGTCCTCCCATCAAGAATCGGCTCGGAGTGCAGCCCTGTCATGAATGTCCACGTTTCCTCGAGCCCGCCGATGGTCGTCGTGCTGGGCACGCGCAACCGCAAGAAGTGCCGCGAGATGGCCGAGCTGATCGCCCCTCCCTGGGAGCCCCACCCGGGGCTCGCCCACCTGGAGATTCACTCGCTGGCGGAATTCCCCCAGGCCCCCGAGGTCGTCGAGGACGCCGACACGTTCGCCGGCAATGCCCGCAAGAAGGCCGCCGAGCTGGCCCGGGCGCTGGGCCATTGGGTCGTCGCCGACGACTCCGGCCTGACCGTCGACGCCCTCGACGGCGCGCCAGGCGTCTTCTCGGCGCGATACGCGGGGGAGCCCAGCGACGACGAGGCCAACAACCAGAAATTGCTGACGGCGCTGGCCGACGTCCCGGATGAGAGCCGAGGGGCGGCATTCCGCTGCGCCGTGGCGCTGGCCGATCCCTCGGGTACGATCCGCCTCGAGGCCCAGGGAGCCTGCCGCGGCCGATTGACCCGCGAGCCTCGCGGCCACCACGGGTTCGGTTACGACCCGCTCTTCCTGATCCCCGAGTACCATCAGACCTTCGGCGAGCTCAGCGCGCTGGTGAAACATCAGCTCAGCCACCGCGCCCGGGCCTTCGCGCAATTGCGGAAACAGTGGTCAGTTTTGGGAAGGCGGAAGGCGGAAGGCTGAAGGCAGACAGGGATTCTTCGTTTCAGCCCTCCGTTTTCCGCCTGATTACTCCGGCACGAAAGTCGGTCAGGCTTGAGCCTGACAGGATCGGAACGACAGGCTCATGCCTGACCTACGACTGGAGCTTCTTCCGTGCCGGGGTAATCCTGAGCGTTGCATCAAGAAGTCCCCCGACCGCCACGGTTCTGGCCCAGCGCCCGGGATCGCCGGCCGGAGCCGGCTCCTACGCGAACAGCCTGTGGGAGGGGCTCCGTCCCCCGACCGCCACGGAACAACTTGACGTCTTTCCGCAACGCTCGGTAAGAGTCTGTTCCTACAGGGATCTGAGCCCCCGAATGGGGGCGGTGGTCAAGAGCCAGGGGCGTCAGCCTCTGGGAGCGTTCCGGCGCCCCTCTCCCCCTGGGAGAGCCCCGCAGGGGCGACAGGTCGACCACGGGCTGACGCCCCTGGCTCTTGACCACCGCCCCTGCGGGGCTCTGGGAACAGACTATAAGAGCGTTGGGAAAAAATGAGGTCATGGGCTCAGGAATCTCGAGCCGATTACGTCACAGGCGAGCTGGAGGAATGCCTCTTGAATCTCGGTGAGCCGGT
The DNA here is from genome assembly GCA_021324445.1 of Isosphaeraceae bacterium. GTDB lineage: Bacteria > Planctomycetota > Planctomycetia > Isosphaerales > Isosphaeraceae > JAJPJC01. The sequence goes on from JAJPJC010000065.1 coordinate 5,328, forward strand.
C
>JAJPJC010000198.1 GCA_021324445.1 Isosphaeraceae bacterium
CCCAATTAGCACAAGGAATTACGGAATTCAGTGTCCTCGCGATCACTATTTCCGCAAGTCATTGATCTTAAAAGAGTTACGGAAATGGGCAGAAGACAAGCTGAGTGACCTAGACCTCCCTGGATAGCCGCTCCTGGACTTCCTCCGGCGGTGCGGCCTCCAGGAACAATTCCAGCGCCTCGCGGAGGTTGTCGCGAGCCGATTCGACCGTGTCGCCTTGACTGGCGATATCCCACTCGGGGCAGAGGGCGACGTAACCATCGTCTTCGCGTTGGATTATTGCCGTGAGTTGCCGTGTCATGGGACCTCAGCCAAAGTTGGGCCGGTTGTGCCGACCGGCATGAGCTGGGAAGCCGGATCTCGCTCTGGGGTTCGAACCCCACCGATGTCCGGCCGGCGCAGCCAACCCGACTCTCCGGTTTCCGTGCTCCCACCTAGCTGGCCTTGATTTCTTCCGGGCTCGTGCCGATGGATAGCGAGACCTTCCCCCATTCCTCGGCTGAAGATTCCCCACCAGGACCGACCAGATCAGGTCGTTCTTTTCCTTCATCCGGCGACCATCGAATTTCCGGCTGACGATGACGACGTGGATGCTATCGTCCGGACCGTCGGAGACGTCCACGAGGTCATCCAGATCCTTGAAGTAAGCAGCTTTGAGCACATCGTGGATCTTCTGTTTCAACTGGCTGTCGGCCATGTTGTGGTCTCCCGCAAATGTTATGCTCGATCCAATGTGTGACTTTCTCGACGGCTTCCAGAAAAACCTCGGCGTCCTCGCGGTTCGAGAGATCAGCGGCGTAGCGCCAGGCCGGCACCCAGGGTTCACGATGTTGAACAGGCGCCATGGCTCCTCGTTCTGCCGCAGCGGGTCCAGACCCTGTGTCAACCGCAAGAGGACTTCCAGTTGATGAGTGAAGATCGTCGCGTGGGAGGGAAGCACTCCCCGGCGTTGCAACTCGTCTTCCAGCTCGCGCAGATGGCGGCAATCGAACATCCGCATCAATTTCGTCTTGATGAGGCATTCCACCGCGTAACCCGCCATGTCCATTGCACCGCGCCACCGGACCGCATTCAAGAGAGCGCGGGCATCGTCTAAGCGGTGCTTGCCCGCCTTGCTCTGCTCGCTCACACCGTAGAACAGATCACGCATCATCGGAAGATCACCAACGCGAGGCCTACCATTGGACGCTGGACGCTGCGGCGAGTCAGAATCAATGGGACCAAATCGATCAGCCGTTTTCGCCCCCGGCCAGCTCGCGCACGATCGAGCCGACGAACGCGCGGGCATCGCCGAAGAGCATCAAGGTCTTGTCGAGGTAATAGAGCGGGTTGTCGATCCCGGCGAAACCCGGGCTCATGCCGCGCTTGATCACCATCACGGTGCGCGCCTTGTCCACGTCGAGGATCGGCATGCCGTAGATCGGGCTGGAGGCGTCGTTGCGGGCCGCGGGGTTGGTCACGTCGTTGGCGCCGATGACCAGCGCGACGTCGGTTTGAGCGAACTCGCCGTTGATCTCGTCCATATCGAGCAGGTGGTCGTAGGGGATGTCCGCCTCGGCCAGGAGGACGTTCATGTGGCCGGGCATGCGGCCGGCGACCGGGTGGATGCCGAACTTCACATCGACCCCGCGCCGGCTCAGCGCATCATAAAGCTCCCGCACCTTGTGCTGGGCCTGCGCGACCGCCATGCCGTAGCCCGGTACGACCACCACCTTGTTGGCCGCGGCGAGGATCGACGCGGCCTCCTCGGCCGTCGCCGACTTGACCGATCGCGCCTCCTGGGCGCCGGCGGCCGCGGCCTGCACCTGCCCGAACGCCCCGAACAGGACGTTGGTGAACGACCGATTCATCGCCTTCGACATGTTCACCGACAGGATGAACCCCGAAGCGCCGTCGAGCGCCCCGGCGACGATCAGCAGCTTGCTGTCCAGGACGAACCCCATCGCGGCGGCGGAGAGCCCCGCATAGGAATTGAGCAGCGAGATCACCGTCGGCATGTCGGCGCCGCCGATGGGGATGATCATCAGCACGCCGAAGGCCAGCGCGATCACCACCATCGCCGGGAAGAGCCAGGTCTGCCGGGGGTCGTAGACCAGGTAGGCCGCCAGGCCGAACGCCAGGGCCAGCAGCGCCAGATTGACCAGGTTCTGCCCCCGGTAGGTGATCGGCCGCTGGGGTAGGACCTCCTGGAGTTTCCCGGCGGCCATCAGGCTGCCGGTGAAGGTGAGCGAGCCGAGGATGACCTCGATCGCCAGGACCGTCATCAGGAAGGGGGGCACCTTCGGCGCCTGGAGAGTGAACTCGGCCGTGCCGACCAGCGTGACACAGAGCGCGCCAAAGGCGTGGCTCAGCGCCGTCCGCTGCGGCACGGCCGTCATCTGCACCAGGCCCAGCGGCACGCCGATGATCGAGCCCAGCACCAGCGCGATCGCGATCCAGGTGTAGTCGACGATCCCGCGGTGGAGGAGTGTCCCGATGATCGCCAGGAGCATCCCCACCTCCCCGGCCCGGACGCCCCGGCGCGCCGTGGTCGGCGAGCTCATCCACTTGAGCGAGAGGATGAACAGGGCCGTGGCGACCAGGTAGGCGATCTCGATCCCGTGTTCGCTGCCGATCATCTCGGTCCTGGCCGTTGCGGGCCACTCGCCTTGAACATCCTGAGCATCCGGTCCGTGATCACGAACCCGCCCACGACGTTGCTCGTCGCGGCCACGATCGCGATCGTGCCGAGGACCGTCGCCAGCGTGCTCTTGCCCTCGCCGGCCAGGATGATCGCCCCCACGACGGCGATCGCATCCAGCGCATTGGTCAACGACATCAGCGGCGTGTGCAGCAAGGGCGAGACCCGCCGGATCACCTCGAACCCGATGAATCCAGCTAGCATGAACACATATAAGTCCGTCAGGTCGAGCTTCACGTCTGGACCCCCTTGAGCTCACCCGCCAGCGGCGGCAGCCCGAAGAATTCCCGGACCCGGGCGTTGACGACCTCGCCGGCGCGGGTCAGCATCGTCTCGCGGAGGATCTCGTCGTCCCGATCCAGGTGCAGGGTCCCGTCCTTGACGAGATGGAGGAGGAACGCGCTGACGTTCCGGGCGTACATCTGGCTGGCGTGGTAGGGGACCGAGCTGGCCAGGTTGATCCAGCCGACGATGGTGACGCCGTGCTCGATGACGACATCCTCGGCGCGGGTGAGCTCGCAATTGCCGCCGCGCTCGGCGGCCAGGTCGACGATCACGGACCCCGGCGCCATGTTGGCGACCATCTCCCGGGTCACGAGCACGGGCGATTTCTTGCCCGGGATCACGGCGGCCGTGATGACGACATCGCTGTCGGCCACGACGCGACCCAGCAGCTCACGTTGCCGCCGGTAGAACGATTCGTCCTGGGCGCGGGCGTAGCCGCGCGCGTCCTCGGCGTCGCGGGCCTCGATCGGCAGCTCGACGAAGCGTCCGCCGAGGCTCTGGACCTGCTCCTTGGCGGCCGGCCGCAGGTCGTAGGCCGAGGTGACGGCGCCGAGCCGGCGCGCCGTGGCGATGGCCTGGAGCCCGGCCACGCCAGCCCCGATGACGAAAACCCGCGCGGGCGTGATGGTGCCCGCGGCGGTGGTCAGCATGGGGAATAACCGAGGCAGCCGGTCGGCCGCGATGATCACCGCCCTGTAGCCGCAGACCGTCGCCATGGAGGAGAGCGCGTCCATGCTCTGCGCGCGGGTGGTCCGCGGCATGAGTTCGACCGCGAAGGAGGTGACCCGCTGCCTGGCCAGGTCGCGAATCGTCGCGATCGATCCGAACGGCCGGAGGAACCCGATGAGCACCTGGTCGGGTCCCAGGAGCGGGAGGTCGGCCTTGCCGGTCCGGTCATTCGATCCGTAGCAGAGCACCTGGACGATGATCTCCGCGGCGCGGAAGACCTCGGCGCGGCCCGGGAGGACCCGGGCACCCCGGGCCGTGTACTCGGCGTCGGGATAGCCGGCCTCCGCGCCGGCCCCCGCTTCCACCACGACCTCGAGCCCAGCCTTCACGAGATTCGGGACCACTCCGGGAGCCAGGGCCACGCGCCGCTCGCCGGGAAACGTCTCTCGAGGCACACCGACAATCATGAAACGGGCTCCGATCGGCGAGGGCCGGCATCCTGACGGACGGAACCGACCGCCGTATTCTATCCCCATTCCCCCGCCGGTTCCAACCATCGCGGTGGAATGGGGCAGATCCGCCGCGCCTTTACTCGGACCGCGCGTCCTTGAGAAGGTTGGCCCCCTCCTCGCTGACACGGGTCTCGGGCTCCTGGAGGACGCGCTGCACCAGGGTCTTGCGACCGTTGCCGACGGCGGAGGGAGCCGACTCGGCGGCCTGGGCATCGCGGCGGAGGTTGGCGGCGGCCTGGCGGGTCGTGCCGGTGACCGATGGCGGCGCTGGCTGGACCTCGGCGGTCGCGGCGTGACCGTTGGCCTTGCCGGCCGGGGCGGCGGCGGCGGCTGGCGCGAGGACGCCGGCCTGCTGCAAGGCGACCTTGGCCTTGAGCTTGGCGTCGCTCTGGAGCTGGAAGGCGTCCACGCCCTGTGACGGCGACCAGAAGTAGGCGCGAATCCGGACGCCGCCCGGCTCCAGGGCCTCGACCAGCGCGCGGGGCGATGGGTCGGGCAGGATGCCCTTGGTCTCACGCAGGGCCCGATTCATCGCGTCGAGGGCGTCGGCCGTGGAGGCTTCGAGGGGAATCACCACGTCGAAGCTATTTCGCGCACTCGGCGAGGCGGTCGCATTGACCAGGATCTCCTTGAAGATCGTCGCGTTGGGGATCCGCACGTGGTTCCCCTCGAGGGTCACCAGCACGGTGGCCCGCGTGTTCAGCGACTTGACCACTCCCGACTGCCCGGCGATCGTCACGTAGTCGCCGATCTGGAACGGCCGCCGCAGGCCCAGCAGCACCGAGGCGATGAAGTTCTCCGTCACATCCTTGAACGCGAAGCTGACGGCCAGCACAACCAGGCCCGAGATGCCCAGGACCGACAAGACCAGGTGAGTCAGCCGCAACGTGCCCAGGGCCAGCATCAATCCCCCGACGATCAAGAGCGAGCTGATGATCGATCCGACCACGGAACGCAACAAGACGTTGCGCACGAACGGGGCCAGCAGGGTTTCGGACCGGGAGGCGAAGAACTGGGCCAGCAGCCACGACACCAGCACAATCGCCAGGGCCAGCAGGATCAGGATCCACTTTCGCGCCAGGTAGTTCCCAAGGGCGGTCAGCTCCGAGACCGCGAACCCCCAGCCGGTCATGACTTCCTCATCGGTCTTCAACTGGTTCAGCACCAGCCGCACCCCCTCGACTCGCTTGACGACGTCGGTGATCTCATCCCGCGAGTCGTCATCGTCGACCTGCCCGTCGATGGTCACGACACCGGTATCGACGCGGACTCTCAGCGGGGGCGTGGTGCGCACGCCTGGATACTTGGGCAAGAACCGCGCGAGGAACTGCTGGATCTCCTGGTCGGAGACCTGCCGGTGCACCGTGATCGGTCCGGAGGAGGCCGCCACCGCCGCCTTGGTCTTCTCGGGAGCCGCCTCCGGGCCGGGGGACGTTCCCTTGCCGGCGGCCGCGGCCTTGGCAGCCGCAACCGTGGGTACTCCCGGGAGTTGAGCGCGGGCCGTCGGACCGAAGATCACGCACACGCACAGGATCGCCGCCACCGCCCGGAGCGTTCCAACGCCCCGTCCGTATTCCACGCAACTCATCATCAACGGCCTCCATGAGTGCCAACGACGCGGACCCGAGAGGGAGCCGCCCGCGCCTGGGAACCCCCTGCGCAGGACGATCCCTCCTGGGTCCGTGGGATCTCCGTTGCAGGGCTTTCCCGGCAAATCTCGGGCCGAAGGCGCGTCGCCGCGCGCGGCGGACGCCTGCCGGTCGCGGTCTCGTCGCGCTCGGGTCTCCCCGAAGCGCTCGACTCAGGCGGCCCAATGCCGGGCGGCCGTGCGCTTCAGGCTGGTCCGGATGATCCCGGCGATGGCCTCGATACCATCCTCGGCAAGATCGTGGTAGAGCGGAATGCACAGGAGTCGTTCGGAGAGCTGGTCGGTGACCGGGAGACGGGTGCGGGCCCAGTCGCGGTAGGCATCCATGCGGTGGACCGGCAAGAAGTAGCGCTTGGTCATGATCCCACCGGCGGTGAGAGCGGCCTCGACCGCGGCGCGCTGCTCCGGCGTGCGAAACCGAACAGCCAGGTCCTTGTAACCGTGGATGCACCCGGCCGGCACCGCTTGCCAGCTCACATCCGGGCAGTCCACCAGGGCCTGGCGGTACCGCTGGACCTGGTCCTGGCGGCGCGCCAGGGCCGACTCCAGCAGGTCGAGCGAGAGCCAGCCCAGAGCGGCGTTCAGCTCGGAGAGCTTGCCGTTGAGGCCGATGTACCGGCAGTTGTAGTCCGCCTTGAACCCATAAGCCCGCAAGTAGGTGAACCGCTCCGCGACGGCCGGGTCGCGGAAGGTGGCCAGGGCCCCCTCGCCGCCGGTCACCAGCTTGGTGCCGCTGAGACTGAAGACCGACGCGTCGCCGAAGCCGCCCAGGGCTTTGCCCTGGTATCGTCCGCCCAATCCATGGGCGGCGTCGAAGACGAGCTTCAGGCCGTGCTCGCGCGCCAGGCCCTCCAGCGGCGCGATCGGGGCCGGCAGGCCGAAGACATGCACGGCCGCGATGCCGACCGTCCGGGTCGTGATCCGGCGCTGGACGTCGTCTGGGTCGAGGCAGTAGGTCTGGGGATCGACGTCGGCGAAGACGGGCTCCAGCCCGTTCCAGCGGAGTGCGTTGACGGTCGAGCAGAAGGTGAAGCTGGGCACGATCACCTCGCCCGGCGGGCACTCCAGGGCCCGCCAGGCCAGAGTCAGGCCGACATCACAGCTCGAGACGCTGGAGGGACTGGGATGGTCGAGCACGACGGCCGCGCGTTCTTCCAGCAGCCGCGTGTACTTGGCGAAGTTGGAGAGCCGCCGCGTTTCAAACAATTCGGCCACGATCGCGGTGAACGGCTCCAGGGGCGGCAAGTGAGGCCGCATGATCGGGATCGGAGCGGTCGGTCCGGCAGCCATGCCTGTGCTCCTCATGCCGCCTCAGGCGGCGGCGACAGCCCGACACTCCTCGGCCACCAAGGCCGGGAAGATTGCCCGAATCACCTCTTGAGCCATCAGGCTGACGACCCGCAGGTCGGTCCGCTGCAAGAACGCTTCCAGGCTGGCCAGCGACGCAAACGTCTCCGCGCGCCGGAACTGCTGGTCCCCGAGCAGGTGCAGGATCGCGGCATGCTCGATCTCCTGGTGATGGAGGGCCTCGAGCAGCGGGTTGTTGGGCATGTTGTATCGGAGAGGGAGAGCCCGCACGGGTACCTCGAGCTGCACGATCGCCATCGCGAGTGCGATCTGACCATCGAAGTAGCTGCCAAACGCGGTGCGCAGCCGTTCCAAGCACGGCCCGTACGCGTGGCCGATCCGTGAGAGGAGTCTGGCCGGCACGGCAATGACGCCGTAATTGAAATACGGTGGACAGTACCGGTAGCGGGGATCGCTGAACATGTAACCCCAACCGGTATGCTCGTACTCGAGCCGGGGCGGCGGCAGCCCGCAGAGCGAAAAGAGTTGAGCCCAATCCGGATCAGCGAGCTTCCCCTGAGCCAAGGGGGTGGCGTGGGCGATGGTGCCGGCCAGGACGCCGTCACGGTAGCTCCGTTCGATGAGATCGTCCAGCGGACGGCGAATCAGAGTATCCGCATCGAGGAGGAGGACCATATGGGAGTGGAACTCAGACTGGAGCCGTCTCAACCCTGTGGCGTAGATGCCCAGCCGTGTAAACTCGTTCTGGGGGACCCAGCGCAGCTCGATGCCATTGGCGGCGAGCCAGGGCATCCGGTCAGCCAACCCTTCGTCGGTGGAGTCGGCACCCACGGTCGCGATCACCGGCGCATGGCGGTACGCTCCACCGAAGCGTCGGAGCGAATGGGTCAGGCATCGGAGCTGATAGAGGAACGGCGGAGTCGGCCCGATCGGGACGTGAACTTCCAGTGTGGGTCGGCCACGAAGAAATCTCGGCAGCCGAGTGTGCCTGCGCCACCCGGGTCGGCTCATGCCACGACCCTCCCGACTTCCGAGTCGTCATCCCACCCCACGGCGTACCCGAGCCCGCTCATGCCGAAGCCATTGCCGTTGTAGAAACAGTAAAGTCGGCCGGGAAGACGAACCACGTTGGTGTACGCCAGCATCACGGAATCCCATCCCTCGGCCGAGCGCTCCAGTCCGGCCGGATCGGGCTGCCGCTCCCAGTGCAGCCCGTCGCACGATTCGGCATATCCGATGCGATAGCTGGTCCGCGGATCGGTGCGATAATCGGTCAACCCACGGTAGGAGAACCACATCGCGTAGCGGTTGCCCGTGTGGATCACCCAGGGACGGCCGATCGCCCTGGTGAACCCATCGTAGTCCACGCACACATTTCCCGTCCGACGCCAGGATAGACCGTCTTCCGATTCGGCATGCTTGATATGATAGATCGGCTCGGGATGACCCTGGACTTCATCCCAACCGGTACAGGAGACATACCACATCTGCCAATGGTCTTGCTCGTGGAGTACACACGGCGCAGTGTTGAAGAAGGGCTCGTCACGGTCCCGATCCAGCAGGGGCCCCTTCGAATAGCGGCGATAGGTCCGACCGCCGTCGTCGCTGACGGCCAGACCGATCGCCAGCCGGTACGAGACCGTGACCTGGGGGTTCCAGCCGATGTAATACAGATACTTGCGACCTCCGGTGTTGACGGTGCAGCTTGGCATCATGCCGTTGTCATCGAACGTGCCCCGATCGCCCAAGTCGAGAAGCGGCTCGCGGCTCACTTCGATCACTCTCGCCGGATCATCCGGGTCGGTGTCGAGCCAGCCGATCCGAGAGCGGTTCGCGGCGTCACGACCGGCGAAATAGATCCGCAACGTGCCGTCGTCGAGCCGATCCGCCAGCGGCAGCGCGGCATGCGTCCGCATCCAAGGCGTCCGGCCGTCCGGGATGAAGATCCGCCCTCGCTTCTCCCAGTGAATCATGTCAGATCTCCACGTCCGTGCTCGACACGTCCCGCTTGCGCGCAGGGTTTCCCTGGTAGACGCTCCAGGGCTCGGTATCCCGGCTGATGCAGGCACCCATCGCCACCAGGGTTCCCTCCCCGAGGCGAAGCCCGTCGCGGATGGTCGCGTTGACACCCAGGAAACAGTACGGCTCGACCGTGCAATGGCCGCTCAGGACCACGTGGGAGGTGAACATCACATGATCGGCGATGGTGCTGTGATGGCCGATGTGGTTGCCGCTCCAGAGGACCACGTTGTTGCCAATCCGCGTGAAGGGCTGGATCGTGTTGTCTTCGAGGATGAAGCAATTCTCGCCGATCGGGGTGCCCGGGAAGACCGTGGCCCGGCTGCTGACGTAGCTGAGGAAGCGGTAACCGCGCTCCTTCCCCTGGCGGTAGATCTCCGCACGCAGCCGGTTCATCTGGCGCGGCGACATCGGCGCGAACAAGGAGAACTCCGCGGCGGGATAGTGCTGCTCCAGTTCCTCGAACGGGACCACCGGTTTGCCCTCGAAGGTCGGCTCAAGGGGCAAGTAGGCCCCGCTGACGGTGAAGGCGACCACTTCGTGCGTGCTGTCGTGACTCAGGTAGAAGTGGGCCAAGGAGGCATTATCGAGCAGCCCGAAGATGATCACGCGTGCCATGGATGGGTTTCCCTTCCGCGTCCTCGCAATGGCGTGCCCAGTCGTTCGAGGTCATCGCCGCAGGCGCCGACCCGGATCGGCCTCCCCAGGCGACAGCCGCCACCGGTGCCCGGTAGGCCGGGAAGAAGTCCGACGCCGGCCGTCCCCGGCACAGTTCGGCATAGCGGCGTGGGGAGGCGACGTGCCGGCCGAGATACGTCGGCCGCAGCAGGGACGTCCAGCCCCGCTTGAACCGCGTCAAGCCGTCGCTGCCGTCACAGGTGGCGCCGGCGCCTGCCCCGAGGCTCAGCCAGCGGACCCGGTCCCGCAGCCGCTCGGCGCTCCGCCAGAACAGGGCGTACGAAGCCTTCTCCACATAGCCTCGCTCCGAGTAGGCCGCCAGGTGGTAGTAAGCCACCTCGCCCTGGCAGTACCACAGCACCATGCCCGCCGTCTCGCCCCGGTCGTCCACGGCGCGGAAGGCCGCCAGGCCCGGCACGGCCAACTGGACCGCGAACGACTCCCGAGAGAAGCAGGTCATCCCCGAGAGCCGGTGCCGGCGAATCAGCTCCCCGTAAAGACCACACCAGGTCTCGAGGTACCGCCGCGGCTCGTCGAGCTCCTCGACCATCAGCCGTGCCAGCGCCTTGCGCGCATTGCGCCGGTGATGCGAGCACGCCGATGTCTCCAGGGGACGCTCCAGATCGATCACCGCGTGGTCCTTGTAACGAGTCAGCCCATGGCTGAAGGCTCCGGACAACCCCAGGGGGTCGCCCGGGCCGAACGGGTCGGTGACCACCACCACGCTGACGACGCGCCCCGCCAGGCGCGCCAGATCGGCGGGCAACGCCGACCAGTCGACACAACAGAACAGCGGATAGGGCCCCATCGCATCGGTGTCGGCGCTGCCGGGGACCGCGCGCTCCAGCAGCGATCCACCCGAGCAGGCCAGCACGAGCGGACGGCCAAATCCGGCCAACGACGCCGTGTAATCCGGGCTCAGGTAACCAGTCCTCACCATGCCGCGGGACCTTAGCAAGTCGGTCCTCGACCTGCAAGGCGAACTAACCCCAAATCCCGTAAAGGATTGTAAGCTCCGCGGCCGGGGCCGCGGCATGGGGTCGCACGGACTGGCCCGCCGCGCCTACGGGAGGAGATCGGTCACCGCGACCCAGCCGGCCTCGACGCCGGCGACCACAACCGGGACATCCTGGCCGCAGCCGAAGACCTGGTGCGATTGGTAGCCGTCGCGGCCTGGCTCGGACAGGATCTCAAGCTGGCCGTCCACCAGGTTGACGATCCAGTACACCGGGATCCCGCCGCTGGCATACATCCGGGCCCGATCGGTCCGATCGGCCGGCAGACCGGGCACCCGCAGGGCCGCGACGATCTCCACGACCAGCGCGACGTCCACCCCGTGAAGGTTGCGCTGATCGTAATCTTCGACCTCGCCCCGGACCACGGCCAGGTCCGATTCGGGCTTGCTCCAATCCGAGATGACAATCGCAGCGCCCTTGGCGACGTGCCAACCGGGAGGGATGATCCGCCAGAGGATCCGCAGCGCCTTGTTGCCGGCCGCGATGGACGCGCGATTCCGGCTCGACCGGGTCGCCAGCAAGCCCTCGACCAACTCCACCCGCTCCTCCTCGGCGATCGTCCCGTCGTCGATCATCCGGTCATACTGCCGCACCGTCAGCCGGTACAAGGCCGAGGCCAGCCCAGGGCCCGGGATGCTCGTCGGTCGAACCGGTGAACTTGCGGCCATCGATCGCGCTCCCACATCATGACGACCTCGTCTCCGTCCCAGAGAAGTCCTGGTCTCGGTCCGGCATCCGGCGGACAGGAAGTTCGAGCACGGCTCGCGGTTCCAGCATGGCTTAGTGTTCAAAAGTTTAGTATGGCCTGTCGCGACCCTCGTGTCAAGATCCCACGCTGCCGATCCGAACCGGATGCTTGGCGCTGTCTCCGAATTCGTTAATGATGGGACGTGATCTGGTATCTCGACGAACGCTTACGGGGGGGCGGATCGATGAGCAAGCGCCTGGGTGTGGGATTGTGGCTGGGTGCCGTGATCGGCTGGTTGCTGGGGTGTGGACAGGACCAGGGCGGGTCCGTGGAGGGGACGCCGCGGCGGGTGGTTGTCTATTCGGCGCTGGACCAGGAGTTCGCGGATCCGATTCTGAAAGCCTACCAGCAACGGACCGGCGTGGAGGTCCGGACCAAGTATGACGTCGAGAGCACCAAGACGGTGGGCCTGACCAACCTGATCATCACGGAGAAGGCGCGGCCGCGTTGCGACCTGTTCTGGAACAATGAGATCCTCAACACGCTCCGGCTCAAGGAGATGGGACTGCTGGCGCCGTTCCGGCCGTCGCACGCCGGCGACCTGTCCGAGACGTTCCAGGCCAAGGACGGGACCTGGTATGGTTTTGCCGCCCGCGCCCGCATCCTGATTGTGAACACGAAGCTGGTCCCCGAGGCCGATCGGCCCAAGGGGATCCGGGACTTGCTCGACCCCAAGTGGAAGGGGAAGATCGGCATGGCCAAGCCGCTCTTCGGCACGACGGCCACACAGGCCGCCTGCCTGTTCGCCGCCTGGGGGGACGACAAGGCGAAGCAATTCTTCCGGGACCTGAAGGCCAACGACGTGCAGATCCTCGCGGGGAACAAGCAGGTTGCCACGGCTGCCGGATCGGGTCAGATCGCCTTCGGCCTGACGGACACCGACGACGCGATGGGTGAGGTCGAGGCCGGCAGTCCGGTCGCGATCGTGTATCCGGACCGCGCGCCCGAGGGGATCGGGACCCTGTTCATCCCCAACACTCTGGCCATCATCAAAGGCGCCCCGGATCTCAACGCGGCGCAAGCCCTGGCCGATCATCTGCTGAGCCCTGAGGTCGAGGCCGCGCTGGCCAACGGACCCAGTGCCCAGATCCCACTCCTGCAGAGCACCGAGGTCTCGGCGCGCGTCGAGACCCCCAAGACCGTCCATGCCATGGCGGTCGACTTCGAGGCCGCGGCGAAGGTCTGGGACCAGACCGCCGCATTCCTCGCCTCGGAGTTCGCCGGGGGTTAGCAACGCCGCAGCCTAGTGGTCCCACTCTCCGGCTGTGCTCGTGCGGTCGCTCCAGCCCCAGAGCAAGGCGGCCAGGCCGATCAACGGCGCCAGGCCGGTGATGACGAAGACCATCGTGAAGCTGCCGGTGAGGTCCTTCATCGTCCCCGCGATCGGTTGGAAGCCGGCCACGAAGAGATTCCCGATGCCTCCGAGGTATCCCACGACCAGGCCGGTGTGTCGCGGCGCGACTTCCTGGCCGAACGAGAAGAAATTGGCCATGAAGGCGGTGGTGGCCGCAGCCATGATCGAGATGAGGGTCACGGCGATGGGGATGTTGTCGGCCAGGCCGACACCCAGCCCGGCGGCCGTGATCACCGGGGTAACCAGGGCCAGGACGAGCTGCCGGGCCCGGATGGGACTCCCACCGCCAGCGGCGAACTGGCGGGCGAGCCAGCCGCCCAGCAGGTTTCCCCCGCCGGAGGCCAGGAAGGGGATCGTGCTCAGGACATTGCCTGTAGTGAATTCCAGTCCCCGCTCTTTCTTGAGATAGGTCGGGATCCAGTTGACCAGGAAGTGCCAGCAGATGTTGATCGAGATCGAGACGACGACCATGATCCAGAACCGACGGTTGCGGACCACATCGCCCAGGCTGGCGGCCCAGGCCGCCCCCTTGAGGTCGTGGTGAGGGAGCACACCGGCGACCATCAAGGGCCCGAGCATCGCCACGGCGATCCCGACCCAGATGGCGGCCAGTCCGTACCAGAATGCGGCCGAGGCGACGACCACGGCCACGATCAGGACGCTGCCAAACGCCGCGCGCACCGCCCCGGAGAGCCGTGGCTGCCCGGGCTCGGCTTCGAACACGTCGTCGCCACCAGGCTCCTTCCGATCGGGTCGAGCCAGGAGCCGGCGGTACTGGCCGGGGATCAAGACCAGCCAGGCGACGACCCAGACCAAACCGGCCGCGCCGATCACGACGAACGGCGCGCGCCAGCCGAACTGCCGGGTCAACACGGTGACGACCACCGGGGTCACCACCGCGCCGAGGGCGGCCCCCGAGTTGAAGATCCCGTTGCCCAGGCTCCGATCCGATGGCGGCAGGACTCGGGCCGTCACCCGCAGGGCGCAGGGCCAGTTGAACGACTCGCCCACGCCCAGGAGGATCCGACAGGCGATCAGCACGCCCAGGGTGGGCGCGACCGCGGTGGCCGCCGCGGCCAGCGACCACCAGGCCACCGCCGCCGCATAGGACCAGCGGAGGTCCCAGCGATCGACCAGGTAGCCGGCCGGCACCTGGAAGAGGGCATACGTCAGGTAGAATGCGGCCAGGACCCAGCCGAAATCGGCCTCCGCCGTGATGGCGAAGGCCGCGCCGATCGGCTCGCGGAGCAGCGAGACCGTCTGGCGGTCCATGTAGTTCAGCACCGTCGAGGCGAACATCAGCCAGCACAAGCCCCAGGCCCACCCGCTGGCCGCCGGCGTCATCGGCCCGTGGACCGCATGTCGGCTCGCGCTGAGATCAGGTTGAGACACCCAGAAACCTCCCGGCTGGATCGGGCCGCGAACGATTGCGTCGGAGGGTCTCTACAATGCCAGAAGCCGCATACGGTTGCAACGCGCCACCGCGCCCGCTGCCCGGCGGCGCGCGGAGAGCCAAGTTGCGGGGACGCGTTCACGGGCCGAAGGTGACAGCCGTTCAGAAGCGCGGAAGGTCCGGCGGCAGGAAAACCGATCCGGTCGCCATGGAGCCACAGGCAACCACCAAGGGCGCCTCGGTGTCGTCGGGGAATGGCACCAGATCAGGCACAACATGCTATCTCGATCAGACTTGCGAACATCAAGCCTCCTGGCTCCCTGGACCTGGTTCCCAGGGGCTCCCTCGAACGCCCAAGGTTTCACGGCCACCGGCCACCAGCAAGACGATTATACTCGGATCTGGTCTACGAAAAATACATCAGTCAAGATTACAGATCATTTCGTATTAATGTTTTTTGATTAAGCTTGCACCATTGGGATCGTCGGACCGACGCGCTCGCGTTCCCTGGGCCGACCCGGTTCCGCCGATCGGGGCGAGCGGGGCAGCGTCCTGCCAATTGCCGGATTCGACCCCTGCATCGTGCCAGCGAGCAGCCTGGATCTCAACCGAGCGCGACTGGGACGGCCTCCACGTCCTCAGCCTCATAACTGGCACGATGTGTCCGGCCGGCTCGGGTCGGCCCGCACCAGAGTTCATGAGAGGAACGTGGGGATCAAGGGGAGAGGCCGTCAAGAGGGCCGGTTTCTCGGACGACTGTCGATATTGACTGTGTCCCCTGGTATGTCGGGCCCGGTCCGATTCATCCGGACCGACCGCGGCCCCGGCCTCTACCGGCCGACCGGGTGATCCGGGAGAGAAAAAAGATGGAACGATACCCATTCCGGCCACTTTACCCGCATTGTGGACAGTTCGGACCACCACGCCTCTTGCATTCAGGGTACAAAAGGATATCATGCTGAAAGAACGCGCGCCACGGGGATCGGCTTCCACCACGGCCGGAGGTGGATCATCGCAACCATACGGTACGCCCACACTAGTCAGGGTCGACCGACGACAGAATGGCATCCGCTCGAGGATCATCTGCGGGAGACGGCCTGTCGCGCCGAAGGCTTTGCAGCAGCGTTCGGCTCGGGTAACTGGGGCCACCTGGCGGGGCTCTGGCACGACCTGGGCAAGTATAGCGACGCGTTCCAGGACCACCTGAGCCAGAGTGGCGGATCGGACGACGTCACCCATGTGTCCGAGATGACCGGCCGCGTCGACCATTCGACGGCCGGCGCCAAGCACGCCGCGCAGCTCGGCCTGGAAGGTCGACTGCTCTCCTACTGCATCGCGGGCCATCACGCCGGCCTGCCGGACAACATCGGCGGTGAGTCCAGCCTCTCGGCTCGCCTGAAGAAAACCATCGAGCCGATCGACGCCGCTCCGGCCAAGATCCTGGAGCGGCACTTGCCTTCCCTCCCCCAACTCAAGGTCCCAGTCCACCGATGCCCCGGCTTCACGCTCGCCTTCTATACGCGGATGCTCTTCTCCTGCCTCGTGGACGCTGATTTCCTGGATACCGAGCTCTTCATGGACTCGGCGCGTGCCGGGCGGCGGCCAGTCGATCCGTCCTCGTGCGCGATGCTACTCGAGCGTCTGGACAGGCACCTGGCGGAGAAGCAGCGCGACGCCGCTGACACGCACGTCAACCGCAGACGCGCGGAGATCCTCGCCTCCTGCCGGGACAAGGCGCGCGCGGCCCCGGGCTTCTTTTCGCTCAACGTCCCCACGGGGGGCGGCAAGACCCTCTCCTCGCTGGCGTTCGGCCTCGCGCACGCCGCCGCTCACGGGCTCCGGCGCGTCGTCTACGCCATCCCTTTCACCAGCATCATCGAGCAGACGACCGACGTGTTCCGGGAGGCACTCGGCGACCTCCGTGAGGAGGTGCTGGAGCATCACGGCAACCTGGACTCCGACGACCCCGCCCGGCAATCCGACCGGCTGCGACTGGCCGCCGAGAACTTCGACGCGACGCTCATCGTCACGACGAACGTGCAACTGTTCGAGTCGCTCTTCGCCGCCAGGCCCTCACGTTGCCGGAAGCTCCACCGCCTCGCGAAGAGCGTCATCATCCTCGACGAGGCCCAGACCTTGCCTCCCCGCCTGCTGGCCCCGACCCTCGCCGCGCTCGAGGAACTGGTGACGAATTACGGGTCCACCGTCGTCCTGTGCACCGCGACCCAGCCCGCGATCAAGAAGCGCGACCGCTTCCCCATCGGGCTGGAAGGCGTCACGCCCATCATCGACGACTGGGCCGCGCTCCACCGGTCGCTTCGGCGCACCTCGGTCGAGCTCCTGGGCCGGCTGGAGAATCCAGAGCTCGCCGATCGCCTGCGGGGCGAGCGCCAGGTCCTCTGCGTCGTCAACTCGCGCCGGCACGCGTCCGACCTTTTCGCGCTCCTGGACGATCCGGCCGCGCTGCACCTGAGCGCCTCCATGTGCGCCGCGCACCGTGCGAAAGTCGTCGCCGAGATCCGCCGTCGCCTCGTCAAGGGCAAACCTTGCCGAGTCGTCTCCACCCAGGTCATCGAGGCGGGCGTGGACGTCGATTTCCCGGCCGTGTATCGCGCGGTCGCGGGGCACGACTCGATCGCCCAGGCCGCGGGCCG
The DNA here is from genome assembly GCA_021324445.1 of Isosphaeraceae bacterium. GTDB lineage: Bacteria > Planctomycetota > Planctomycetia > Isosphaerales > Isosphaeraceae > JAJPJC01. Next base: position 16,965 of record JAJPJC010000198.1, read on the forward strand.
CTGCAACCGAGAGGGTCTCCTCAAGACGGAGGACGGGCAACCGCGACTCGGCCGTGTGTTCGTCTTCGACTACGACACGAAAGCGTATCCGACGGATACCTCGATCAGTCGGGCCGCCGGCTGCTTCCGCGAGGTCGCGCCGGACCATGCGAGCGACCTGCTCTCGCCGCAGGCCGTCGAGGACTTCTTCCGTCTCCACTACTGGCAGCAAGGCGGCGACGACGGGCGGGGTTGGGATCGCGGCGCCGAACAGCAGAGCATCATGGGCTGCTTCGCCCCCGATAAGAAGCACCTCCTTCACGCCCAGTTCCGCACGGCGGCCGAGGCGTATCGCCTCATCGACGATGCGCAGGCACGGCTGCTCGTCCCCTACGGCAACCGCGGTCGGGCGCTGATCCGCGAGCTGGAGAGTCTTCCCGACCCTCCGGAGCCCTGGCAGCTCCGCGCCTTCGACCGCAAGGCGCAGCGTTACGTCGTCAGCGTCTACGAGCAAGATCTACGGAAACTGCTCCAGAACGGCGTGCTGCTCGAGCGGCACGGGAGGTACTACGTTGGCAATGACGAGGCGTATGACGGCAAGGTCGGGCTGCGATTCGATGTCCTTGGGCTCGATCCGGATAGGCTCATTCTTTGATGCGTCCTACATCGCCGGGCACAAGGGGCGAACCCGGGGATTCGCCCCTCGGCCAAGCATTCCTCCGATTCGCAACCTGTTTCAATCCACACTCCCATCAGGAGTGACGCGAGACGATTCAGGAAATCGCCCGAGAGCGTTGACTGGGGAACCAGGAGATTATACCATGACTGAGGCGAAGATGGTCCTTCAGGTTGCGAATAGGAGAACAACCGTCTCCCGTCCCAAGTCTGGGTCGAGTGTGCCTCCGTAGGGGAACCGGTCCTTCACGATGAGGATGCATGGATGAACCCACTCCAGACACCTCTGCTCGTCCTCGGGACATGCTGCGAAGCGGATTTCCCCAAATATGAGCAATATTTCAATGAGACTTACCGGGCGGGACCGGTGTTCGACCGCTGCGGGAGACGCGTGATATTCACCCCCGACCGGGCTCATCACGTATGCTTCGCCAATCCTCGGCACAACGAGCAAAAGGTGATGAGTCGGCCGGTCTGGAGAGCGGACCGTGCGCAGCGCATCCCCTGGATCATGGTGGCCCTCACCCACCCCACATGCCAGCTCAAAGAGAACAAGGAGCCTGGCAGTTGGAATTACCTGATCCGGATGCAGATCGCCCATCCTGCGATGGTTTGCAATTATTACAAGGTCGTCGTGGTGCCGCGCAGGAATGGCGAAGAAGTGCGGTTCGTATCAGCTTATAAAATAGATGATCACGAATGGCAGAATGCAATGAAAATGAAGTCCGTCCCGCCGCCCAAAAAGCGAGAGGCGGGAGGCACAAAGCCTCCCGCCTCCTGATAAGTTTGGCGTGGGACTTCCCGACGGCTCTTGGCGGCGCATGGTGAGTTAGCGGCTCGCTCGACCCCACCATCCTTACCGCCGTCCGGCTCGTGGCAACCCCGCTGGTTTGCAGGACTTCGGGCGCCCGCTGCCACCCAGTAGTCGTATGATTAGCCAACCATACAACCGTGGATGGTCCCCACGTTAGGGCGTCTGACGCCGAAACGTCAGTTGTTTCAGTATTATACCCTGCGTCGGCTCTAGCACAAGAGGTTTGTGATCTAAACCTAATGTACGTCACATCTCATAGAAGAGGTCGGATCGCATCGGGTGTCCAGATGAGGAATTCGCAAGTTCAATGCCGAGTCCGAGTTGCAAAGGATTCATGGCCAGGAACTTTCTGAATTATCTAAGTTTCCTATTTTGGATTTCTTGGCCGGAATGTGCCGGCTGACTCCATAAGGCGAGAACTGGCACGCCAGATCGCGCGACGCGGTTTTCTTCCAGGCCCAAGGCTCCTTGTGCGGCGGCGCTTTCTGAGCAAGGGCCAGGCGACAATTGAGGAGGGTTCGTCAGTCTCATGAGCATTCAGCTTAAAGTCTGGGGCGATTTCGCCTGCTTCACCCGCCCGGAGATGAAGGTGGAGCGGGTGAGTTACGACGTCATGACGCCTTCGGCGGCTCGAGGGATCGTCGAGGCGATCTACTGGAAGCCGGAGATCCGCTGGCGGATCACGCGCATCCGCGTGCTGCGGCCCATCCGCTTCACGTCGCTGCGGCGCAACGAGGTCGCCAGCAAGATCCCCGCGGGGACCGCCGCGACCGCCATGAAGAACGGCCGCGGCAGCCTGGGGATGTACATCGAGGAGGATCGACAGCAGCGCGCCGCGACCATCCTCCGCGACGTGGCCTATGTGATCGAGGCCCATTTCGACATCCTCGGCGGCGAGAACAACGCCGGCAAGCATCTCGACCAGTTCAACCGTCGCGCCCGCGACGGCCGCTGCTACCAGCGCCCGTTTCTCGGCTGCCGCGAGTTCCCCGCCGATTTCGCGCTCATCGAGGACGGCCAGGCCCTCCCCGAGGTGCACCGCGAGCTCCGGAACGAGCCCGAACGCGATCTCGGCTACATGCTGCACGACATTGACTTCGACGACGGCATGACACCTCGGTTCTTCCGCGCGTTGCTGCGCCGCGGCGTCATGGACGTGCCGCCCCCATCGAGCAAGGAGGTACGACGATGACGCAGCCCACCAGCGGTCTCCTGCCCGCACTGATCGGCTATTACCATCGGCTCGCGGACTCGGGCCAGACCGTAGCCGACTTCGGGTTCGCGGTCGAGAAGATTCATTTTTGCGTCGTCCTGGAACCCGACGGGACGCGGTTCGACTTCTTGGACATCCGTGAGCGCAACGATCGCGGCAAGCCATTCCCCAGGTCGCTGCTCGTCCCCGACGGCGGCGGCCGCTCCGGCACCGGGCTGAAGCCGTTCTTCTGCTGGGACAACACCGGCTACGCCCTGGGACGCGACAACAAAGGCAAGCCCGAGCGGGCGGCCGACATGTTCGCCGCGTTTCGCGACCTGCACCTATCGTTTCGCGACGAGCTGGCCGGCGACGAGGGATTCTCGGCGCTCTGCCGGTTCCTGGAGCGATGGGAGCCGGCCCGGGCCGAGCAACTGCCGAACTGGGAGGAGGCCGCCGGCCTCAACGTGGTCTTCAAGCTCCGCGCCCGGGAGGGTTACGTCCATCAGGGCGAGGCCGTCCGATCGGCCTGGTCGCGGCGCGTGGCCGCGCAGGGTGGGGACGAGCCAATCGTGACCGGCGTATCCCTGGTCGATGGAGAAGAAGGCGAACTGGCGCGACTCCACCCGCAACTGAGCGGCGTGGCCGGAGCCAACACGTCCGGCGCGGCCATCATCTCGTTCAACAAGGACGCGTTCGAGAGCTATGGCAAGTCGCAGAGTTACAACGCCCCGGTCGGCACGCGCGACGCCTTCCGCTACACCACGGCCCTCAACCGCCTGCTCGCCGACGGCGCGCGGCGGACGCGGATCGGCGACGCGACGGTCGTGTTCTGGTCGGACCGCGCCAGTGGGGCGGACGCCGAGGAGATCTTCCGCCAGATCTTCGGCGAGGATGCTTCCAAAGACGAACCGGCCGAGCACGCCGCGACCGTCGATCGCATCCGGTCGTTCCTGGATGCCGCGCGGCAAGGGCTCCTCCCGGACCAGATGCAGGACCCGGACGCCCCGTTCTACGTCCTCGGCCTCTCGCCCAACGCGGCTCGTCTGAACGTGCGCTTCTGGCTCACGGGAACCGTGCGGCAGTTCGCCAAGAGTCTGGCAGAGCATGTCAAGCAATTGGAGATGACTGGAGCCCGGCCGGGCGACCCGCCACTGGTCATCCGCCGCCTGCTCCTCGAGACCGCCCGGGAGCCGAAAGACATCGCTCCGCAACTGGCCGGAGAGGTCGTTCGGGCCGTGCTCGCCGAGTTGCCCTACCCGCAGGCCCTCTTCAACGCGGTCGTGCGCCGGGTCCGCGCCGACTCTGGCATGAACCATCGCCGGGCCGCGATTCTGAAGGCTTATCTCATCCGCAATCGAGGAGTGGAGGTGACCGTGGCACTCGACAGAGAACATCCCGACGAGGCGTACCAACTCGGTCGCTTGTTCGCCGCCTTGGAGAAGACCCAGGAGGACGCGGCCGAGACGAAACTCAACTCCACAATTAAGGACCGGTTCTTCGGTTCTGCTGGGGCGACGCCGGCCAGCGTTTTCCCCCGGCTCTTGCGACTCCACCAGCATCACCTCAACAAGCTCGCCAACGAGGGCTTGCGCATCTCCCGAGAGAAGCTCATCGGCGAGATATGCGGTCGGATTCATCGCTTCCCTTCGCATCTGCCCTTGGAAAAGCAGGGGCTCTTCTACATCGCCTACTACCACCAGCGGCAGGATTTCTTCACGAAGAAATCCGAGAACGACAAGGAGACGACTGATGAGTGACGAGCGCGGCAACGGCCGGACCATCGGGAACCGCTACGACTTCGTCTACTTCTTCGACATCACCGACGGCAATCCCAACGGCGACCCCGACGCCGGGAACCTGCCGCGCCTCGACCCGGAGACCGGGCAGGGGCTCGTCACCGACGTCTGCCTGAAGCGCAAGATCCGCAACTTCGTGGGTCTGGCGCACGGCGAGCGACCTCCCTTCGAGATCTACGTGAAGGAGAAGGCCGTTCTGAACCAGCAACACGAGCGGGCCTATGTTGCGCTCAAGATCGACCCCAAGAAGCGTTCCTCCAAAGGGAAGGACCGGGCCGAGGAAGACCGGCGCCTGACGCGGTGGATGTGCGACAACTTCTTCGACATCCGCACCTTTGGCGCGGTGATGACGACCGACGTGAACTGCGGCCAGGTCCGCGGCCCGATCCAGTTCGGCCTCGCGCGCTCGATCCACCCCATCGTCAGCAGCGAACACGCCGTGACGCGTTGCGCCGTCACCACCCCGGCCGAGGCCGAGAAGCAAGAGGGCGGCAATCGCACCATGGGCCGCAAGTTCACCGTCCCCTACGGCCTCTACCGGGTGCACGGCTATGTCAACCCGAACCTGGCGGGCGGTGCCAACGGGACAGGATTCTCGGAAGAGGACCTGGGCCTGCTCAAGCGTGCTCTCGACCAGATGTTCGAGTCCGACCGGTCCGCCGCCAGGGCCAACATGCGGCCGGTCGCCTGCATCGCCTTCCGCCACGAGAGCCCGCTGGGCAATGCCCGGGCCGATCGGCTCTTCTCCCGCGTGATCTGCCGTCCCAGGCCCGGCGTCCAACCTCTGCCGGGCGAAGCGGACGGCAACGGCGAAGGCCGGCCCCCGCGCTCGTTCACGGATTATGAGTTAACCGTCGACCAGGAAAACCTGCCGGAGGGTATCACGATCGAACGCTGGATCGACTGGACCTGAGACCATCCCCTACCGAGGGTCGTCGCCCCCGCCGCCCGGGGGCGTGAATTGAAACAGACCATGCCATACCGAGAGTCCGATTTCCTCCCGATCTCCGCCCTCCAGCACCTGCTCTACTGCGAGCGGCAATGCGCGCTGATCCACGTGGAGCGGCTCTGGGCGGAGAATCGCTTCACCGCCGAGGGGAACATCCTGCACAGGAAGCCCCACGGCGGGAAGCCGACCACCAGGCCCCAGGGGCGTACCCTCCGGGGTGTGCCCGTGCACAGTTACGAGCTCGGCCTGTTCGGCATCGCGGACGTCGTCGCGACGAAGGCGGGCGAACCACCCGTGCCCGTCGAGTACAAGCGGGGGCGGCCCAAGAAGAACGACTGCGACCGCGTCCAGCTCTGCGCCCAGGCCCTCTGCCTGGAGGAGATGACCGGCCAGCCCGTCACGCGCGGCGAGATCTTCTACGGCAAGGTCCGCCGCCGCGTCCCCGTCGAGATGACCCCCGAGCTGCGCCGGCTGACGATCAACACAGCCATGCGGCTCCATGCCTTGATCCGCTCGCGTCGCACGCCCCCCGCCGAGCCCGGGCGCAAGTGCGATCGCTGCTCCTTGCAGGGCCTGTGCCTCCCCCGCCTGGGCCGGCTCGGGTCCGCCCGCGCCGCCTTCGACCGCCTCCTCGACGCCGTCTCTGGGACGGCGGAACCGGGACCCATCAACCCATGAAGACGCATCTGAACACGCTCTACATCACCACCCAGGGCTCGTACCTCGCCAAGCAGGGCCAGACGGTCCAGGTGCGGGTCGATGGGAAGGCCCTGGGGCAATTGCCCCTGCATAACCTCGAGGGCATTGTCTGCTTCGGCCGCGTCGGCTGCTCCCCGGCCCTGCTCGGCGCCTGCGGCGAGCAAGGGGTTGCCGTCTCATTCCTGACCGAGCGGGGCCGCTTCCTCGCCTCGGTGCGGGGCTTCTCGCACGGGAACGTCCTGGTGCGGCGCCGGCAATACCGGCTCGCCGACGACCCAGCGATCGCCCTCGACGTCTCGCGGCGGATCGTCCTGGCCAAGGTCGCCAATTCGCGGACCGTCCTGGTCCGCGCGGCCAGGGACGCCGAGGCCGATGCCGCGCGCGTCGCCGACCTGGAGCGCGGCTCCTCCCGCCTCGCCGCGTCCGTCCACGAGCTGCGTGGGGCCGATACCCTCGACGCCGTGCGGGGCCTCGAGGGTGAGGCGGCGACGCACTATTTCGGCGCCTTCGACGCCCTGCTCAGCCCCTCGGCCGCTCCCGAGGCTTTCCGGTTCACCGGGCGGAGTCGCCAGCCCCCCCTGGACCCGATTAATGCATTGATCTCCTTCCTCTACACGCTCGTCTTGCACGACGCGCGCTCCGCCTGCGAGGCGGCCGGCCTGGACCCCTGCGTCGGCTTCCTGCACGCCGACCGCCCCGGCAAGCCCAGCCTGGCTCTCGACGTGATGGAGGAGTTGCGGGCCTACGTCGCCGACCGCCTGGCCTTCTCGTTGATCAACCGCCGTCAGATCGCACCGGAAGGCTTCCGCCGCCTCGACAACGGCGCCGTCGTGATGGACGATGCGACACGCAAGACGGTCCTCACGGCGTACCAGCAGCGCAAGCGCGAGACCGTGACGCACCCATTCCTGGGCGAGTCCACCACGGTCGGGATGCTCCCGCACCTCCAGGCCCTCCTCATGGTTCGCTGGATCCGCGGCGACCTCGACGCGTACCCCCCGTTCCTCTGGAAAGGATGATCGCGCAGGCCGGGGCCGGCCTCCTTCGGTTTTTCGACAAGGGTGGCCCGGCCGATGGGAGTCGCCCCCCGTCCGGGGGCGTGGATTGAAATAATCATCATGTACATGCTCGTCACGTACGACGTCCAGACGTCCACTCCAGCCGGCAAGCGTCGCCTTCGGCGTCTGGCTCGAGCCTGCCTGGACTACGGCCAGAGGGTCCAGTTCTCGGTCTTCGAGTTGAAGGTCGACCCCTCCCAGTGGGCGACCTGCCGCGACAGGCTTCTTTCGATCTTCGACCCGGAGGAGGACAGCCTGCGGTTCTACTACCTGGGCTCGCACTGGGAGAACCGCGTCGAGCATCATGGCGACAAAGCCGGCTATGACGTGGATGGGCCCCTGATCCTCTAGCGCGGACCCGTAGCGCGCATCAAACCCTGCCCGGTTCGCGATCGCCCGAACACTCTTTGGCAATACGGATTCGGATTGATGAGGGTTCCGCGACCGCTGAGCGCTCGCCCCGAGCCCAGCGGTTCGCGAATCCCGCCCCCGAAGTCGTTCACCGAGAACCACTTCAGGGGGCGGCGTCGCCCCCCGTCCGGGGGCGTGGATTGAAACTGGAGCGCCTCGGCGACCGCCAGCCGCGTGCGCGGTCGCCCCCCGTCCGGGGGCGTGGATTGAAACTGATCAGGCTCAAGATGACTGAGATGAGAGCGATGTCGCCCCCCGTCCGGGGGCGTGGATTGAAACCGTCTCTGGCGCGCATCCGCTGCGCCGGGTCGAGTCGCCCCCCGTCCGGGGGCGTGGATTGAAACGGGATGTTGCCGCCGTTGTAGGTCAGGAACACATGTCGCCCCCCGTCCGGGGGCGTGGATTGAAACCACAAGAACCGCGCCAGCTCGCGGAAGGCGGTCCGGTCGCCCCCCGTCCGGGGGCGTGGATTGAAACTCGCCGCGCAGGGCCGCGATCTCCCGCGAGCCCTGGTCGCCCCCCGTCCGGGGGCGTGGATTGAAACGAGAGCTACGCGACCCTGGTGATCGCCCGGGCGCGTCGCCCCCCGTCCGGGGGCGTGGATTGAAACAGCGCGATCGCGTGGCACCAGGCGAGGTGATCCAGCAGTCGCCCCCCGTCCGGGGGCGTGGATTGAAACTCCTCGATGGGATCGGACACGAGCCCCCCCGTGAAGTCGCCCCCCGTCCGGGGGCGTGGATTGAAACCTGCTCGCGCTGATCGAGGCCTACAAGACGCACGCGTCGCCCCCCGTCCGGGGGCGTGGATTGAAACGCGCTGGTGATGGGCGGCTCCGTCGGCACCGGGTGTCGCCCCCCGTCCGGGGGCGTGGATTGAAACCGCCAGAGGCCGCCGCGCCGCTCGCCCGGCAGCGTCGCCCCCCGTCCGGGGGCGTGGATTGAAACCAGGCCCTGACGCTGATCTTCGGCGGCGCGTCGGTCGCCCCCCGTCCGGGGGCGTGGATTGAAACCGCCTGATTGATTTCACCGGCGCCAGCACCCGCGGTCGCCCCCCGTCCGGGGGCGTGGATTGAAACTTCAAGCTGCAGGCGGATCATGTCACCGGTGCTCGTCGCCCCCCGTCCGGGGGCGTGGATTGAAACGAGAACAACGTCTCGCCGGAACTGGCCGGGCTCCAGTCGCCCCCCGTCCGGGGGCGTGGATTGAAACTTCTCGGTCGAAACCAGAAGCGCATCGAGTTTGGTCGCCCCCCGTCCGGGGGCGTGGATTGAAACTTGTGCCCGAGCCAGTCCTGGATGGCCCGCGTGTCGCGTCGCCCCCCGTCCGGGGGCGTGGATTGAAACTGGGCGTGGCCCATCCCCTGGGCGACGGCCTGGCGTCGCCCCCCGTCCGGGGGCGTGGATTGAAACTCCTCGACCCCCTTGAGGATCGCCTCGCGGTGCAGTCGCCCCCCGTCCGGGGGCGTGGATTGAAACCCGTGCCGCTGGGGGCCGAGAACTGGCTGCCGCGTCGCCCCCCGTCCGGGGGCGTGGATTGAAACACTTCCCGGGCGACCGCGTTTTGACGTAAGATAAGTCGCCCCCCGTCCGGGGGCGTGGATTGAAACACCATCTCCTGCGTGCCCTTGCCCGCTCCCATGTGTCGCCCCCCGTCCGGGGGCGTGGATTGAAACGAGGCGACTGTCGGATTCGAGGCGGAGGGGCAGGGTCGCCCCCCGTCCGGGGGCGTGGATTGAAACAATTTGATGGTCCTGGGATGCTCCATTGCGTAGCCCGTCGCCCCCCGTCCGGGGGCGTGGATTGAAACCTGGGGGTCAATACGGGCCAGCTCCTCTATAACGGTCGCCCCCCGTCCGGGGGCGTGGATTGAAACATACTTTGGTTCAGCGACACCAGCGAGCCGGAGCAGTCGCCCCCCGTCCGGGGGCGTGGATTGAAACTGTTCCTGCTGGCGAAGCGCCAGCATCTCACCCTGGTCGCCCCCCGTCCGGGGGCGTGGATTGAAACTACGCCAGGGCGGCCGGGGGCACCGTGGTGGGTTCGTCGCCCCCCGTCCGGGGGCGTGGATTGAAACGGGATCGCGCCCGGCCGAGACCGCGTAGGGTGGGTCGTCGCCCCCCGTCCGGGGGCGTGGATTGAAACCGCGCCGCCCTGATGGGATCAGTCGCGGCGGCCCGTCGCCCCCCGTCCGGGGGCGTGGATTGAAACACGCCGGTCCTGATGTTCGCGCCGTGCCTGGTCGTCGCCCCCCGTCCGGGGGCGTGGATTGAAACGGGATCCAGCAGGCATATAGTAACGATTCCGTGAGTCGCCCCCCGTCCGGGGGCGTGGATTGAAACCCCAGCTCACGATGGCATTGGGCGGCGGCGCGGGCGGTCGCCCCCCGTCCGGGGGCGTGGATTGAAACCACGAACACGATCGTGGAATGTGACAAGTCATCGAGTCGCCCCCCGTCCGGGGGCGTGGATTGAAACCTCTTGAGATGTCTCCGGGGGTTGTGAACTACAAGTCGCCCCCCGTCCGGGGGCGTGGATTGAAACCGGGCCTGGCGATAGGCCCGGAAAATTGACCCCGGTCGCCCCCCGTCCGGGGGCGTGGATTGAAACTTCCACCCGTCGATGAAGGACACCGCCGCGGTCTGGTCGCCCCCCGTCCGGGGGCGTGGATTGAAACCGCATCGCGCACGAAGGTCCCCGGCGAGTAGCACGTCGCCCCCCGTCCGGGGGCGTGGATTGAAACCCCTCCTCCAGGCGCGCATTGAGCTGGGCCATGGTCGCCCCCCGTCCGGGGGCGTGGATTGAAACACCAATCCGTGATCAGCGACAATTAGAATTCCCTTCGAACGACCACTAGAATTCCCTCCTGCTCTCGCCCGCCTGTTCACTACGTGGTTCCCTCCTGAGCTCAAGGAGGGGACCG
>JAJPJC010000557.1 GCA_021324445.1 Isosphaeraceae bacterium
AACACAGGAACGGCCTCACACCCAAGGCTGGACGACGTCGAGGATAACGCATGCCGACTCCATTTTCATGGGGTGGGGTGCCCCCGGGGGGCATGACAGTTCGTTTCGTCGATTTCGAAGTGCGGCGCGTCGACTGGAATTGGTCTTCAACCCAGCGGGCGACTCCCCGCGCGCGGCATCGCTGGGTTGTTTACCCAAATGATCTGATCGTCGCCGTTGCCAGTTGCATGAATCTTCATTGATTCGACCAGATTCGGGATCGCGCTGATGCGGGCCCGCGGACAAATCGGGGACTTCCGTACCCTGATCGGTGTGGATGGGCTCCGAGAGTCGCGGGGTGCTTCCACCGGAATCGGGGAGGTTGGCCGTGACGCCACGGAGGGAAGACTTGACGCGAGGGGCGTGCGTTGGGGGACTCTCCCCGACAGCTTGGTGATGGTCGTCGATCTGCCGGCGGTGGCCCGGCCGCCAACGCCGAAGGACATGTCCCGGTTGCTCGAGGCGTCGAACCCCATCACGCCGAACGAACGACGCAGGCTGGGAGATGCCCGCCACTGGCCGCGCGGGCTTGATGCGTCTCGGTCGGTGGCGGCTATAATGCAGTCATTGCCGAGCTGTTGGTTCCAGGAGGGAGGACCTGCGATGCCCTTGACCATCGAAGCCATCTATGAGGACGGCGTCCTCAAGCCGAGCCGGCCTCTGCCGCTGGAGGAACATGAGACAGTCCGGATCACGATCGAGCCGCAGATTAGTTGGGCCGAGCGGACGGCGGGACTGCTCAAATGGACGGGCGATCCCGAAGTCCTGCGGCGGATCGCCGAAGATGATGAGTTCGGTCTGCTGGAGTCGCCATGACCTTCGCCCAGATTCCGGCCGCGGCAGCGGTCTTCCTCGATGCGAATACGCTGGTTTACCACTTCACCAACCATCCTCACTTCGGACCGGCCTGCACCCAGCTCGTGAAGCGGATCGAGCACCAGCACCTGGCTGGCTTCATCTCGACACACATCCTGAGTGAGATCGCCCATCGCCTGATGACCCTCGAAGCGCTCGATCGGTTTGGCTGGCCGCCGGCCGGGATCGCGGCTCGACTGCGCAAACATCACATCGAGATCCCCAAGTTGACCCTTCACGTCCAGGCCGTCGCGCAGATTCCGCTCCTGGGAATCCAGACCCTTGCCATCACTCCGCCCCTGGTCGAGGCTGCAACCCTCGTGAGCCAGCAGCATGAGCAGCTCATGGGTGATTCGTTGATCGTCGCGGTTATGCAAGCCCATGGTATCACCCACCTCGCCAGTAACGATGCCGACTTCGACCGTGTCCCGGGGCTGACACGCTACACGCCCCTCTGATCGCTCCCCAGGAAGATCGCAGGATGCGGCCTTCCCTCCTGCCGTTTCGTGACACCCACGATGCGGGCACGATGACCCCAGAAACCGGTTTCGAGCCGGGTGTTGGAAACCTTCGCGCGGCTTCGCCCCTCGGACACGAAATCGATCCAGGCAAAGGGGAAAGTGTGGGCCAGGTACCCTCGGCTGGCACGAGGCAGCCGCGGGCGGCTGCCCCACCGTCCCAATGGCGATGTTCCATTGAGGAGAGCGGCGGCGATTTCCAGGGGCCGCGCCCCGATGAGGCTCGACCCACCCTCCGGCTCCGGCTCAAACCCGGCTCGAGCGCTTCTGGAATCCCAGGCCGTCCCAGAGATCCGGGCTGTCGAGTACCAGCGGCGCCAGCGACGGATTCGGTGTCGTGGTCGTGCTCGGTGCGGCGAGCGCGCTGCTCGTGGTCGAGCTGACCACGTTGAAGGGGTTGGTCGTCGTCGAGGTGGGCCCGCTGGCGGAGATGTGGAGCGTATAGCCGGAGGCGACCTTGGTCAGCGTCAATCCGGAGAACGTGCCCACGCCGCCCGACGCCGCCACCGTGACCGTACCGCCGAGCGTCGTTCCCCCGGGGTTGCTCGCCAGCCCCACCGTGAGCGTGCCGCTGAAGGAGGAGACGAGGTTGCCCGAAGCGCCAGCGAGTCCGTGGCTGGCCCGCACCGGAATTCCCTCGCGGGCGCGTCGGGCTCGTAGGAGGTTCGTTCTTTCCTGCCGGGGTCATAACCGCCGGCTCCAAGCCGAGATCGACCCCAGCATCCGCCCGGGACCAGGCGGGGCTTCGTCGATTCTCCGGATGTCTTCTGACCTTTGGGGAATGCCGCGCTCGGAGTAGAATGAACTTGACCGGTCACCGATCGCCGTCGGGAACGGAGGGTGCCATGATCAGGAAGCTGAGGAACCTCGAATTGACGTCGGGATCGTTGCCGCCATCGGGATTGGGGCCGGATGGTCAGTTGAAGATCGAAAACCGAGGAGGAGCGCCGGCAACGCCTGGAGTCGGCGCGGCGCCGGCTGCGCGAGATCGCGGAAATCCCCGATGATCCGGATGATCCCCCGGATGAGGAATGGATGCGGGGGATCGACGCAATGCGCCCCCACCGCCCGGTGTTCACGGGAAGCTACTGAGCCATGCGGGAGTACGTCTTGCTGGATTCAGGCCCACTGGGCCATGCGTGCCGGCGACGTGGGACCGCCATGGGCGATCAATAGACGCATGCGCTGATCCGCGAGTACCTGCGTCGGACCTTGGGCCAGTCGTCGCATCGGAGACGAACTCGGCGCTGCACGCAACCGCGGCGGCATCTAGAATCGGGGTCGCTCCGGATTTCCCTACCTGAGGCAGCCCCATGCGTCAACCCCGGCAAGCGAAGGCGTTGATCCGCGTCGAGGACCAGCGAGGCGAGGCGTTGACGCTCCCCTCCGGCAGCGCCTACCCGGCCGGTAGCCGGATCAAGGTCGAAACCGGCCACTACCGCGCCTCGATCGCCACCGCGGGTTACGTCACGGGCGTCGCCGCCGGCTCGTTCGTCGACACGAAGACCGGCGCCCGTGACCTCGGATTCGGCCTGAGCCTCGTCGACTTCCTGCTCGAACCGGCCGAGCCGAAACGAGCGATCCCCGCCGGCCAGTACCACTTCGGCCCCGGGGACAAGGTCCACGGCAACATCCCCAAACGCTACGTCGAAGGCCCCCAGATCTGTACCCAGGCCAGGCGGCTGACCCCCCCGCGTCTCTCGCGGCGATGGCTTCGCGGCGATCCAGACCCGGTATCGCTGGACCGTCGCCTACGCCCCCCATCCCCGGGCCGGTTCCGTCAGGGAGCAGACGCTCCTCTTCCCCGAGGCGGAGCGCTTCTTCCTCAGCGCCGACCGGGTCACCACCGTGGCCGAGTCGCCCGCGCTGTTCCTCCGCGTGGACATGCCCGGCCAGATCAAGCACCGGGACGGGATAGGCTTCGACCACGTCTATTTGAGTTATCACGACCCCTCGATCATCCCCTCGACCGAGTTCGTCGCCGACTTCGCCCCCGACGAGCGCTTCCTCTATCGCCGCGGCGAGCGGCCCTTGCCCGAGCGGTTCATCCGCGCCTATCAGGTGACCCTCCCCGGCGGCGGTGACGGCCCCTGGCTCGCCGGTATGACCCTGAATCCCGAGGACGTGTATCAGGCGTGGTGTCATCAGCGCGGCTACGTCTGCCTGATCGAGGAACTCGGCGGGCAGCCCACCCGCCCCGGCGACACCTTCGGCGCCTGCTATCTGATCGGCTGGTTCGACGACCTCGACTCCATGCACCGGACGTACGACCGCTTCCGTGGTTGGAGTGGGCTGGCCCTGGAAGGGACGGCGGAGAAGCCGACCGGCTACAAGGGATTGAAGAGGGAGGACTTGACGGCGGTCCCGATGAATGCGGGTGACTGATTGATCAGGATGGCTGAGGACGTGTCGCGGGCCGCCGAGCAGGTCCCGAAAGTCGGGCATGCCGCCGGCTACTCGGGCTTCGGGGTCCGTGCCGTGAACGCGTCCGCCGGAACAAATCTCGAAAGATCGTGTCCGCTCCGCGCCTCCAAATGTGATGGAACCAGTTGAGGCGGGCACCGATCTCGTGGTGAAAGTGAACAGGCCCCGGTGCCGGGGCCGCACTCCGGTGCGCCGCCTGCACCACGTTCCCTTTCCAGAAGGCCTACCATGTTCGTTTCCGATTGGCGTGCTTCCTCGCACCGGCCGACGCGGGTTCGGCGTTCACGCGGCCTGTCCGTCCGCTGCGAGGAGCTGGAGCCCCGCTTCCAACCGTCCGCGATCCCGTTCTTCTTCAGCACGGGCAGCCCGGATGGCCAGATCGCCACCCTCTCGCGCACGGCGAGCACAGGCAAGCTTGAGACCGAGACGGCCGACGACTTCGTGACGACCCTGCCGACGAACATTACCGACGCCTCGTTCATCGGCTTGCTGGTCGGGGGCGCGACGCCGGCCAACGTGCGCGATGTCGAGATCGAGCTCTATCACGTGTTCCCCATCGATTCGGCCAATCCGCCGGACGGCCGGGTGATCACGCGCGTGAACTCGCCGTCGGATAACAATTTCGCCGCGGCCGACGGTGCGCTCGGCCAGCTCACCTTCACGACGACGGTGCTCAATCCGAGCTTCCACGCATTCAACTCGGTCGTCAACGGCATCCATCCGCTTCCCAACCAGTTCACCGGCGGCGAGGGCCCGGTGACGGGTCAGGAAGTCCAATTCAACATCCACTTCAACACGCCGTTTTCGCTCAATGCGAATGATCACGTCTTCTTCCGTCCCGAGGTCGATCTGGGGAGCGCCGGCGACTTCCTGTGGCTCTCCGCGCCGAAGCCGATCGTCCTCCCTCCGGGCACGCCGTTCGCGAATGACCTGCAAACCTGGACGCGCACGGACGGCCCGGGTGCGCTGGCACCCGATTGGGAGCGGATTGGCACCGACATCACCCACCAGGGTCCGTTCAATGCCTCCTTCTCCTTGACCGGCACGTCGTTCACGACCTCACTCAACAGCCTCAGCCAGTACGCGGCCCCTGAGGGCAGCAGCGACCTGGCGATCACGGCGTCTGGCAGTGAATTCACCAACCAGTCCACGGTTCTGTTCAACGGTCAGCCGCTGGCGACGAGTTTCGTCAACACCGGGCAGCTCCAGGCCACGATCCCGGCCGCCTTGCTCGCCGGTGAGGGCACGGCCAAGATCACGGTCTCCGACCCCCAGAACGGCGTGTCGAATGCGCAGACGTTCAGCATCACCGACACTGTGCCTGTGGTCAGCGCCTCGGTCTTGCCCCGTCGGTCCTTGCAGAATGTCACGCTCTCCGGGCAGGTCGTGGACCAGGCGTTGGAGGACCACCAGGTCCGCATCGACTGGGGTGACGGCACCATCCAGGTGCTCGACCTGGGCTCCGGCCGGGGCGGGCCGTTCTCGGTGTCTCACCATTACAAGAGGGGGGGGCCGCGTGTGCGGACCATCAACGTGACCGCACAGGACGACGTGGGGACCGTCAGCGCCCCGCTGCTGCTGACCGTCCGGGTCCACAAGTGAAATCGGCCTCGACACGGGCCGGAGCCTCTGGCCGACCCTGCTGTCCGACCTACACTGCGGGCGATGTTTCCGCGCGCGTCATTTGCCGGATTCCGGCGGTATGGCGCGCCGCAGCACCGCGAGCTGGGCGGCCTGGCGCAACGGGTCGCTCAGCGCGGGGTCGGCCCGGAACGTCTCCACGACCCCGGCCGGGTCGTTCTTCTGCCGCCATAAGGCCTCCACCAGCCGTTGGGCCTCGGGCCGCAAGGCCTCGGCCTCGCGGCGCGCCTGGAAGCGTGTCTTCAGCGGCGCCGTGTCCCAGAGGCGGACCGTGAGGTCTCCGGAGCCGGACGCCAGCGTCGCGCCGTCGGGGCTGAAGGCCAGCGACCAGACGAAGGTCGTGTGCCCCTGCAGCCGGGCCACCTCCTCCCCCCGCGCCAGGTCCCACAGCCAGACGG
>JAJPJC010000012.1 GCA_021324445.1 Isosphaeraceae bacterium
AACACAGGAACGGCCTCACACCCAAGGCTGGACGACGTCGAGGATAACGCATGCCGACTCCATTTTCATGGGGTGGGGTGCCCCCGGGGGGCATGACAGTTCGTTTCATGGATTTCGGTTTCTTGCCGCCCGGTCATTCGCTGGCTGCCGCGGCGATCAATCAGATGGCGCATCTTACCAAGTTTGCCCATCGTTGGGTTCGTTCGATCATTTTTTGGTATGTCAGGATTCGTAAATAAGAACCGCCCTGTCCGGTATAGTCGACATATCTTTTGTATTCTTTTCATGTCGCCATTGGCTTCGTTCTTCAGATTCTGGTGCCGACTGGCCGCGGCCTTGGCCCTGGGTTCGTTTCGACGTTTTTGGATTCTCGAGCCGCCTCGTCTTCGCGCTGCCGAGCCGGTGGCGGCGATCCGGCGGGCGCGGCCTGCGCGCGGAGTCACTGCCGAAGCGTCGCGAAGACAAACCGATTGTAGGACAGCGAAGGGCGAAGGGCGCACTCCGCGCCCGGAACGACCGACTCCCTCCCTTCGGGTTACGAAGTATCGACGACCACGCACTCCTCGACGCCCACGACGAACTCCTTGCCCGACGCCAGCGGGGGGAACTCCGCGATCACGATCATCCGGCCCGCGCCGCCGTGAGGACAGACCCGCGCGGCGTGATCGACTCGCCCTCTTCGGGGACCTTCACCGGCTCCTCACGATCCGTCTCCGCCGTCGCGCCGTTGCCGAGCAACTCGCGGCACAACGCCAGGTCCTCTTGCCGATGGCGATTCGACAGGATGCCGCAGTGGCGAATCCGCACGAACCCCGCCGGCAGCACATGCAACAGCAACCGTCGCACGAATTCCCGGGCCGAGAGCTTCCTGACTCGCCGGCGGTTGCCATGCGCGTAGTCCTTGGAGCGGAACGACACCGTGCCGTCCTCGAAGTCGAGCAACCGGCTGTTCCTGATCGCCACCCGATGGGTGTACCGCGCCAGGTACTTCAGCACCACGTCGGGACCGCCGAACGGCGGCCTGGCGTAGACGACCCAATCGGTGCCCACCGCGGCCGAGACCAGGCGCTGGAATTCCCGGGCCGCGCCGTCAAGGCACGGGCTTGTCAGGTGCAGTCGACCCTCGGCGAAGGCGGCACGCAGCCCCGCCAGGAACTTGCCGCGGAAGACCCGGCTGAGGATCCGCACCGGCCGGAAAAAGTCCGGACGCGAGTGAACCCAGCCGGTCCGATCCTCGGTGAGCCCGCCGCCCGGGACCACGCAGTGGACGTGCGGGTGCAACTGCAACGCCTGGCCCCAGGTGTGCAGCACCGCCAGCACGCCGGTGCGGGCGCCGAGATGATCGGGATTCGCGGCCACTTCGAGCACGGTCTCAGCAGCGCAGCAGCAGATCGGAGACCACCCGAGGATTCGCCAGGGCGATCGGGTTGAGGGCATCCGGCAGGGTCAAGACCAGGTGGAAGTGGGGCACCGGGCGCAACTCACCGGCACGGGCTGCCAGCCAGCCACCGCGCCGACGCCGTGGCCTGGCAGGTCGGGCAATGGCGGTTGCCGCAGGAGTTGTAGGCGATCTGCTGATGCCCGCACTCCGGGCACTCCAACTCGTGGCCGCCCAAGGCCGCGGTGCGGCAGGCGGCCAGGTCGTTGAGGGTGCGGCGTTGCTGGGGCGTCAGCCCCGGATCATCTCCATCCAGGAACTCGTCGCGGACGCTGCGGATGACCTCGGCCACGGTGGGACGAACTCGGGTCATGACCGGCGACCTCCGCGGGGGGCCCAGTCGAGGCGGTCGAACCGGCTTTGGGTCGAGGGGAGCGCGGCGGCGGCCACGTGGACGTACCGCGCCGTGGTGCTGAAGCGGTGATGGCCCAACAGGACCTGGATGGTCCGCAGGTCGGTGCCAGACTCCACCAGGTGGGTCGCGAAGCTGTGGCGCAAGGTGTGAACTGTGACGTGCTTGTCCAGCCCGGCGGCGCCCCGGGCGCGGCAGCAGACCTTGCGCAGGCTCCCGGTGGTCAGCGGCCGATCCGGCGCGGCGCCCGGGAAGAGGAAGTCGCTCGGCCGGGCGACCTTCCAGTAGGTGCGGAGGATCTCCAGCAGCCGCGGCGAGAGCAGGACGTAGCGGTCCTTCTGCCCCGTGCCGGACCGGACGCGGATGACCATGCGGGCGCTGTCGATGTCCGGGACGCGCAACCGGGTGACCTCGGAGACGCGCAAGCCGGCGGCATAGGCGGTCATGAGCCAGGCGCGGTGCTTGAGGTTCTGGAGGGCGGCGAAGAAGCGGGCCAGCTCGTCGGGACCGAGGACGACCGGGAGGGTGCGGGGTTGCTTGACTGGGGCGAGGCCGGCGGGGACGTCATCGCGGCCCAGGGTCTGGCGATAGAAGAATCGCAAGGCGCAGCGGGTCAGCTGATTGTAGCTGTGAGAGACGTGCTGTTCCTGGAGGAGGTGGAGCAGGTAGGTGCGGACGTGTTCGCGTCCGAGCCGATCGGGCGAGCAGTGGAAGTAGCCGGCGAAGCGGGCGACGGCACGGACGTAAGCCTGGATGGTCGCCTTGGTGAAGTTGCGGCGGGTCCTGTCGTCGATCATGCGGCGGCGCCAGGGGGTCATGGGCGGCTCCTTTGCGAGTGAACGGGGTGTGGAAGTGACGAACCCGTTCATGATGCCGCATCGGAGCGGAGACGAGGCAGAGTGAGCCGACCGGGGTGGCAGGACACCACCCGGTCAGCATGGAGGGAGGTGCTGAGGCCGACAGCAGCCGAGCGGCAGCTCGTTCTTGCCCACCGCGAAGCGGTTGAGTTCAATCCTGGGGATCGATCCGACACCAAGGGTTCGATTCCCGGCCAGCCTCACCAGAGAAGGAGAGGCAGACCAAGTTTTCCTAGAGCGCCAAGCTTCCCTATCCTGGTGCGTAAGCCCTGGGCCGCGTCGCCCACGCCGCGCGGCTCGATCCCGAGCGCGGGCGCCGGCTGATGCGGTTGTCCAAGCAGATCGTTTGGTGAAGACTGCATCGTGCGATCAGTGGCGATCCGGGAAGCCGTTCTGAGCCCCCGAAGGGGGCTTTCCGGATCGTCTGTCAGCGTTTCTTCGGTCCGAGACTTGACTGTCGATCGACCGATCTCGGCACCACCTGCGCCAGATCTGTCGGTAGGCCGATTCCATGTTGCGTGCGAAGCGGCTGGCATCCATCAGCGGCGACTGGACCATCCGCTGCCGCAGTGTGCGGCGCAATTCTTCGAGTCTGGGCAGATCGCCCGCGAGCTGGGCGGCGGTGGCGAGGTATTGCTCGGGGTTTTCCGCCGCCAGCTCCTTCAGATCCAGGTTGCACAACTGGCTCCAGCCGGCGCGTCCGACCATCGTCTTGCCCAGCATCGTGAGGATGGGGACACCCATCCAGAATGCGTCCAGGCTGGTCGTGTGTCCATTGCAGGGCAGCGGATCCAGACCCAGGTCAATCTTGTGGTAGAGGCTCAAGTACTCGGGTCGGGATTGCCAGGCGCAGAAGTCAATGCGGGACGGGGCGATCCCTTCCTGGCCGAGCCGTGCCAGGACCCGGTCCCGCGCCGGGCCGCGGGGGGCTCGGAGCACGAGACGCGACCCCTGCACAGCATGGAGCACCCGGGCCCAGAGCGCCAGACATCCCTCGTTGACCTTGCTGAAACTGTTCAAACAGCCGAAGGTGATCGCACCGGACTCCCGGGCCGGAAGCGCGTTGATCGCCGGCTGGTCGACCAGCGGGTCGTAGCACCAGAAGGTGTCCGGCAGACGAAGGGATTCGTCCCCGGAGCAGGCGTCGAAAAGCCCCGGGGGATCGAGGTAGGGATCGGTCACATGGTAATCGATCGTCGACAGCCCGGTCGTTCCGGGATATCCCAGCCACGACACCTGCACGGGCGCCGGCTTGCGGGCGAAGACCAGCAGCCGGTTGTCGGCCGTGTGCAACTTGAGGTCGATGAGGATGTCGATCTGGTCGCGACGCACCAACTCGGCCGCCTGCTCATCGGAGAGCCCCGCGATACTGCTCCAGACATCGGCATAGCCGCGCAGCCGCTCGGTCACGGGATCGGAGTGCTTCGAATCCGAGTAGCAGCAGATTTCGAATTGACTGTGGTCATGGTGCGAAAGAAGCGGGACCAGGAAGAATGAGTCGACATGGTCGCGAAAATCCGGCGAGACGTAACCGATCCGCAATCGCCGCTCGGGATCCGGAAGATTGGGATGCGGTCGAATGTCTCTCCCGAGCGGTTCGGCGTGCCGTGAGTTCCATTGCCTGCATTCCTCCCGAATTGCCTGCGGGTCGTAACCCGGGTGAAAATGCAGGCTTCGAATGAGATTACTGTGAGTGTAGGCGTCGCCCGGCTGGAGCTGGAGAGCGACGCGGTACGCGGCGATGGCCTCCTCGATCTGGCCTCGCTCCATGAGACCGGTGCCGAGGTTTGCGTGGGCGTCGGCATGGTCCGGGTTCAGTCGTATGGCTTTCTGATTGCAGGCGATCGACTCCTCCGCCTTTCCCAGCTTCCAGAGCAGCATGCCCAGGTTGAAGGCGATGTCGGCGGAGTCGGGCTTGAGCTGCATGGCCCGCCGTAAATGGACCTCCGCCTCCTGCAATCGCCCTTGCTGCTGGAGGACGTTCCCGAGGTTATTGGACGCCTCGGCCAGGTCCGGCCTGAGGCGGATGGCCTCCCGTAAGCTGGCCTCCGCCCCCTCCAAATCTCCCTGCGCCCGCAGGGCATTCCCCAGGTTGCCATGCGCCTGGGCAAAGTCCGGCTTCGCGCGCAGCGCCTGCCGGAAACTGGCCGCCGCCTCCGCCAGTTTCCCCTGCTGGGCCATCACAATGCCCAGGGTGTTGTGCGCATCGGCCAAATCCGGCCTGAGGCGCACCGCCGCGTCCAGGTAATCGCGAGCCAGGTCGTCCCGGCCGTTGCGAGCCGCGATCAGCCCGAGAAGGTGCAACGCCGGAACCTGGCTGCCATCCACTTGCAAGACCTGCCGGCAAATCCGCTCCGCCCGCTGCCAATCGCCCGCCTGGTAGTGTTTCCAGGCCAGATCGACCGCTGGTGCGCCAGAAAAAGGGGCCATGGAAGCGATGCTGCAACCTCCTGCTGAGAGACCGGAACGCGCCGGCTCGCCCGAATCACCCTCAACTCTTCCCCAGGTGAGCCTTTACGATCAATCGGGCCGTCGCGTCGTTCCCCCGATTTTACCCGGAATCCTGGGGATCGGCCAGCAATCCCCGCAAGGCCCAGCCCTGAGGAATCCGCCCCTGGGGTGGTGGGCTGGCCCACGAAAGCGGTCTGGGTGGCGACCGCAGGCCGGCGCAGGCCGTAGCTGTTCGTGCCCCGATTGTTGGACCTTCGTGAGCCGGTCCTGGGGCCCCCCCACGGTGCGGGT
>JAJPJC010000204.1 GCA_021324445.1 Isosphaeraceae bacterium
AACACAGGAACGGCCTCACACCCAAGGCTGGACGACGTCGAGGATAACGCATGCCGACTCCATTTTCATGGGGTGGGGTGCCCCCGGGGGGCATGACAGTTCGTTCCATCGATTTCACTTCTCCCCTGTGCTGGGTTCGTTCCATCGATTTGGCCCCCTCGTCCAGGCAGACCGGCAGTTCGGTTGGACTCCGTGCCAGGAACCGTACGCACCGCGCAGACTCAGATGCCTCGTATGATCCGTGGAATCTCGACACCAGTTGCATAAATCTCCTCGGATTCTTCGGGCGTCGTACCGGGCGAGTTCAGTTCGATCCACCGCGGATGCCAGCATGTGTTCCTGTCTCGCACGGACCCTTCGAGATCTCGGCGCGCAGGCTCTCTCCAAAGAGTATTGGACATCTGGTCGGATCCGGCTACCCAAAAACTTGCCGAGCAGACTCGAAGTGATCTGGCCTGCCTCGATGATCCGTGGAGCAAGGATCCGGCTGGTGATTGCTGTCGTGGCCAGCGGCCCTCAATCAGGCTCTGACACGACTGCCGGAGCATTACCGGCAAGCCATTGCCGAGGATGAGATGAAGTCGTCCGCTTCGAGGCAGGATCGGGCCGCGACTTCGGCTGGAGCATCGGGCTCCCTCAAGGCACCGGGCGATTGAGCCGGAGCAAGACCCGTTCGGCGCGGAAGACGATCTCCACGTCCTTGTTGGTCAGGGCGTCCTCCAGGGCCGGGACGGCGACCGGGCCCAGTTCGAGCAGGCGGGATTCCGCCGTTTCGCGCGCCCTGTAGGACTTGTCGCCAAGCTGTTGCACCAGCGCCCGGGCGCGGTCCTGAAGCCGGGGGTCGACCCCGTGGACCACCAGCGTCGCCGTGCGGGCCAGCTTCTTGGGAGTCGGGAAGACATCCAGCAGCACCACATCGTCGAGCGCCTCGCGCGACAGGTGCGCCAGGATGACGAGCTCCCCGGGCTCGAAGAGCGCCTGGCCGTACTGGGCCAGAAGGAGCTGGACCACGTCGGGGCGGAGTCCCTGGCCGGCCAGCCGTCGCGTGAGCGCGTCGCGGGTGAGCTCCCGGTAGGAGGGATCGGAGGGCTTCCTCGGCTGCGACATGACGAGCTTCACCGGCGGCCCTTCGATCACGCCCCCTTTCTTGCCGGTGTCCTCGGCCAGCCGGGCGGCCGTGGTGATGAACAGCCGACCCTCCTCGGTGATCCGGTAGCTCAGCCCGAGCCCTCCCAGCACCTCGGCCAGCGCGTCGCGGGCCGCGATCCGGGGCTCGTTCAGGCTCATCGGCTGACCCAGGTCGATCTGCTCCTTGGCCAGGGTGCGATCGTCCACCTCGTACCGCAGCCGGGCCTGGCTGGTGACCAGGTTGAGCACGTCCCGTCGCGGCGCCTGCTGGACCGTCACGGTCACCGGCTGGTTGAGCAGTTGGTCGATCCGGCCGCGCACGGTCGCGTCACCCTCGGCCGGCAGGGGCGGGATCGGCTCCTCCTCGGTCTTCTTCTCGGCATCGCGGAAGAGCGCGTCCGCCTTCTCCTTCTGCTCGGCGGCCTTCTTCCTCGGGTCGGCGGCGGCCTTCTTCTTGGCCGCTTCCTCTTCCTTCTCGTTCTCCTTGTCCTTCTCACTCTTCTCGGGGGCCGCGGTGGGCAGCTCATCGAGCCAACCGACGCGGAAGCCCTTGTCGGTCGGGGCGATGACGGCGACGTCCAGCAGCCGCCGATTCGTCAGGTTCTGCAACGTGTATTCATCGGGACCGCCCCGGATCTTCACCGGGATCGGCAGCGTC
The DNA here is from genome assembly GCA_021324445.1 of Isosphaeraceae bacterium. Classification (GTDB taxonomy): domain Bacteria; phylum Planctomycetota; class Planctomycetia; order Isosphaerales; family Isosphaeraceae; genus JAJPJC01. Next base: position 1,787 of record JAJPJC010000204.1, read on the forward strand.
AGCTCGGCATCGTAGGCGATGAACTGCTCGAAGTGGGATTCGTACTTGAGGTACAACGCCGATTTGTTCTGGCGCAGCCTCTGGAACCAGTGCCCCTCCGGGAGATAGCTCGGCGGGATGCCGGCCGGCGGACTCGCGCTCAAGTCCGAGCCGAACCACTGGAGCCGGCCGCTGTGCTCCTTGCTCGCCGGCCAGTGCGCCAGGAACGAGCCCTTCTTCGCCCGGAGGTCGACGTCAACATCGCGGCGCGGTTCGCCGAAGAACTGGACGACGGAGACCGGCGCGATCGGGAACTTGCCGGCCAGCTCTTTCTCCTTCTCATCGAACTTGGGCCGGCTCGTGCCGATGATGTTCGGCATGGCGTTGCGATAGAGTCGCACCGTGTTGAGGGTCGGCTGGGCCGGGTTGCCGACCCAGATCGACCATTCGTAGACCTCGATCGGCGCCTGGGACCGGTCCTTATCCTTGGCCTTGGCGGCCTCCTTCTCCTCGGCGGATCCCGATGCGCGGAAGGCGGCGCACAGGACCAGTGCCATCGTGATTGACAGACCCAGAACTCTCGCAAAGAACGAGCGCATAGGCTAGACCACGGATATGGAACCAGGAATGGTCAGAAGCAATCGATCCACGAATCCCGCAACGTCGCCAAACCACCAGAAAGAATTTGAACCACGGAAAGCACGGAAGGGCACGGCATGCAAATCGAAAACGTGTTTTTTGTTTCCATGTCCTTCCGTGCTTTCCGTGGTTAAGATCTCTCTTCCTGGAAGATCGGTGGTTTGCGTTTTCTCATTCGCCTCATTCGCGCGCCGCCGACGCCGCGACCTTGGGCGGCGGTTGGCGATAGAGGCGGGCGTTGGCCCAGATCACGCGGTCGCCGGTATCCTGGCCGCGGCCGAAGTCCACCTGGAGCCGCAGTTGCTCGGCGCCGGCAACCGGGAGCGACAGCTTGACCGGCGGGCCGTCGGCCCGCAGGTCGGGGTTGGCATAAATCTGCTTGGCATCGGCGAAGACCCGGCAGTCGACGCGGCCGTTCCCCTTGACCGCGTCGTCGAAGCCGACGAGGGCTTCAAACGTCGCGAATCGGCCGTTGAGGTCGTAGGTCAGGACGCACCGCGAATGGACGGCCAGGCCGCGATCGTAGGTCTGACCGTTCATCTTCAGGGGATCGCCCAGCAGGTTGACGTTGCGCCGCCAGGGGAAGCGATGGCCGAAGAAGGGGGTCTCCTCGACCTTGCTGGGATTGAGGTCGGAGAGATACGTCATCTTGCCGCCGCGGAACCGGACGCCCTGGACCTCCGCGGCGGGGAGCTTCAGCTCCTGCCCCCAGGGGGTCTCGACCTTCCAGGTGCTGGAGTCGAGGTCCTTCCAACGGCCGGAGATCGTGACGCCGCCGGGGAGGGAGAATGTCGGGCGGAGTTCCTCCGGCTGGGATTCCGGCCGGTTGGCCATCACCAGGCCCTCGACCTGCTTCAGCGGCAGAGTGCGAGTCCGGCCCTGGTATCGGAAGCGCAGGCGCTCCGCCTCAGTCCCTTCCACGACGCCGGGGATCGCGATGACTTCCCCTTTCTTTGTCTGCGCCAGCAGAAGGTCTTCCGACCCGCGCGACTTCAGCCGCTTGGCGAAGGACTCCGAGGTTTCCTTGCGGTCAGGCAAGCCGAAATGGATGCCGACGACGCGCGCCAGGGGGATGTCGAGCTGGTCCTGCCACGGAGTCGTCAAGTGCAAGGTCTCCTTCTCGGGGCTGATCTCCCCGAGCTTGCCGAACACCTTCTCCTCGCCCGTCAGGTACACCCAGGCATCGGTGGCCTCGATCGCCGGCGCCTTGGGGTCGACGGCCAGCTTGGGGTCGGAATGCTTGTCGGCCTGGACGTTGGCGTTGGCCATCTGCCCGTCTTCATAGTTGATATTGATCGTGAAATTCTTCTGGAAGGAGTCGCCGGGGGGCGGCTCCAGGAAGAGGTCGGCGGAGAGCTCGGTCCCGGCGCGGTGGATCACCAGGGGCCAATCCTGCGAGTCCGTGGTATCCAGCCGCCAGCTCGCCGGCCCCTTGTCCGTCTGGCAGTTGACCATGACCTGCCGGATCTTCACCGGACGCAGGCCGAAGACCGTGAGCTGGAGGTCGCGGATCCCGTTCTGCTTGGGCTCGACCTTGGGATACTTGGTGATCGTCGTGCCCGGCGGCGGCGCCAGCGCGTCGTCGGTCTCCTCGGGCTTCTTCGGCTCCTCCTTCTTCGCCTCAGCCGCCCCGGCTTTCTTCGCCTCGGCTTTCTTGGCGACCCGCTCGTCCTTGTCCTTCGTCGCTTCCGTCTTCTTCTCCTCGGTCTTCTTGGCCTCGGCTTTCTTGGCCTCGGCTTTCATCGGAGTCGCGTCGGCCTTCTTGGTCGCATCTTTCTTCGCGGGCGTGTCGTCCTGCTTCGCCTCGGTCTTGGGGGCCTCATCCTCCTTCTTGGCACTCAGGCCGGGCAGGGTGAAGTCGAGGTTGGGCTGGCCCACCAGGCGAGCGGTCAAGCCGGGCGTTCGTTCGAAGCGGATGCTGTCGACTTCGTCGAGGGGAATCTTGACCTGGGGCTTCGGGGGACCCGGCTGTTGCGGAGCATTGGCAGCCCGGGCGCCGGCACGGGCGGCGACCGCCATGGCTGCCGGCGCGGGCATGGGCGCAAGCGCCACGGCTCCTGGGGGCGCCGGCGCCGCCGGTGCGACCACGACGACGCCCGCGGGCATGGCCATCGCAACCGGTGCGGGCGCGGGTGCCGCGGCAGCGACGGGCGCGGCAGCCGGTGCGGGCGCCGGCGCCGTGGCGGGCGCGGCCGCGGTCGGGGTCGCCCCGGCCGCGGCGGTCGCGGGCTGCGGTGCGGCCGCGGTCAGGTCCGCGCCGGCGGCGGCAAGTGCCGGTGCCAGCACGGTCGCCGCCAACGGCCGGGGCGCGAGCACGGCCGCCAGCCCGGGCGCGAGCAGGGCCGCGGCCATCCCCTGGAGAGACTTCGCGCCTGCGGCCGGTGGTGCCTTGGGTGGCCCGCCGACGATCAGGATGTCGTTCTCGATCGCGGTGGGATCGGCATAGACAACCTGGCCAAAGACGGTGTGGACCTCGGTCCCCAGGCCGTTGACGCGCTGAGCGTGGATCGTGAGGCTGCGCAACAGCACGTTGAGCGCCTCGGCGCCGTTGCGGTTGGACGCGAACAGTTTCACGGCGGCGACATCCATCGGCCCGAGCTGGACCTGGCCGAGGTATCGCGGCCGGGACGACTTGGCGTCGAGGACCTGGAACCGGATGATCTGCCCCTCGCGCTGGAGCTCCAACCGAACGGTGTCACCCGCCGCCGGGAACGTCCGGCGCGGCGGCTTGGGGGGCTTCCCGCCCGGTTGGGGACCTCCCATCCCTCCCATCATCACCATCCCCCTGCGCGGACCCATCATCATCATCGGACCCGGCATCCCCTGGGGGCCGCCCATCGCTTTCTCGATGGAGCGGTAGACCTCAGTGCCGTTGGGCTCGACCAGCCGCACGAGCGTCACATCGGGCTGGTTGATGTCGCCGAACGCGATTGCCAGGCCGATGGCCGCACCGTCCTCCTGGGCAGGCTTGGGCAGCTTCTTGATCACGAACTCACCGGTGATGGTGAAGTCCCCGCCGAACCGCACCTGCGGCGGCGTCCGCCAACCGGTTTCCCGCTCGCGAGGACCGAGCGTAATCCGCAGGCCGTCCGCCTCTCGCTGGAACGACTTCTTCTCGCCGTAGCCCTCGGCATCGAGCGCGGCCTGGTCGAGGCTTTTGGCGCCGAGCGACCGCGCGTACTCGGTGGTGCCAACACCCAGCAGGCCGATCAAGAGCAGAGTCGCGCCGTACATCACATCACCTCATGAACCGGGCTGGCAGAGTTCCCCTGGGCCCGCGCCGCTCCACTCCACGTCGCAACCGGTGTGAACCGATTTTCTGAAGAAGATTTAACCACGAAATACACTCAACACACTAAATGAAATCAATACATTTGTTATCATGCATTTTTAGTGGATTTCGTGGATTTCGTGGTTAAATCCGGTCCCTCTCGATTCCGGGCGATCCGTGTCTCCGGCTTGTCAGGGTTTGTCCGGCTTGGGCGGCTCGGCCTTGCCGCCGGCCGGGGCGGACTTCTCCTCGGCGAGGCGTCGATAATAGCGCTCGAGCACCGTGCGATACTCGGAGGGGAACCCCTCGGCCATCGATTGGAGGATGCGGTCGCGTTCCCGCGGCGCGAGCTTGGCCCAATCCTTCTGGCTCTGCCTGGGATCGATCAGGTCACCGATGCCGCCGGTCCCGCGGCTGATCATCGAGTCCTGCATGCCGCGCGTCGGCTTGTTCCGCTTGATCCCGCCGCGCGCCGCCTGGGCCTTCTTCTCCAGCTCGGCGATCAAGGAGTCCAGGTCGCGGACGATGACTTTTTGCTGCGTCTGCACCGGCGCGCCGGTCACCGTCTTGGCCAGGTCGTCGGCGACGTCGGTCATCTTCCCGGAGATACCGGCCATCGTCGGACGCTGCGCCGGCGCGGGCGGTTCCTGGGCGATCGCGCGAGGACTCGGGCAGAACGCCAAGGCGATCACACCGAAAAGGCAGAGGGTCGCTTTCATAGAATCCTCGATTCTGGTTCGTAAGGAGGTCATGCTGGACCTTTCCAAGGGAATCTCATCGATCGATCTGGCCCGGAGCGGCGTTGAGCTCGGAAACCTCGGGACCCTCGAACCGGCTCGCGAGCTTGGCGAGCGAATCGCGGATCTCCTCCTGGGCGGATCTCAGCCCTTCGATCTCGCGCCGCAGGGCGGGGGACACGACCGGCTTCCTGGGCCGGCCGTGGTCGACTTCGCGCGTGTCGTCGTTGAGCCGGCTCTGGATCAGTCGGATCATCTTGAGCTCGGCGATCATGCGATTCAGCTCGCGCTCGAGCCCCCGGGCGTCGCTGGGCAACGGTGCGCCCGGCGGCGACGGGCTCGTGGGCGGCAGCCGGCGCATGGCTTCCGCCAGGGCCAGCAGGTCCTCCTCGATGCGCTGCTCCAGCGCGACCGTGCGCGCGGAGGCATCTCCCTGCTCAAGCCAATCCTGGACCTTCCGCATCGCCCGCGCCAGGACCCGGAGCGAGGTCGGCAGCGCGATGCCGAACTCAGTCTCCTGGGCCAGCGCCTGCAACTGCTCGGTCTGATCGCCCAGCTCGGCTTCCTTGGGCGCGAGACCCACGATCAGGATCATCGCCGTGCGCGAGCGCTGGGCGAGGCGAGGCGCCTGCGCCTGGGTCGTTTCCCGGATGGCCCTTTGCATCTCGTGCATCGCGGTCAGCTCGGCAAGGATCCGATTTTGCAACTCGGCGCGGAGCTGGACGAGCAGGCTCTCCACCGCCCGCGCCAGCTCGTCGCGCGATTTCACGAGATGCCTCAGCGCCGCGAGCTGATCCTCGGCCGCCGGCCTGGCTGCGGTCTGCTCCAGTTCTTGCTCGGCGGCGCGCATCGCACCACCGGCGCGGATCAGGTCCTTCTGCAACGCGACCCCTTTGTCCCCCAGCCGGGCCGAGGTCACGGCCAGCGAATGGGCCGCGGTGCGATTGCGGGCCTGGTCCTGCTCGAAGCGCTGGAACTCGGAGACAGCCACGGCCGGCTCGGTCTTGCCGATCCGATCGACCAGCCGATCGAGCTCCTTCCGGAGCAACTCGAGCGCCTTCTCCTCGGCAGCGACGGCCGCGGCGCCATCGGCCGTCGCCAGGAGGTTGACAGCGTCGTCCAGGTGGGGATCGGCTTGCTTCAAATAAAGGGGCTGGAGACCGGCGAAGAGCGGATCGCCCGTGAGCCCCGCCGTCGTCTTTTGAATGGCGGCCTCGCGAGCCTGATTCGCTTCCCGTGCCGGCTGTGACCGCGCCGCGCGGGTTGCGCGGATCAAGGCCCTCTGGTCGCCGACGATCGAGTCGAGGTTGGTCTGCCGACTCCGCAGCCGCGCCAGCTCCGCTTGCCGTGCGTCGGCCGAGCGCGACCAGGCCAGCTCGCGGCGTTCTTCCTGGATGATCCGTTCGAGCTGGGCCAGCGTCTCGCGCATCTGGCGCAGCCGCACCAGCTTCATCTGGAAATCGAGGTCCTCGGCCAGGAGCAGGTTGCGGAGGTGCTCGAGCTTGGCCAGCAGCTCGCGAACCTCGGTCTCCGCCTTGCTGAGTTGGGCCTCCTTCAGCAGGTCCTGGGACTGCTTCATCTGCTGGAGGATCCTCTCCTCGCGGGAGAATTTCAGGGCCAGCGTCAGCCGCGAGGCATTCTCCGGCTCCAGGCTGCGGAGTGCCTCGGAGAGCCGGAACATCCGCTCTTCCAGCTCGTTCATCTGGGCGGCGACATTTTGCTGGGTGAAGCCGATCGCGTCGCGGTCCGAGACGGCCGGGGCCTTCGGGATCTCGGTGGTCGTCTCGCCCAGCGGCTGCGCCCTCTCTTTATCGAAGACATCGACGGCCTGGCCCTGGTCCTGCCGGACCGGCTGTTGAGCCCGGGCCGGGCACCAACTCGCGCCGACGATGATGATGACGGCGGCGAGGAGCCGGGCGAGGCGCCCCGCCGGGAGGCACGCCGGGCCGCAGGACGTCTGGGAGGGCCGCCGGCTAGGGCTTGTCATCAAAGACCTCCTGCGTGCGCGATTCCCGGGCTTTCTCGGTGTCCTGGAGGACTTTGTGCTCCATCTTGATGACTTCGGCGACCTGGTTCACGACATCCACGAAGCTCTCCCACTGCGACATCTGATCGAGGATGTTCTTCATCTTTGTAACAACCTCGGCGTGCAGCCGTCGAGCCGCTTCCCTGGTCGCGCCGGGGGTCGAGCCGGCACCGGCGAGCGTCTGGAGCACGTTGCGCAACTGGCTCATCTCTCCGGCGATGAGGGCCCGCATCGGGTCGATGACTCCGTCCTGGAGCAGGCGGTGGGACTTGGGCGAGCCGATCTGGTTGAGCTTCATCTCCTGGAGGGTGTCGGCGATCCGCCCGGCGATCTGGTCGAGCTGTCGGGCTCCTGTGTGCAGGATCCGCATCACGGCCAGATAGTTATCGGCCGTCGGCTGGCCGGCCAGCACCGGGGTCTGCTGGTCGGCGGCCTCGAGCGCCGCCAGGAACTTCGCCCGCTCGGCCCGCTGCCGGATCAAGATCTCGTAGAACAGCTCATCGGGAGTGACCACTTGCAGCACGAGTACGCTGGATCGGCCGGTCTGGGCGCCGCGGGCGCAACGGTCCTCGGCCTCCGCGGTGAGCCGAAGCACCGTCCCGGCCTTGGGCGGGTCCGCCTGGAGGAACACGTCATGCCGGACCTGATGGTCCAGCACCGGGTGGGCCGGGTCCGAGGGCATCGGCAGGGCCGTCGTGGCGCGCTGGACCTTCGTCTCGGGTTTCTCCTTCTCCTCGATGATCGTCGTCCGCTCTACCTGGAGGCGCAGGGCCGCCAGGCCGAAATCATCGGTCGCGGCGATGGTCAATGGGACGGTGGCGACCGCCGTGACGTGGTTGCCGACCCCGACGGCACGGAGGGTGACCCGTGGCTCCCGGTCCCGCAGCAAGCCGATCGAGAGGAATGCCGGCCGGGAGGCCAGGCCGGTCTTGGCCGAAGTCAGCAGGATCTCCAGCGTGGTGGCCTCGCGGAGCGTCCAGCGGGCGGTGAAGGTCCGGTCGTCGTTCCGCTTCAACTCCGGTGGGTTGCCGGGATGGACCTTCAACTGCGTGTCCGCCAGCGGCTCGTTTCCAACCAGGGTCAGCTCGACCTCGGTGTCGGGGAGGAAGAGCAAGTGCTGGCGGGTATCTTCGACGTTGCGGAATCCCTGGTAGGTGGCCCCCGGCTCCTTGACGCGGAGCCGGGTCTCGGCAAGGGCGGGCCGGTCGACGCGCTCCAGTGTCAGCGGCCCCAGCCAGTCGTCGCCCCCGGTCAATTCGAAGGTCGACGAGGACGATGCGGGGGGAAACTCATACTGGAAGCGCACGGGATCGGCCCCGACCATCGTGCCGGATCGGATCGTCCCCTCGGCGGCCCGCTCCCGGACCATCACGGCCTCGGGCGCCTGCGGCTGGGCGGGCTTTCGCCGCAAGGTGAGCGGCTCGTCCCGTCCGCGGACGACCCATCGGTCCCCGCGGGGCTCGAGCCGCGGCAGGTCGGAGCGAACCTCCATGACGAACCGTTCGTCGCGCGGGGCCAGGAGCCGGCCGCGCGCATCCAGCCCCATCACCGTGAGGTACGTCTGCTGCGGCCAGCGCTCGGAGGAACCGAGCAACCACCGCGCGGCGCTCAAACGGGCCGCCTCCGGCGCCCACCAGCCGAAGACCGCGGGGACCAGCAAGCCGAGCAGCAAGGCCGCGGCGTGCAGCGCCGTCCGCCGCCGATTCCAGAGCGACCGCCAGTCGGAGCCGGCCAGTGCCGCGCACGCCTGGCGGACCGCCAGCCGCACCATCGCCGGCGAGGCTGACGCCCGCGGCTCGCTCAGGAGGTCCGGGAGCTGGAGCACGTCGGCGACCTGCTGGCCGACCCCCGGCCGGTATCGATCGAGCGTCACCGCCAGCGAGAGCTCGTCCAGCCGCGACGACCGCCAGCGCCGCGCGGCGCGAACACCCAGGAATGCCACGATCCCCACAAGGCTCAGGCCCAGCAAGAGGAGCCGAACCGGTAGACTGAACCGAGACCACCAATCGAGGAACACCAGGACCGCGGCCGTCGCCGTCAGGGCGACCACCGCGTCGGCCGCGAACTCCAAGGCCAACTGGACCCACAACCGCCTGCGCAAGCGCGCAAGTTGGACCCGCAGGGCGCGCTGCTCATCGCGGAGGCTTTCGAGCGTCGGCAAATCCATCACGATCGACACGGTTTTTGTCCCGGTTTCGGATTCCAGATTCCAAATACCAGATTCAGATTCCATTCGAGAGCAAAATGACCCTGAGATTTAGATCCTGATTTGGAATTTGGAATCTGGAATGTGGAATCTGGAATTGGAAATCCCCCATTCGCGGCTCGCCGCGTCAAGCGGCGTCTTAGACCATCCGATACAACTTCCGCAGCACCCATTCGACGGTCAGGCTGACCACGAGGATCGAGTAGAGCAGGGGGGCGTCCCACAGTTCATCGCGGGTTTCCAGGGTCCGGACGACTTCGCGCATGGTGATGGCCTCGTCGAGCCGGCGGACGTCGGCCAGGTCGAAGACCCGGCCGCCGGTGATCCGGGCGAGCTCCGCCAGCAGCGGCCGATTGAGCGAGGGCTCGTCGATCTCGCGCCGCGGGGGCTCGACGCGGAAGGTCGTGGTCGAGACCCGCACGCCCGAGCCCAGGTCGGCCGTCGCCGCCGGGACGATCCGCAGCGAATAGGCGCCGGCCTGCTGGGCCGGGAAGCTCGTGGTCAGCAGCCCGGGATCGTCGGGCACTTTTTCGAACCGGATCGGCTCGGGCGGCAGGCCGGCGATCTCCAGCTCGGCCGTCAGCTCGGCAGCCTCGGCCAGCGCGGCCGGGTCGGTGTAGCGGACGCCGACCGAGACCCGGTCGCCGACGCGATAGACCCCCTTGCCCAGATGCACCTGGAACGGGAAGCGGCCCCCCAGCGCCTTGTTCCGCCCCACGCGATCGACCAGCCGGGCCCAGAAGCCGTCGAAATAATCCTCGGAGAGATAGCGCCAGCGGTAGGTGCTGTCGAAGCCGAGGAACACCGTTCGCCCCGGGCCATAGAGCTGCGAGGCCAGCAGGACATGCCGCCCGTGCTGGTTCGACATCCGCGGGTCGCCGTGCCGCGCCAGGACGGTCGCGCCGGGGCGGGCGCGCGTGACGGGGAAGCTCCAGTACATGCCCGGCAGGCTGGTCAAGATCGTCCGGTTGCGGATCGGGTCGGGGTGGAACTCGAAGATCGGGTCGCCCCGGCCCTCGGGGGTCAGGTCGAGGTTATACGTCGATTGGGAGCTCAACCGCACCTCGGCCTCGCTGCGATACAGCCCGGGATCGCGGACGATCGGCAGGATGCGCGTCCAGTCGCCGCCGGGCGACTTGGTGTCGGCGGCCTCGAAGAGCTGCTGGGAATACAGCTCGCCGGCGACGAACATCAGTCCTCCGCCCTCCTGGCCGACGAAATGCTGGATCATCTCCGGCCATTGCGGCCCGAGGGCGCGGAGGTCCGGGTCGACCAGCAGGAGCGCGTCGTAATGGCGCAGCTCGCTCTCGTTGGCGGGCAGCCGCGCGATGGGCCGGTCACCCGGCTGGCGAAAACCCGGATCGGAATGCTGGATCCAGCCGGCAAACTCGACGTGCTGGTCGCGCATCAGCGCATTGCGGAGGAACTGCACTTCGGGCGACGGCTCGCCGGCGATCAAGAGCACCCGGATCTGCTGCCGGACCACCCGCACCGCGACGGTCGCGACGTTGTCGTCCTTGGTCAGCTCGGGTCCAGCGTCCTCGACCCGCGCGCGGAACTCATACTGGCCCACCACCCGGGGCGTGATCCGGAACGCCGTCCGCTTGAGGATGCCGTCCTCGCCCAGCGCGACCCGCTGCGTGCCGACGGGCTCCCACGCCCCCTCGTTGATCCGCTGCTCCAGCACGATCGTGGCCTCGGCGTCGCGCAGGCCGCGCGCCTCGACCACGACGGCCAGCATCATCGGGTCGCGCACAAAGACCATCGGGCTGACCTCGATCTCGGCCAGGCGGATGTTCCGCGGTCCTTCGTCGGCCCCGGCGGCGATGGGGAAGATCGGGATATTCTGCCGGGCGGCCGCCTCCACGGCGCGGAGCGGATCCTCGCCCGTGTTGGAGCGGCCGTCGGTCGCGAGGATCACACCCGCGACCGGCTGGCCGCGGTGCGCCGCCAGCGCGCCGTGCAGGGCATCGCCCAGGGGTGAGACCGGGCGCTTCGGCTGGATCTCCTCGAGCGGACGCCCCCGCGCCGATCGGCTCGAGCCGGGCCGGGTCGCGGTCTCCAGGTCGTAGACGAACAGCTCCCGTCCGCGCTCCAGGGCCTTCAGGTGCGGTGCCAGCACAGTCTTGACCAGGCCCAGCCGCGGCGTCTCCCGCAGCCGGTCCACCGGCGACCTCCCGTTCTCGGTCGCCAGTTCCATCCGGGCGGCCAGCTCCGAGGCGCGCGAGGCGTCCGTGTAGGGATCGGAAAACCGCATGCTCTCCGAGTCGTCGAAGATCAAGGGCAGATGGGACGGCACGGCCTCGCGGCGCGTGGAGACCAGCACTGGCTCCAGGAGCATGATCGCCACGGCCAGCAAGGTCAGCGCGCGGAGCCCCACCATCACCACTCGCTTGGCTCGCCATATGTCGCGGCCTTCCCAACGGCACAGTCGCCAGATCAAGCCCAGCCGCCACAGGCCACCCACGATCACCCTGAT
>JAJPJC010000550.1 GCA_021324445.1 Isosphaeraceae bacterium
CCGATCCGCACGCACAGGAGCCGATTGGTGGTGTCGCCGGCTAAGAAAACGACGAGCTCCCAGGCTGCATCCGGGTATCGCGCCGCGGACGGAATTCCAAGTACCCGGCCGCCAATGCGCTGGATGGTCGTCCCCGGCGGGCTGGACGGAACCCAGGTGAACTCGAATCTCCAGGAGGCATCGGCGGCGAAGCGAGCGATCTCGGCGACGGACCAGTAACCATCGAGAAGGGCCACCTGCTTTCCCTCGTTGATGGCTCCCTGGCGTGAGCTGGTCAGGAGATGGTGGGTCTGCCGAAAGCTGATGATGCGATCCGTTCCGATCTTGCTGTAGAACGTCGCGATCCCCTGGAGGTACTCTTCATACGGCGCGCTCGCCAGCGTAACTCGACCATTTGCGGCATCAAACCACGGCGCGCCGGTCACGTCACGAGCGGTATCGAGAAGCCCTCCGACCCCGTCGAGAGGATCGAAACCGAGGCTCTGGATAGCGCCGGAAGCATCCTGACGGGTGAGGCGCTGTCCGAAGAGGTAGAGCTCATCCCACGTGCGCGGCGCGGTCGCCGTGGCCGTGAGCGATGTATTCCACACGAGGCCGAGCTCCGGGCCGTGGTCGAGGGCAGGGATGCCGTAGGTCGTACCCTGCCAGCGGCCGTTCTCCCACATGGCGGGCAGATAGTTGGCTGAACTCACTGTCGCGGGCGAGAGAAGAGTATCAAGTGGCTTCAATAGACCGCGGGCGGCGAATGGCACCAGATCACCCGGCTCGATCGCGTCCGGGCCATTCCCGGTGCCAAGCCCGGCCACGATGTCGCCGAAGTCATCACGGCCTCCGGTTACCTCGACGGTCAGGTACGGGCGCGTTGCGCGGAACACGCCGATCGCCTCGCGGAGCGCAGCGATCCACGCGCTGTCCGAGCGCGTTGTCCATAAGCTAATGGTTCGCGGTGCCGGGGTCGGAGAGGGGCTCGGCGTTGGCGTTGGCACAGCGATCGACGGAATGACGACGCGGGGAACAGGCGAGGACAACGCTCCCATATGGGACGGCCCAGGAAAAGCCTGATCTGGATGCCTGGCGTTGGACAAGGGCGACGGCCGGATCGCAGCACCACCGCAGCCGGCCAGGGCCGCAACCGCGACCGCGAGCGGCAGGCGGGCAAAGAGAACGCGGCGGGAAACAGCGCCAGCACCCCCCAAGCGTTGATGAACAGGCCATCGGTAATCCACGCGCTCTTCCCCGTACACGGATGCTCGGCGTTACCATGAGCAACCACCGGGCCAATCTCTGGATTGGCCCGGGTGAAGCATGAGCTCGCCGGCGCGGCCGTCCAGTGACCGCCAGCCCTGGTGAGAGGCCGCTTGCCCTCAATACCCCGGCGGAACCGTCAACGGTTCACCAGCCAACGCCGCAACTCTGCCGAAGAGGCCACCGAGCCTGGGCGCGCCGCCGTTCCTCGATCAAGAATCAGCCCGGATGCGCCAGGGCACCGCGGGCGGCAGGCGACCGTGCAGACCGCATGCGCTCTCGCCAGAGAATGAGGCCCATGATCAGGCCACCGACCACTGCCACGACGGCGCCGATGATCTGGGCCTGCCCCAACCCCATCACATCCGGAGGGAGTTCGCGCGTGAAGCCGATCCCGACCTGCCCCACCCCCCAGAGCACGGCGAACAGGCAGGAACGAACCCCGGCCGGGGGACGCAGACGCCGCACTGCAAATACGAGCCCGACGATCAGCGCATCCCAGCCGATCTCATACAGGGCAGCCGGATGAACCGGCACGCGGTGGTGATCATACGAGGACGGGTGCAGATACACGATCCCGACGGGGAGGCCGGTCGGGCGTCCCTGATAGGCTCCGGTCAGGAAATCGCCGACCCGGCCCGTGGCGAGACCAAGCACGACCGGTAAGACAAGCGCATCAAAGAACACCCCAACCGGGAGCCGACGCCGCCGCGCGAACAGGAAGGCCGCCGCGGCTCCAACGACCCAGGCACCCGGAAGCGAGGCACCCCCTTGGCCAAGGGCTACAATCTCCGTCGGATGGAACGAGTAGTAATTCCACGAATCAAGAACATGGAAGAGCCGAGCCCCGACCAGGGCCGGTGGAATCACCCAGATCACGATGTCGCAGGCGAGGTTGGTGGCAAAGCCGTGTCGGTGAAGAGACCCCGCAGCAGCGGCGAGCGCAGCCACGACCGCCAGACCCGTGAAGAAGCCCTGCCAGGTAAGGAGGAACGGCCCGACACTCAAGATCACCGGATTAACGCTGATACCCATGGAATCCCGATCGAGCAGTCGAGCTACTCCGCCGACGGTCGTCAGGTCGATCGGTCGACTCGTCGAGCACCGCACTCGGCGATGCCGGATCGTCTATCGTGCCCCACCCGCGGCGCGGAATGACTTTGGATTCCGAGGAGGGGTCATCATCCACCGCCGCCGGTGGATCTCGCCGGGGAGAAGCCGAGCGGCCGGAGCCTCCAACCGCGTCCTTTGGCGGCGGGCTGGAAGATCGTGAATCAGCTGGTAGAGGATGATCACGCAGAGGACCAGTCCCAGCCGCCGTCCGGCTGATCACTCCGCGAGAAGGTACGCCCGACCAGTCGGCGGGGATGGACGGTACTGTCAGCCCCGGCCTGTCCGACACCCCGCGTGGACCAGGCGTACGGTCCTGGGAAAAGCCAGGAGAGGACGGGCGGCCGCCGCGAGCCGAGGGCTCATGCCGATTCTCCGAGCGATCGCGCATCGCGGCAGACGGGCGATCCGAACCGGCCGGACCGGTCCCGTTATCCGACCCGGTGCCCAGCGCCTGGAGTGCCGCTTCAATCGGCTGGCGGGCTGGCCCTGTCACACGGCTCAGCGCGGCCTGGAGGCGGACCCGGTCATTCTGAAGGCGACCCTGTCCGTTCGGCTCGGACAGACGTGCCCGCAGTTGCTCCACGTACACCGCGAGCGCCGCATTGGCCCCATCAGCATCACCATCAAGGGCCCGTGCGATCAGGGTATCGAGAGCCTGATCCGGGGGTATGGTCGGCCGCGCGCGGGATGCCGCGGCGGGCGTCACGTGGACCACTGGCGGTACGGCAGTCGGCACGGTGCGAATGTCGCGCGGCTTGTTCTCGCGACCGCCAGCCTCGGGATGGTCCCCGTCGGCGCCCGGATGCGGTGGAGAGGGACGGCTAACAATTGAACGGGCGGTGATTGGACTCGGTGTCACGACCGGCACAGCGGTCGGGACCAACGGGGTCGCCGTCGGTGGTGCGGGCCGTTCTGCCCGATCCACCAGTGGAGCGATCTGCCGGTGTTGATCATCCAGCTGCGCAATGCGGTGAGCAATCACATCGCGCGAGGCGGGGCTGGCCGCCTGGGCCGCCAGTCGTGCCGATGTGACCTGCTGCTCATAGCTCTCCAGAAGTGCTGGCACAAGGGCGAGATTCTCCTGGCGTGCCGCCGCCTCCGCCTCGGCCAGCCGATCCATCGCGATATTGAGGTGAGCCTGGGCCCGGGCGTCCGGCGAGATCGCAACGAGGAGATTGATCTGCTCGACAGCCAGCTTTGCCGGATACAGCGGACTACCCGGCAGGGCAGAGGCCGACGCCGTCCGGATGCCGCTCAGGGCAAGGGCCAGAACGAGCGCGGCCGCGCACGCCGCGGCGACCGAGCGCGCCGCCGGCATCAGCAGCCCCACAAGGCGATGGCGCCAGGGCGTTTGCCCGCGATCGTGCAGGACGTGCACGGCAAAACGCGCCTGGGCCCGGGCGCGAAACGCCGGCGAGGGAACCGGCCGCGGCGCGCGGCGAACCCGTGCGGCGGCTCGAAGCGCCGCCTCGACCGCAGGGGTGAGGTCGCCGTGCTCCGATAGGAACGCGTCGAGATCCCAGCCCCGCTGGTCGAGTTCGGCCAGTGCACTAGCCAGGCGATCGGCCGGGCTCGCCGGGCGGCCGGCAGCCCGTCTGGCGCAGCGCCCGCGCCAGAGCCTGAAGCGCGCGATGCTGAATGACCCGAGTTGCACCTTCGCTCTTACCAATGATCTGGGCAACCTCG
>JAJPJC010000129.1 GCA_021324445.1 Isosphaeraceae bacterium
GAAACGGTTTTAGAAGCGCGCTTCAGAACAAGACGCCAGGATCGACGACCGGCCGGGTGGCCCCCTCCAAACGATCGAATTTGGCTCTGATTTCCCGATCGGTCCCACGGGTGCTGGGGATCCGCCGGCGCGTCGAGCCATTCGCCGCTGCGACAGGCGCGGGCATAGTTCTGGAAGGCGGCCTTGAGCAGCGCACACCGCGGGTGGAGCAACAGGCAGCCCGAGTCGAGCAGGGTCTCGAGCTGGTCCAGCCCATCGGTCACGCGGTGGACCGGCCATCGGCCGAGGTTACTCCGCCCGAAGACCCGCTCGAACTCGCCATAGGCGGCCGGCCCGATACCCGTCCGGGCCGTGGAGGCCGGGTCGAGCCGCACCGTATCGAGCCGGCCCAACGACGGCAGCTCCCCCGAGTGGGCCCAGACCGCCTTGGCCGCCGCCTCGGAAAAGAGTCCTTCCTTGTGGAGGTCGCCGAAGACGCTGACCCGCTGCCGGTACGCATCGACCGGCCGGACCTGGAACCAGACCGCGCCGACGTGGCGACTCACGCCGCAGTCGATCGCCAGGTGCACGGCGAGCCGGGGGTCGTACTCCGCCTCGACGCTGACGTGCCGGGCCGGGTCGAAGCCGGTGAACCACGCCCCTTCGCCGACCTCGATGATTTCCGCATGGATCTCCTGCTGGCCCAGCCGTGTCCCCTCATAGGTCGCCACGATCTTCTCGAAGAACGAGGGGGCCAGGTGCCGCCGATTGTCGTAGGTCGAGCCCCGCACCAGCGCCGTCGTCGGATCCCCGACCAAGTCCTTGATGAGCCGCACGGGCTTGGGGGTCGTGGTGACGCAGACCCGCGGGTTGTCCCCCAGCCGCAAGCCCAGCATCAGGTTGTCCCAGGCCGCCGGCCGGGGCCAGGCGGCTAGCTCATCCGCGTAGGCGGCTTCGAATTGGGGACCGCGGAGCCGGTCGGGCTCCTCAGCCGAGAACGTGGTGGCGCGGACGCCTTTGGGCCAGGTCAACCGCCGCTTCGAGGGTTCATAGACCGGGCGGAACCACGGGGGACAGACGGCGAGGAGGCCGCTCTCACCCTCGACCACGGTATCGCGGACGTCGGCGGCGGTCGGGGCCACGAGGGCGATCCGCCGCGCCAGGCCGGTCTCGGCCAGATGGCGCACCCACTCGGCGGCGCATCGGGTCTTACCGGCCCCGCGGCCCATGAGGAGCAACCAGGTGCGCCAGTCGCCGGCCGGGGGCCGCTGGGCCGGCCGGGCGCGCGGGTGGGCGCGGCACTCGCCGGCCGGCACGCCGCAGGGGCAACCCTCGGCGTACCAGTCCCAGGGAGCCCGGTCGCGGACCGCAGGGGGCCTGGCCCGCCGGCGTTCGAGCCGCTCAAGCCTGGTCCGGATCGCCGGCCGGCTCATCGGTCCCTCCTTCCTGCTCCAGCCGGGTGAGGCGTTCATCGAGCTCCTCGAACTCCCGCGCGACCATCGAGACGCGGATCGTCTCCAGGTTGATGCGGCTGGCCATCAAGAGGGCCTTGGAGGCGGAGACCGCCTCGCGGGGCGGCGTGTCCGGGTTGTTGGCGATGGCGATCAGCCGGTCGACGAGCTCGGGCCGCCGCTCGGGAGGGACGGGCCAGGCCTCCCGCAACGCCCGCTCGGCAAGGCGGGCATCCAGGTCACGAGACCTCATGGTTGTTGGCTCCTGTGGTCAGACTGGATGGATATGATGACACCGGCCGGGCCATGCCGGGCCGAGGCTGATGATGAGCGCACCCGTGCCCCAAAGCCCCCAGGCTCCCCGGGCCGACGGGGGCACGAAGTCGGGCCAGCGGGCTGGCGTCGGCTCCCGTGGGAGGGAAGGGACCCCGCGGGCGGCGATGGCCGCGGCGACGCTGACAAGGTGCAGGCGGCCCGGCCCTCGCGGACGCGGAGGGCTTCTCAGGAAGGCGGCCGCCGTGGAGTTGGTCGTCGGCTCTGGCCCCAGGCAGAGAAGCGGTCCCGGCCCGCCCCGGCCGGCGCGATCTCTGGGGCAGGTCTCCGTCTCTTGCCGCATGGCCCCGTCACGGGCCGCCGCCGGTGGCGGCCTTGACCATCGCCACGATCCCGGCGCGGACCGCCTCGGGCAATCGGCCCCAGGCATCGATGACGGCGGCCAGGTCTGAGTCGGTCTGACAGTTGTCGTGGATCAAGGAAGGCGCAAGTGATTGCTCACCTGAGGAATTCGGCTTGTTTTTGCCTTTCTGGCCCTTCTCAGGCATCGGACTCAAAATCCGGTCCCCGCAAGGGGGTGTGGGTTCAAGTCCCACCTTCGGTACTCGCCCGTCAGGCCGCGGCAGGACCCGCTCCGAGGCGTCGGGACCCTGTTTTTCCAGGGTTTTCCCCTCCATCAACGCCAGAACATCCGATCCTGCCATCACGTCGGCGAGCGACGCGAGGCGTCCCCAAGCGGCCCACGCGGTGGGCAAATAATGGGCAAAGCGGTTACTTATGGGTAGGCGTTCCGGCCCGGTTTTTCCGGGGTCTTTCGCTGGGGCTCCGCCCACCTCTGATATAATGCAATGGGCAGATCCGCTGTCGGTTCCCGCCGCCGCCCGTGCATCGGGCTGGTCCCCCGAGAGCTTGAGGGAAGCCAGAAGCGAGGTGGCGGCCTCGATGTCTACGCCACGCGGCCTGGTATAGCGGCCGGTCAGCTCCAGCGTGGAGTGCCGCATCATCTTCTGAACGAACGTCGGGTGACGCCTTCTCCAGGGTCAGTTCGCCGAAAAAACCCGGTTTTCGGGGGCTCGGCGGCCGGGTTCCACTCCCGATCCGCTCACCTGATCATAGATAGGCATCCCTTTATTGAGACCGACCCCGTTTTCCCCTTGTTTTCCAGGCCCTCGGTGGGGGGCTCCCCAGAAACTGTGGGGTCCGGACCTGACGGGAAGTTCTTTGACAAGTAGAATCGGTCATCGAGACACCACGGGTCAAGGGGGTGACGCGATGGCTCCGATCATCTTGAGTGTCCGCCTGCGTGGGGAACTGGAAGACCTCGTGTTCCGGACCCCTTCGGCCAAGGAGCGGTGTCGCGCCCAGGCGGTGCTCTGGCTCGCTGAGGGACTCTCCGCCGACCAGGTCGCCGAGACGTTCCAGGTCAGTCGTCAGACCGTCTACAACTGGGCCAACCGCTTCCTCCAGCGCGCGGGCCTTGACCTCAGGGCGCGCCTGCTCGACGCCCCGCGGTCCGGCCGTCCGCCTTCGATCTCCGGGATCATCGACCCCGTGATCGAGGTGCTCTTCACGGACGATCCCCGCGCGTTGGGTTATCATGCCACGGTCTGGACCGCCGAGCTGCTCCAGCACCACCTGGAGCGAGCCCATGGGATCACGGCCTCCCTCAAGAGTATCAGTGCGGCGATCGCACGGTTGGATCTCCGCTGGAAACGGCCCCGGTATGAGTTGGCGGCGCGGCCGGCGACCTGGCGCCAGGCAAAAGGGGGCGGAAACGCCGTCTGGAGGGCCGTTCGCGCACGGTGATCTTGATGCTGGACGAAACGATCGTCACGGAGACGCCTCCCTTGGATTGCTGCTATGGTCCCATCGGCGAGCAGGTTCGGGTGCCGATCAGCGGCGCGCACGCCAAGCGGCTGCTCCACGGGGCGATCAATATTCGGAGCGGCGATCTCGCGTTGCTGGTCACCGAGGATTGGAACCAAGACGCGCATGAGGTGTTCCTCCGATTGGTCCGTGCCCATTGGCGTGGTTGGAACCTCGTAGTCTTCGAGGATCGCGCGACCCAACATAAGGCGGCTCGGGGTTGGGCCCGGGAATGCCTGAAGATCGAGGCCCGATTACTCCCCCGAGCGACACCGGAATTGAACGCCATGGACCACCTCTGGAGGCACACGAAGCGAGAGACTCTGGGCGACCGGGCGACACTGTCGATCGAGGCCTCGGCGCTGGCGGCCTGTCAGTACCTGTTCGACCTGAGCCCGCATGACCGCTTGCAGAAAGCGGGCGTGTTGTCGGGCAACTTCTGGTTAACCCTGTGAGGATGAAATCAAAGAATTTCTGGATCTGTCTTCCTCCCCGGGATCGATTCCCACGACCATGACGAGCAGGGCCTTGAAAACAAGGTGGAAACGGGGTCGGCTCTCAATAAAGGGATGCCTATCTATGATCAGGTGAGCGGATCGGGAGTGGAACCCGGCCGCCGACCTCAAGATTCCCCGTGTTTTTCAGCCCTGCGGTCTCGACGGAGGCCCCAACGAGGGCCCGGCCCGTTTGTCAAAGAACTTTCTGCGACCTACTTAGCTAGCTCGCATACTCGCTCGCCATGAAACGGTCGATCATCTCACCGAACAGGTCGGAGGGTTCGGCGATGCTTCCCTCTGGGCTCGGGGCAGCGCGGGCGGGCTTGGCGGGGGATGCGCTCGTATGATTGGAGTGCGGCCTCCCGGCGGCGGTGACAGGCGCGGCGGCGCGCTCGGGCTTCCCAGCCAGAGTGCGACCCATCAGGCGTGTGGGCAGGGCCTCGCCGTTCACGTCGATCCACTCCGCTGCGTCGCGCTCGCTGAGTTCTTCCCCATCCAGGCCGTCCGGAAGATCGGTGCCAGCATGCCGCTCCGGCACAGGCTCATCGAAGGACCGGTAGAGATCCGACAAGTCGATGTGCAAGCGCAGCCATCGAACCTTGTCGAGTTCGTCCACGAAGATCAAGCACTGGCCTTCGCGATCACCGCGGTCCCGCCAACATCGCTTCTCACCAGTGTTGCGTTCCCCGAACATCACCGTAAGAAACTGCGGAGTCGGGCAGATCGTCTCGATCTCCCCGTTGAGCGCCTTGTACCGAATGAGCAAGTTCTGACTTGGACGCGCACGTCCGGCGGGGTCTCTTGACATGATGTTCCCCTCAGCGTAGGGCCGGACCGGACCGACGCGGCAGGCTGAGGGGTCCACCGCAACGGCCCGGTCCCCTTGGCCTGACGGTTTGCAACCCGTTGGGCCGTCCCGAGGTCGTCCCCCTCCGCTGAAGCCGCCTGTGCGACCAGCCGGAACGCTTCGACATCAATCGTAGGACGTGGTCGGCCTGTTGGAGAACTGCATCGATTTCCCGCAAGGATTCGTGTGGATATAGGTGGGATGGGCATCTTGTTGCGCGCTCCCGCTTTGAAGTCGTGACCATCTGCCCGGCAGGGGCGATTGACTCGGCGCCCTTCTCGGACGCTGCCTGCGCCAGCGATCCTTGCCAAACAGGCTGGCTCTATCGAATAGATGGACTGTGTCGATCATGCGGGGCAGCGTTACCCAACACAGCAACGATCCTCCGGCTCAAGGTCGCCTTTGGTGGCATCTGCGGAGTGGGCGCGGGCTTGCTGTTCATGGCCAGCGGCCCAGATGGCTCGCTCGCTTGGGGGGCGCTGATGGCCGCTTGCAGTATCGTTCTGAATCGGAATCGCCGCCGGCAGTCTCGCCCGCGCCGCCCGGAGGAAGGCTACGGAACGGGAGAGGTCGGCCTGCCCCGGCGCGACGCGGCGCCTGCTGGTAGAATCGAGGTTCCGGCTCGGCGGGCCGGGTCGATCGCCGACAACTCGTCCCTCAGTCCAGCGCGAGCCCCGCGACGATCCGGAGACCTACCGGTGGTTTGCGGCCAACCTGCACCGGGTGCGCGAGCCGTCGCTGCGGCACTACGTCCGGGCCACGGAGCTCAAGGCCGCGGGCATGGACTGGACCGCGGTGCTGGCGACCGAGGGGGAGAACCCACGGGCCCGGCTGGCGGCCGAGCTGTTGGCCAGCGCTGTCTACGCCAGCACCGCGACGCGGGTGCAGGCATTCGTCGAGCAGGTGGCGGGTGCCGGTCGAGCTTCTTCAGCTACCGCCAGACACCATCGCCCAGCCTGCACGACACGGCGCCTGTTCATCCGAACCAAGGCGCCTCATCAGGGGTCGCCCCTTCGCATAGCTTCTGATGATGTCGACAGCACGCTGGGAGTATGCCGAGCAGTCGGATGCGACGGCCGATGTGGACGTGGTGGCGGAAGAGCGAAGACGCACAGGTTAGCGTACGTTTCTGTTCGGATGATTGTGCGACCCCAGTTCCCGCTCGCCCGGCGCGATGGTCGGGTCCGCGTCCTGAGCGTACTTCTTGGGGGTGTCGCGGACATCGAGCCATAGTAACACCACGCTGATGCCGGTCGCGATCACGAGCAGCCACTCGCCCGGCTGGTCCCACCAGGCGAGCAGACCCCCCGCCGAGAACGCCAGCGCCACCGCGAGGATGATCAGGGAGAGCCAGCGATGGAACCGACCGACGTCGGTCTCGTGGAACTCGGCCAGCGAGCGGTAGACATGGCGGCCCTCGTCGTGCGGGGTGCAGAACCCCTTGAGTACGCAGGCGTTGCAGGACGAAGCCGGAGCCTTGTAGATGGCCAGCTTGTCCCGGTCGTCGAACGTGTGCAGTGTGAGCAATTCCCCCTGCGGGCACTCGTATCGGTCGAGTTCGGCATCGTAGGCGAACCCGGTGTGGGCATACCTCTGGGCGCGGTGGAAGTGGGCCCGGGCCAGGGACTCCAGGGCCCAGCCGCCGATCCACAGGACCAGCAGGTAAGCCAGGAGCAGGCCGAGCCCGAGGTCGATTGCGCAGCCCCACGTGTTGAGTGTCGGTAGCATCGAGGAGGATCCCCGGGGTCGATCGGTCCGCTCGCGCCCGGTTCAGACCCGGGCGGTCGCCTGGGCCGGCGTGATCTCGGTATACAGGGTGGCTTCGAGGGCGGTCCCCGTCTGGTCCGCTGGGGCTGGGGTCTGCCGCGTCCGCAGGGCCACCTTGAGGGTCAGCCAGACCAGGGGGGCCGAACCGAACATGAACACCACGTCGCCCGGCATCCGAGCCCACGACAGCCACGGGTAATTCCGGAACCATTCCGTCCGTGCGTGCCAGTAACCGTTGGTCACCACGTCGCCGAGCTGCAAGACCCCCAGCGGGAACAGGTGCCCGAGGATCATCAGCATCAACCCCACATTCGTCGCCCAGAACGAGAAACGGACCAGCCCCTCGCTCCAGTCCTCGGGCCGGGCCAGGTACCGCGTGCAGAACACCAGCAGCGCCAGGGCCAGCATGCCGTAGACGCCCATGAAGGCCGCGTGGCCGTGATTGGAGGTCAGCAGCGTGCCGATCTCGTAGTAGCTGACGACCGGCAGGTTGATCAGGAAGCCAAAGACCCCCGCGCCGAGGAAGTTCCAGAACCCAACCGAGGCCAGGAACAGCACCGACCAGCGATGCGGGAACGTCGCGGCGCCGGCGCCGCCGACCTGCTGCCGACTGCCGAGCTGGAGGAAGGACCAGGCTTCGACCGTCAAGAGCGTCAGAGGAATGACCTCGGCCGCGGAGAAGAACGCCCCCAGGGCCATCTCGACCGCGGGGCCGCCGCTGAAGTAGCAGTGGTGCAGCGTCCCGACTACGCCGCCGATCGAGTAGAGCAGCACGTCGAGGTAGATCAGCCGGGTGGCGAACCGCTCCGAGACGATCCCCATCAGCACGAAGATCAAGGCCACCAGCATCGTGGTGAACAGCTCCAAGAAGTCCTCGACCCAGAGGTGAACGACCCAGAACCGCCAGAAGTCGCCGATGGCGAATGGGGTCCGGGTGTGGGTCAGCAGGCCGACGGCGTAGAACGCCGGGATCGACAGCGCGCTGTAGAGGAACAGCCAGGGCAGGTTGCCCCGGCTCTCGACGGCCAGCCGCGATCGCAGCCCCCGATAGATGATCGCCAGCCAGAGCACCATGCCGACAACGAGCAGATACATCCAGAACCGGCCCAGATCGAGATACTCCCACCCCTGTGCCCCGAAGAACGACCGCCCCCCGCGCGGCAAGAGCCCGTGGTAGCTGAGATACTCGCCGCCCAGACTGCCGAAGACGACCACCGCCAGCGCGCCGAGCAGCAGGGTGGAGAGGAGCGCCTGCCCGCGCGGCTCGTGCCCGGCGATCAGGGGTGCCAGGAAGATCCCGGCGGCGAGGTAGGCCGTCGCCACGAAGAAGATCGCCATCTGCAGGTGCCAGGTCCTCGTCAGGTTGTAGGGGAGCAGCTTGGGCAGGTCGATGCCGAAGAAGCCGCCGGCCTCGACCATGTAATGCACGGTCGCACCCCCGACCAGGTTCTGCAGCAGGAACAGCGCCGCCGCGACCAGGAAGAACCAGGCGGTCACGCGCTGTGCCGACGTCAGGGCCACCGAGGCCGGCGGCACGAACCGCACCCGCCGCTCCTCGGCCTCGTGCCAGCCGACGACCCGCGAGTGGCGGCCGTACATGCCCAGCACCAGGCCGCTCCCGCCCAGGAGCGTCACGAGTGACAGGGCACTCCACATGATCGCGTCGCCGGTGAGCGTGTTGCCGACCAGCTCCTCGGGGGGCCAGTTGTTCGTGTACGAGTACACCCGGCCGGGCCGACGGGCAACGGCCGTCCACGCGGTCCAGGCGATGAAGGCCGTGATGGCTCGGGTATCCTCGGGATCGGTGATCATGGCGGGCTTGAGCCCTTCACCGCTGACTTTCCGGTCGTAGACCAGCTCGCCGAAGTGCTGGTGGATCTCCTCGAAGGCCGAGACCTGGCCGGCGGTCCAGACTAACGTCCCGGTCGTCGGATCGTAGTGGTTGGCCTGGAGCTCGCGCCGCGTCCGCGCCCGAGCCGCCTCATCATCGCCGTACCGCCGGTTCATGTGCACGGCCATGCGGTGCAGGTAATCGGCGGTGAAATCCGGCCCGAGGTAGGCCCCGTGGCCGTAGATCGTGCCGAACTGCATCAGCCCATAGGTGAGGAACTGCTCCTGCCCGTCGCGGATCTGCTGTCCCGTGGCCAGCACGGAGCCCGACTCGTCCACGATCCGCTCAGGGATCGGCGCGGAGTCCTGGTAGATCCGGATCGCCGAGTAGGTCAGGATGGCGAAGCCGAAAAGGAACGTCAGGATCGATCCCTGTAGCCAGAGCGGCGAGACCGTCATGGGGCGGCGGCTGGTCATGCTTGTTGGTCCTGTTCGAGGGAGCGGTCGAGGGACACGCGAAGCTAGTAGGAGACCATCCCGGGGCTCGTTCCCGGTGCGATTCGATCGTAGCTCAGACAAGCACGGCATCCGCCCGGATCATCGGGCCGTTGACGCGCCACGGGCGAAGCATTCAGCCATCGCTCGCCGGGCCGGTGTGTCCGTCGCCTACGACTGGTTAAACAACCGGTACGTCAAGAACCCGCCGCCGAGGTTCGCGGCCTGGAACCCGGCCTGGCTGAGGATGCGCTGGGCCAGATAACCGCGCTGGCCGACTTGACAGTATACCGTGATCGGACGATCGCTGGGCAATTCGCCCCGATGGGAGCGCAGCTCGTCGACGGGGACGTTCACGGCGCCCGGGATGTGACCGGCGGCGAACTCTTGGGGAGTGCGAACATCGAGCAGGCAAGCCGGCCTCGAAGCCGGTCCCGGGCCGTCGGTTCCCAACAACTCCTCGACGGTCGCCTGAGTTTGGTCGCCGCGGAGCGACCCGGCGGCCACGAAGCCCGCCATGTTGATCGGGTCCTTGGCCGAGCCGTACTGCGGCGCATAGGCCAATTCCATCTCTTCCAGGTCGAAGACCGTCATGCCCGCCTGGATGGCGACCGCCAGCACGTCGATTCGCTTGTCCACCCCAGAGCCGCCGACGATCTGGGCGCCGAGGATCTTGCCCGTGTCCGGCGTGAACAGCAGCTTGAGGGTCATCGGCTGGGCACCGGGGTAGTAGCTGGCGTGGTCCGTGGGATGCACATAGACCTTGCTGAATGATCTGTCGAGTCGTCGGAGGGTTTTTTCCGAAACCCCGGTCATGGCGACCGTCAGGTCGAAGACGCGGAGGATGGCAGTGCCCTGGGTCCCACGGAACCGGGCTGGCCGGCCGAAGATGTGATCGGCGGCGATTCGCCCCTGACGGTTGGCCGGGCCGGCCAGCGGCACCTGGGTCGGCTCGCCGGTGACGAAGTCCTTAATCTCCACGGCGTCGCCGACCGCGTAAATGTCGGGATCGCTGGTCTGCATGTGCTCGTTGACGCGGATGCCGCCGCGCGGGCCCACGGCGAGCCCGGCGTCGACGGCCAGCTTGTTCTCCGGCCGGACACCGATGCCCAGCACCACGAGCTGGCTGGACAGTTCCCGACCGCACTTGAGTTGCACCGCCAGGCCCTCTTCGACCTCGGCAAAACCCTCGGCGGACTCGCCCAGGAGCAAGGCGACTCCCTTGGCGGCCAGATGGTCGGCGATCGGCCTGGTCATTTCCTTGTCGAGCGGCGGCAACACCTGATCCATCAACTCGACGAGCGTCACCTGGAGGCCATGCCGCACCAGGTTCTCCACCAGCTCCAGGCCGATGAAGCCAGCCCCAACGACCACCGCCTGCCGCACGCCCCGATCCAGGCTCTCTTTGATCCGGTCCATGTCTTGCAGGTTGCGAAGAGTGAAGATGCCGGGCAGGTCGACACCGGGCAACGGCGGTCGGATGGGCGCGGCTCCCGGGGCGAGGATGAGCTTGTCGTATGCGACCTCGCACTCTCGGCCGTTGCCCAGGTCGCGGGCGCGGACCTTCTTGCCTCGCCGGTCGATGGCCTCCACGGAGGTCCGGGTACGGACATCGATCCGGTAGCGCTGCCGGAGCCGCTCCGGGGTGACGACCAGCAGCTTGTCGCGTTCGGTGATCTCGCCGCCCAGATAATAGGGCATCCCGCAGTTAGCGAAGGAGACATCCGGGCCGCGCTCGAGGATCACGATCTCGGCGTCTTCCGACAGGCGGCGGGCCCGGGTAGCCGCCGACGCTCCGCCGGCCACGCCACCAGCGATGATCAGTCTCAAGGGAGTTTCTCCGGTTATGGTTGGTGATAGCAGCAGGGTGCTTCATCGCCCTCGACCTGGTTCCAGGGCATCCGGGCCAGGAGCAGGGCCATGCCGCATCGGTCGGTAAGACCGGTGAAGATCAGGCCGCAACCGACGAAGGCCGAGAGCCCGATAAACCAGGGATTAACGACAACGGCCAGGATGACCCCCAGTACGACCAGGCCGCCGTTGGCGATGCGCACCTGGCGTTCCAAAGAGAACACCTTCTGGCCTCGGACCAGCGGGAGGCCGGCCTGTTCGCAGGCCAGCGTGCCGCCTGCAACACTGACGACGTTGGTGAAGCCAGCGGCCAGGAAGCGCTCACAGGCTTGGCGGGCCCGGCTGCCGGAGCGACAGATCACGTACAGCGGCTCACGGGATCGGCCGTTGCGCGCCGCCATGATTTGGTTCGGGTCCAGCCGGCCCAGCGGCACCAGCCGGGCACTTTCGACGTGCAGCTCGCGGAACTCGGCCGGCGTGCGGACATCGATCAAGTCCACGGGCTTGCCGGCTTGTCGCAGCTCATGCAAATCCCTCGGGGAGATGGTCGGCACGTTCATGCTGCTCGCCTCCCGTCAATGAAACAGGAACACAGGGACTGGGCTGTGCTCCAACATGGTCCGGGTGACAGAGCCGACGAAGCACTCGCGCAAGGTCGGCTGGCCGTAGGCACCCATTACCAGCAGGTCGGCCCCCAGACGGCGGACCTGGTCCAGGATCAACTTGGCCGGCTCGGCCGAGGACTCCAGCGCCAGCGGGATCGCCTCGACCTGGTGGTAACTCAGGAACTACCGGGCGCGCTGGGCGAGATGGGCCGCCTCGGAGACGCTGGCATCCACGCTGACGATGTGGACCTGGCCCGATTTGGCCAGTCCCGTCGCCTGGAAAGCCGCCAAGGCGCGGGCGGCCTGGAGGCTCCCGTCAGAAGCGAAGACGACCGGGCCTTCCGAGACCGTGGTCCCAGGCACCACGACAAGCGGGCGCGGGGCCTGCTCCAAGACCCTCTTGAGCGTCTCGTCGCCTTCGTCATCCCGTCTCGTGAAGCGGAAGTGAGAACCCCGTGCCAGCAAGCTCAGGTCGCAGGAGTGCGCCTGGCGCTCGATCAGCTCGTGGGGCGAGCCGACCGCTTTCACCTCAACATGGGCCACGCCCGCCTCGCCGCAGCATGCGGCGAATTGCTCCAGAAGCTGGCCGACCTGCCGATCCAGCTCCGTCAGTCGACCCTCGTAACCCCGATAATAAACAGGGTCCGCGTCGGGGGTTCCACCCACCGGCCAGGCCGGCTCGATCGCGCGAACGCTGGGCTCATCGACGATCCCCAACCCCACGAGCCTGGCGCCGGACCACCGAGCCCAGCGAATCCCCAGCTCCGCGAGGGCGGCGACACGGCTGGGCCGATCCAGGCCGATCAAGATAACGCCGAGCATGAGACTGCCCCCCTTCCTCCAGGATCTCGGGCGCCATGACCACGTCCCGATCGCGCCAGATTCACACCTTGGAGCGCACTGCCCCGGAACCGGACGCCGGCCGGCCAGACACCGCTCCTGAGCCAGCGCTCCACGTCCGAGGCGTCGAAGAGCCACGACCCACCCAGGACGGAACACGGCAAGGGCCAGGCGCCGGTGTGGACCCAGAGACGAACCATTCGCCCACTGACTCCGAGCCAACGGGCCGCGGCACGATCCGTTATCAGGATGGGCCGCGGTCGGCTCGCCATGAATCGAAAGCTGTAGGTGATCATCGCTTGACTCCGATCGTTGATCGGAAACCCCGTGTTCAGGCTCATCCATCCCGGCGCCGAGGGGACACGAGGCCAAGAATCCCACAGCGACCTCGGACGCCGGTCGGGCCGGCCCGATCAATTCCTGGCGTGTCCGCTCAGCTCACTGGCCTCGACCCGGCCCTCGAGCTGCTCGCCCCCACCGGCCCGGTCGCAGAGTTCCTTGCGGAAGATCCTCACCGAGTCGGGAGCCTCGATTCCCAGACGGACCTGATTGCCGCGGACGTCAACAACCATGATGCGAATGTCGCCGTTGATGACGATCGCCTCATTCCGCTTGCGGCTCAGGACCAACATCGTTGTGAACTCCTTTCATTTGTTGTGTTCGGGGAGGAGCATCCACCCCACAAGGGATGTCGTGGCTCGACTCCGATCCTCGAGTCGAATGGGCTGAGGTCTCTCGGCCCGGTCGCGTCCGGCTGGACGGCGCGGAGACTTCGATCCGGTTGACGACGCGGCCTACGCCCGCGGCACCCGCCGCGAGTTCCTGGGCGATCTGTTTGAGGTGGTACGAGGGGAGGCAGCCGTGCAGGTAGATCACGCCGTCGCGGGCGAGGCACGAGACGTCTCGGAGTGCGAGATAGGGACCCTGACGCAGTCGTTCCTCGACCTGGAGGTGGATCGTCGGGAGCGCGGCGCTCCCGGCGGCCGTCTCGCGGTCCACGTCGGGCCGGGCCATCGGGTGCATGCTGCCGTCTCCTGGGTCCCGCGATGGCAGGGCCATAGCGACACCGGGGACGCGGCAGTCATTACCGCAAGGACGGGGTCAGGATGGAGGGGACCCCGGGTGTCCGGTCATCGGACGGTAGGAGCACATGGCGCAAAAAAACCCCGATCGTGCGAAGGCTCGCAAGACGGGGCCGCCATAGCCGCGATCCAGTTGCCCATCAAGAGCAAGGATAGAAGTGAGTGTATCGGAAGCACGCCGGCTGGTCAACCCCGAAGTCCTGGAAAATCGGAAGAACGGCTGATTCGACGATTCGAGTGATTCGAGCGAAGATTGAATTGAATTGAGCGGAGGGATTGACATGCGGTCGGCGATATCTCATAATCAGGGATACTGGATTCGCTCAAGGTGGGCGGACTGAGCCCGGCTATGGTGGCCCCGCGGTGCGATTCTCCGCATTGCTGGGGTTTTTTTCTGCGCCCCCGGTGGGACGCTTTCCGCAATGCGGGTGATTCGACTCCTTTCTTGGGGGAGAGTCGCCATGAAGGATGCCCACGCTTCGGACCGACACCTGCTGAAGACCGGAGAACGATTCCTGGGCCACACCCTCGCTGTGGTGGCGGGCCTGCTGCTCATGATCGTGGGACTTGGGTTAGGGGTCACGATGGTGCTCCTGCCCATCGGACTCCCCGTGGGGCTGGCCGGGCTCTTGCTGTGCATTTGGGGCCTCTTCTGGACCGCCCCTTCCCCGCGGACATGAGGGACGTCACCCGCTGGCTCGCCGGGCCGATCGTCGTGTGCCTGACATCGGCCGGCAATTGAGGTTGAAGGGGGACCGCGCCGGTCCGCTGTCGCGATGGCAAAGTCATCATGAGTAGCTCCTGACGCGGCGGCCGTGACCGCGGGAATCGGGGTCCGGACAGATGAGCTCTCGGGTGCGCGCTCGCCGGCCGATGGGTTCCTTCCCGTGTGGGATCGATCGGCCGGGTGGGGGTGGAGATGGACGTGGATCAACTCTACAACCGTTATCGCGAGCTCCAGTCCTACGTGGGCTGGACCGGCGCCGACGCGGCGCGGATCGTCGCCGCCGCCCCGTTGCTGGAGCCTTATTTGTTGCCCCTCATCGATGACTTCTACGACGAAATCGAGCGCCATCCCGATGCGCGCAAGGTCATCACGGGCGGGCCGACCCAGATCGAGCGCCTCAAGGGCAGCCTCGTGCGATGGATTCGCGACCTCCTCGCGGGCCGGTACGATGCCGACTATGTCGCTCGCCGCTGGCGAGTGGGCTGGCGGCACGTAGAGATCGGCCTCGACCAGGTCTACACCAACGTCGCGCTGTCCCGGCTGCGGACCGGTCTGATTCGCTCCCTCCACGAGTCCTGGCAAGGTCATCCCATCGGCTTGAAAGAGACGGTCCACGCACTTGACAAGCTCCTGGACCTCGACCTGGCGATCATCGAGGACGCCTACCAGGCCGAGTATGTGGCGCGACTCCAGCGGAACGAGCGAATGGCGACCCTCGGGCAAGTTGCCGGCGGGGTCGCCCACGAGCTGCGCAACCCACTCAACGTGGTCAAGACGTCAGTCTACTACCTGCTCAATGCCCGGAGTCCCACCCCCGAGAAGCAGGCGGCTCACTTGCGACGGATCGAGCGCAACGTCGAGCTGGCCGACGGAGTCATCACGACGCTCTCCAACTTCGCCAAGGTGGCGGTGCCCAACTTGCAGCCGATCGCCCTCGAGCCACTGGTGCGTGCGGCGCTCGAGATCAACCCGCCGGGCGGCGCGATCGAGGTCACAGTCGAATGCCCGCCCGAACTGCCGCACGCCCTGGGTGATGGCGACCAGCTCCGGATCGCGCTGGGCAATCTGATCCGCAATGCCTTCGATGCCATGCCCCAAGGCGGCCAGTTGACCATCACCGGCCGCCAGGTTGATGGCCACGTCGAGGTGTCGGTCACGGACAGCGGGGTTGGGATCCCGGCCGATGCTCTGGCCCGGGTGATGGAACCGCTCTACTCGACCAAGGCCCGGGGGCTGGGACTGGGACTGGCGATTACCCGATCGATCGTGGAGAAGAATCAGGGTACACTGAGCGTGGCCAGCGAACCGGGCCAAGGCAGTGTCTTCACGATTCGGTTGACCGCCTCGCCCAGCGATGGAGCTGTACCATGACCCCCTGCAACCCTGCTCGTATCCTCGTCGTGGACGACGACCGGGACAACTGCCGGAACCTGAGCGACATCCTCACCGACTTGGGCTACGAGGTCGACGACGCATACGACGGGCTGTCCGCCTTGGAGCTGGTGCGACGGCGGCCTTACGACATCGCGCTACTCGACTTGAGGATCCCGGGCATGGATGGCCTGACGCTCCATCGCGAGATCAAGCGGCAGCGCGCCGGCACGGTCTCGCTGCTGGTGACAGCCTATGCCAGCCCGGCGACCGCCGAGGAGGCCCTGGCCGCCGGAGCCTGGAAGGTAGTCGCCAAGCCGGTCGATTTCCCGAAGTTGTTGGCGCTGGTGGACGAGGCATTGGGCCAGCCGCTGGTCCTGATCGTCGACGACGACCACGATCTCTGCGCCAATCTCTGGGACCTGTTCCGCGAGCGCGGCTTCCGCGTCTGCCTGGCTCACGACGGCCGTGAGGCCGCCGCCCGGGCCAAGGAGACGACGTTCAAGGTTGTCCTGATCGACATGCGGCTCCCGGAAGGGGATGGCAGCACGGTCTACCGGGCAGTCCGCGAGGCGAACCCGCAGGCCCGCACGATCCTGATCACGGGCTACCGCCCGGAGCTGGATCGACTCATCGAAGGGTTGATCGCCGAGGGTGCCGATGCCGTCTGTTACAAGCCGTTCGACGTCCCCGAGTTAATCAGGAAGCTGGAGCAGTTGGTCGGGGCGAACCGGGAGGGGGCCGGCGAGGGCCCGCGCTGAGCTCATGGACGCCTCGTTGCCGCTGGACATCCTGGTGATCGAGGACGATGCCGACGCGCGGGATAACCTGCGCGATATCCTCGAACTCGACGATCACCGCGTCGTGACGGCGGAGAGTGCCGCCGAGGCGATGGCGCACGGCGATTGGGCGCGGTTCGCGGCGATCATTCTCGACCGGCGGCTGCCGGATGCGACCGCCGAGCAGCTCTTGCCCCGTCTCAAGGCTGCGGCCCCGGATGCCGCCGTGATCGTGATCACCGGATATGCCGACCTCCAGGGGGCGATTGCCGCCTTGCGCCAGGGCGCCACCGATTACCTCCTCAAGCCGCTCAACCCCGACCTCCTCCGGACGAGTTTGGGCCGGATCGCCGAACGGCGGCGGCTCGCCCTGGCCAAGGAGCGGAGCGAGGCGGCGTTTCGACACCTGGTCGAGGCCGCCGAGTGCATGATCGTCATCCTCGGGCCGGACCACAGCATCCTCTACTTCAGCCCATTCGCCGAGCGCCTCACCGGCTATTCCGCAGCCGAGGTCCGCGGGCGCGACTATATCGGGCTGTTGCTGGCCCAACCGGAACGCCCGGTCGTCGCCGAGAGGCTCCTGCGGGTCATGGCCGGCACCGCGACCCCTAGCTTCGAGAACCCGGTCCGCTGCCGGGACGGCTCGCGGCGCTGGCTGGCCTGGAATGCGCGCTACCTCGCCGACTACGAGGACGGGCCCGCGATCCTCAAGGTCGGCCAGGATATCACCTTCCTCAAGCAGGCCCAGGAGCGTGCCCTACAGGCCGAGCGGCTGGCCGCCATCGGCGAGGTCGTCGCCGGGCTGGCACACGAGAGCCGGAATGCCCTCCAACGCAGCCAGGCCTGCCTGGAGATGCTGGCGCTGGCGGTCCGCGACCAGCCCCGGGCGCTTGACCTGATCGGTCGCATCCAGCAGGCCCAGGACCACCTCCATCACCTCTATGAGGACGTCCGCAGCTATGCGGCCCCGATCCAGCTCGACAAGACCCTGTGCGACCTCTGCGTCGTCTGGCGCGAGGCCTGGGCTCATCTGGAATCGGCCCGTGCTGAGAAGCAGGCCGTCCTGCGCGAGCGGGTCGATGGCGTGGATCTGCGCTGTCTCGCGGACCCGTTTCGACTCGAGCAGATCTTTCGGAACCTCATGGATAACTCCCTGGCGGCTTGCTCCGCTCCCGCGGTGATCGAGGTCCGCGCCGAGATCGCGGACCTCGATGACCAGCCCGTGCTCCGCATCGCCGTCCGCGACAACGGCCCGGGGATCGGGCCGGAACAGCGACCCAGGGTCTTCGACCCGTTCTTTACCACCAAGGCCAAGGGCACCGGCCTGGGCATGGCCATCGCCAAGCGGATCATCGCCGCCCACGGTGGTCATATCGAGATCGGCGAGTGCGATCCACCCGGGGCCGTCTTCCTCATCACTCTCCCGAAAGGACCAGCATGAGCCGTTCGCTGAAGATCGCCGTCGCCGACGACGAGCGCGACATGCGCGACTACTTCCAGGAGATCCTGCCGCTGCTGGGGCACCAGGTCGTCGCCGTGGCCCAGACGGGCCGCGAGCTGGTCGACTTGTGCACCACCACCCACCCCAACCTGGTCATCACCGACATCAAGATGCCTGACATGGACGGGATCGACGCCGCCGGTCAGATCTGTCGCCACGCACCGGTCCCGGTCATCTTGGTGACGGCCCATCACGACCCCGAATTCATCCGCCGCGCCGAGGCGGACCACATCCTGGCCTATCTCGTCAAGCCGATCAAGCAGGCCGACCTCGAGCCGGCGATCGGCATCGCCATGCGTCGCTTCGAGCAGTTCCAGGCGCTGCGCAAGGAGACCTCCGACCTGAAGCAGGCGCTCGAGGATCGCAAGGTGATCGAGAAGGCCAAGGGGATCCTGATGAAAAAGGCCGGCCTCGACGAGAACGACGCCTTCCGCCGGCTCCAGAAGCTGGCCAGCGACAAGAACCGCAAGCTGATCGACATCGCCCAGACGATCCTCACGGCCGAGGAGGCCCTCGAGCCGCCGCGCCGGTCCTGATGGCGGACGGTCCTTCGCGGCCCAGCCGGACCACTCCGGCATCCTGGACAGATCGGGCACCATCACCAGGGCGATCCTCCGATGAACTGCCGGGACCTGACCCAGGCCCTTGCCGAGCCGTCGGCCTATCCTCAATTGGTCGATCGGGTCGAGATGCGCCAAACGCACATCTCGGTCGTCTTCCTGGCGGGCTCGTTCGCCTACAAGATCAAGAAGCCCGTCCACCTGGGCTTTGTCGACTACAGCACGCTGGAGCGCCGCCGCCATTTCTGCAAGGAGGAGGTCCGCTGGAATCGCCGGCTGGCGCCTGGGGTCTATCTCGGGGTCGTGCCGGTGACCCGGCAGGGAGGGTCCATCCGGATGGAGGGCACTGGAGACGTCGTCGAATGGGCCGTGAAGATGCAGCGGCTCCCCGATGGCGCCACGCTCGGCAGCCACCTCGAAGCCGGCAGACTCTCGAATCAGGCCCTGGAGGAGTGGGCGCGCCGGCTTTCCCGGTTCCACGCCTCGGCCGAGTCCGGCGCGAGGGTCATCGACGGTGGGTCGCTCCCGGCGATCGCGCGCAACGCGCGCGAGAACCT
This sequence comes from Isosphaeraceae bacterium, assembly GCA_021324445.1. Classification (GTDB taxonomy): domain Bacteria; phylum Planctomycetota; class Planctomycetia; order Isosphaerales; family Isosphaeraceae; genus JAJPJC01. The sequence continues at coordinate 18,879 of JAJPJC010000129.1, forward strand.
CGACCAGGCCGAGGCCCAGGTCGGCGTGACGCTCAGCCGATCGACTTTCGATCGGTTGCGAGATCGGACCGAGGCGGCAATGGCCCGCTGGGGCCCGCTCATCTCCGACCGTGCCAACCGCGGCGTCCCCCGCGACACCCACGGCGACCTCCGGCTCGATCACGTCTACTGGTTCCCGGACCGCGAGCCCCCGTCCGATTGGATCGCGGTGGATTGCATCGAGTTCGATGCGCGGTACCGCCATGCCGACCCCATCGCCGACATCGCATTCCTGGCCATGGAGCTGACGCTCGAGGGTCGCGACGACCTCGCCCGCGCGTTCGTCGAGGCGTACCTCCAGGCCGCGGGGGACGGGGAGGGCCGGCCGCTCTTGCCGTTCTATCGCGCCTACCGCGCCGCCGTGCGCGGCAAGGTCGAGGGCCTGAAACTCGCGGAGGCCGAAATCCCCGAGGTCGAGCGGTTCGCGGCCCGGGCCCGCGCCCGCGCCCTCTGGCTGCTGGCGCTGGCCGAGCTGGAGGAGCCCAGCGCCAAGCCCTGCCTCGTCCTGGTCGGCGGCCTGCCCGGGGCCGGCAAGTCCTCCCTGGCCCGTGACCTCGCCCAGCACGCCGGATTCACGGTCATCCGCTCCGATGAAGTCCGCAAGCAGCTCACCGGCCGTGGCGGACCGACCTCCTCGCGCGCTCCGTTCGCCGGGGACATCTACACCCCCGACTGGAACGAGCGAACTTACGCTGCATGTCTGCGCCGGGCCGAGGAGCGGCTGTTCGAAGGGGGACGCGTGCTGGTCGACGCGAGCTTCCGCGAGCAGTCGCGGCGCCGGCTGTTCCTCGATGCGGCCCGGCGGTGGGGAGTCACGGCCTGCCTGATCCTCTGCCAGGCCGACCCGGAAGTGATCCGCGACCGCCTGGCCGGCCGGCGGGGCGACGCCTCCGATGCCGACTTCGACATCCACGCGGAAGTCGCCCGCCGCTGGGAGGAACCGGACGCGGCCACGCGCTCCCGCACTCGCGCCATCGACACCGGCGGCACCCGGTCGCAGACGCTCGCCCGGGCGCTCGGTGTCCTCCGCGAATTCCAGGTGCTGTTGGGGACGGTGCAGGATCGACCAGATCCCTGACCTTCGCTATGATCAAGCTCATTCGGGAACTCGATATGGGCATATTTGAAGTCCAGCTGCGGCGGCCGCGCGGTGCGAGCTTCGCATCGGCGGTTCTTTTGTTCTCGCTTCGTGGGGCGACAACCGTGATGAGTCCAGAGGGCGATCAATTCTTGGGGCCCGGCGCCGGCCGCCCTTCCCACGCCGCTGGTCACAGGGACCCGGCCAGCGACTGGCCATATTGAAATCGGCCTGGACCGTCATCAGACGACCCGGAATCCGATCCGAGGCACCGATGCCCCTCCGCCTCGATCAAGGTGGCGATCCGAGCGAGTGCAACCTCCGCACCGCGCGCCGCCGTGGATGAGAGACCCTCGCCCAGGGAGAGATCCGCGGCTGGCACCATCACCAGCCAGGTCCGCGGCGAGCCCCCATAAATGGCCCTCGCCAGCGCGAGCAGCGATCGGGGATCGCTGACGTGCCCCAGCCCCCCCCGCGAAGCCGAGGGCTCCAGGCGGTGGACCTCGACCGTCTCTTCCCCGTCGGCGAACCGGGCATCGACGAAGATCGCCAGCTCGGCGTTCGCCAGCGGCTCGGCCAGTTCGGGCGTCAGTTGATGGACCGCGATGGATCTCATCCCGGGCAACTCCCACGACGCCACCGCCATCGCCACGCGCCGACCGACACCGTCGTCGGTCCGCAGGGTGTTCCCGTAGCCGATCACGAGGACCCTGCCGCCCGCCGTAGGAAGCCGTCCGTCCCTCATCGTCAGTCCCTCCAGGCCTCGTCCAGCAATCCACCGTCGGGGCCGATCAGCCGGACATGGAGCGGCATCATGCCCACGGCGTGGGTCGAGCAGCTCAGGCACGGGTCGAACGCGCGGATACCGGCTTCCAGGCGGTTGAGGATCCCCTCGGGAATCTCGGGACCCTTGATGTAATGCTGGGCAATCTGCTTGACGGTCCGATTCATCGCCAGGCCGTTCTGCCCCGTGGCGATGATCAGGTTGACCCGCTGCATCAGGCCGTCCGCGTCGACCTGATAGTGGTGGAACAACGTACCGCGCGGAGCTTCGCTCACGCCGACGCCCTCCAATCGGTTGATCCCGGCATGCGCGCGGAGCCGGTCTGATAGCACATCCGGATCCTCGATCGCGAGCGCGATCCCCTCGACCCCGGCCAGGATCTCGATCAGGCGGGCGTAGTGGTAGAGGAACGATGACGTCGCGGTGCCAAACCGGTCACGATACTCCCGAAGCTCGCGGTCGGCGAGCGGGGTCGGCATGCGCTCGCAGAGGTTGAGCCGGGCCAGCGGCCCGACCCGGTAGATGCCCTCGGGGTAGCCCAGCGGCTTGTAGTAGGGGAACTTCAAGTACGAATCCTGCTGGGTCGCCTCGCCGATGAAGTCCGCGTAGTGCTGGGCGTCGAGGCCATCGGCGACGATACGGCCCTCCGAGTCTCCGAGGCGGATCTTGCCGTCGTAGTGGTCCCAGGTACCGTCGTGGCCGACCAGGCCCATGAAAAGTGAAGGGAACTTGCCGAACGCCGCGATTTCCTCCTGGAATCGGTTGAGCAGGTCCTTGAGCTGGCCGAGGGCGTCGATCACAGTCGTCTTCGCCTCGGGAATTCGGTCGCGGAGCGCAGCGCGGCCCTCTTGGCTCAACGGCCCCCGGACCCCACCGGGGACCGACCAGTCCGGATGGATCTTCTTGCCCCCGAGCCGCTCGATCACCTCCTGACCGAATCGCCGGAGTCGGATGCCACCGCGAGCCAGGTCGCGATCGGCACCGATCAGGCCGAAGAGGTTCCGCCGGGCCGGGTCGCTGTCGAAGCCCAGGATCAGATCGGGCGAGCTGAGGTGGAAGAAGCTCAGCGCGTGCGATTGGGCGATCTGGGCCAGGTTCATCAGCCGTCGCAACTTCACCGCGGCCGGCGGGGGCGTCACCGCCATGATCTGGTCACCGGCCTTGGCCGAGGCGATGAGATGGCTGACAGGGCAGATGCCGCAGACCCGCGCCGTGATCCCGGCCATCTCCCAGAGCGGCCGCCCGACGCAGAACCGCTCAAACCCGCGGAATTCGGCCACGTGGAATCGCGCGTCGGCGATCTGCCCATCATCGCCGAGCTGGATGGTGATCTTCGCGTGGCCTTCGATCCGCGTCACCGGGTCGATGACGATGCGCTGTCCCATGGATTTCCGATTCCCGATTCCAAATTCCACATTCGAAACAGATTCCACATAAGATTAATTGAGGATTAACCGAACTTGATCTCGCGGCCCTCGAGGTGTGCCGGCCCGTCGGCCAGGAGCTGCTCGAGCACGGCCCGGATGCGCGGGGCCGGTGGCGGGCAACCCGGCACGTAAACATCGACCGGAACGACGGCGTGAACCGGAGTTACCCTGTCCAGGAGCACCGGGACGATCCCCTTCTCGGAGGGGATCTGCGGCTGGAGGTCGGCCTGCTCGATGTACGACCGCCGCAGCACGGGCTCGGCCGCGCCCAGCGGGTTGCGCAGTGCGGTGACGTTGCCCGTCACGGCGCAGTCGCCGAACGAGACCAGCACCCGCGTGTTGCGGCGGACCCGATGGATCATCTCGAGGTGCTCGTCATTGGCGATCGCCCCCTCGACCAGGACGATGTCGACGCCTTCGGGGTAGGTCTTGACGTCCATGATCGGGGTGTAGACGACGTCGGCCTTGTCGGCCAGCTCGATGAGGAATTCGTCGAGGTCGAGGAACGACATGTGGCACCCCGAGCAGCCGCCCATCCAGACGGTCGCGAGCTTCAGACGATCCATTGCTTCTTCTCTCGCGCGGTCACCAGGAATGCGAGGACGCCGCGATCGTGCCTCGACTCCGCGACGGTCGAGCCCTGGGCGAAGATGGCGCCGGTGGGGCAGGCCTGGAGGCACTTGCCGCAGGAGGTGCAGGTCATCGAGCTGCCCCAGGGCTGGTTCAAGTCGGTGATGACGCGCGCGTGAGTGCCGCGGCCGGCGACGTCCCAGGTGTGGGCCCCCTCGATCTCGTCGCAGGCCCGCACGCAGCGCGTGCAGAGGACGCAACGGTTATGGTCGATCCCAAACCGCGGATGGCTGACGTCGACCGCGCAGGCCGGGTGAAGGGAATCGAAACGGATGTGGTCCACCCCCAGCGCCACGGCCAAGTCCTGGAGCTCGCAGTTGCCGTTGGCCACGCAGACCGAGCAGACGTGATTTCGCTCGGCGAACAGGAGCTCGACGATCATGCGCCGATACTCGTGGAGTCGCGGTGTGTCGGTCCGGATTTCCATGTCCTCCTCGACCCGGGTGACGCAGGACGGCAGGAGACGGCCACTACCGCCGACCTCGACCAGGCAGAGCCGGCAGGCGCCGACATCCGAAGTGCCCTCGAGGTGGCAGAGCGTGGGGATCCAGAACCCGGCCTCGCGCGCCGCCTCAAGGATCGTCTGGTCCCCGCGGGCGCTGAGGGCCCTCCCGTTGATCGTGAGCGTCTTGACCGCCATGATTCACTCGTCTCGCTGGGGACTGGGGTACTGGCCGACTTGCGCCGGGGGCTGGTCCGGCGTGGAGGTGGGTTTCGTCGGGCCGAGGATGATCGGCAGATCGGCCGTGGGCCCGCATGGGCGACCCTGCGGTGCACCGTCCCGGATCAAGGCCTCGTACTCGTGTCGAAAATAGCGCAACGTGCTGAGCACCGGGTTGGGGGCCGACTGGCCCAGGCCACAGAGGCTGGTGTGCTTGACCATGTCGCAGAGCGACTCGAGCCGGTGCAGGTCGGCGCGGGTGCCGAGCCCCTGGCTGATCCGCTGTAGGAGACGATGGAGCTGCACGGTGCCGGCACGGCAGGGGATGCACTTGCCGCACGACTCGTCCATGCAGAATTCCATGAAGAACTTGGCCACGTCGACCATGTTCGTGTCCTGGTCCATCACGATCATACCGCCGGAGCCCATGATCGAGCCGACGCGGATCAGGGATTCATAGTCGACCGGCGTGTCGAGGTGCTCGGCCGGGATACAGCCTCCCGACGGCCCGCCGGTCTGGACCGCCTTGATGGTACCCTCGGGCGGTCCCCCGCCGATCTCCTCGACAATTTGCCGGAGGGTCGTCCCCATCGGCACCTCGACCAGCCCGGTATTGCGGATCTTGCCGGCCAAGGCGAAGACCTTGGTCCCCTTGCTCTTCTCGGTGCCGATCGCGGCGAACCAGTCGCCTCCCTGACGGATGATCGGTGCGACGTTGGCGAAGGTCTCGACGTTGTTAATCAAGGTGGGCAGGTCCCAGAGACCTTCGGCCGCCGGATACGGGGGCCGCGACCGCGGGACGCCGCGCAGGCCCTGGATCGAGTGGAGCAACGCCGTCTCCTCGCCGCAGACGAACGCCCCGGCGCCGATGCGGATCTCGATCTTGAAATCGAACGGCGACTCGAAGATCTGGCTGCCCAGCAACCCGTACCGCTTGGCCTGCTTGATGGCCGTCTCCAGGCGCCGGATGGCCTGGGGATACTCGCCTCGGACGTAGATGTACCCCTGGCTGGCCCCGACCGCGTAAGCGGCGATGGCCATCCCCTCAAGGACGCGGTGCGGGTCACTTTCCAGGACGCTCCGGTCCATGAAGGCGCCGGGGTCCCCCTCGTCGGCGTTGCAGACGACGAACTTCCGCTCGGCCGACTGCTTGGCGACCGTCGCCCACTTCAGGCCAGTCGGGTAGCCGGCGCCGCCACGGCCGCGCAGGCCACTCCGCGTCATCTCCTCGACGACCGCCGCCGGGCCCATCTCTCGGAGCACATGGTGCAGTGCGTGGTATCCCCCGACCTCAATGTAGGACTCGATCCGATCCGGCTCGATCAGCCCGCTGTTCTCCAGCACGATGGCCATCTGCCGGGCGAAGAAGGGCCGTCCCGGGTCGCCGCGCCACACGCCGGCCTCGGGGCCGCCGTCCAGCGAAGCGACGATCGCGGCGGCCTCCGCGGGCTTGACCCGCTCGTACAGTGGTCCCTCGGGGTCGACCCGGACGAGCGGGCCCTCGCAGCAGAGCCGCATGCATCCGACCTCGACGACTTGGACCCGCTCGCGCACGCCGGCCTGCGCGATGGCCGCCTCCAGGCTCTCCTTGACCTTCATCGACCCGGACCCGAGGCAGCCCGCTGCCGTGCAACAGCGGATCCGCACCGCCTTGCGGGCCGAACGCTCCTTCTCGGCGATCGCCTGGAGGTCAGCGAGGTCCATCGTGGGTCCATCCTTTCATGCGCTCCAGGGCCGACCCACGATCCTGATTGCCAGCGACCTCGCCGTCGTAGACCACGACGGGGGCCAGCCCGCAGGTGCCCAGGCAACGCGCCGTCATGAGCGAGACCTGGCCGTCCGGCGTGGTCTTGCCCGCGACGGTCCCCAGACACCCCTCGATGGCGGCCAGGAGCCGGTCGGCCCCCTTGACGTAGCACGCGGTGCCGGTGCAGACGACGCACGTGTGCTTCCCCTTGGGGGCGAAGCTGAAGAAGTGGTAAAAAGTTGCGACGCCGTAGACGCGGCTGGGGGGCAGCTTCAGGGCGTGCGCGATGTAGTAGAGCAGGTCGGGCTGGAGGTAGCCGAACAGCTCTTGCGCGGTGTGCAACACCTCGATCAGCGCATCGGGCGCGAACCGGTGCCGCTTCAGGGTCGCGTCGAGCATCCGGAATCGGTTATCGCCGCTGGGATGGCCGGCCTGCGCCGCGGCCACCGCACTCGACCTGGCTGCATCAGCCACACCTCCAGGTGGATCCGCGCCATTGCTGGAGGCGTGCGCGGCCACGCCGTATCTCACCGCCGCTTGATCAACCATCCGATGAGCACTCCTACACCGAGCGCGATGCCCAGGGCCCGCGCAGGCTCTCTTGTCACGTACTCCTTGACCCGTTCACTCCCCTCGGAGATCCGCTGGCGAGCGGTCGCCGCGCAATGAAGTGCCAGTTCCGTCCACTCTCTCGCCTGGGCGCCTGAATCCGTTTCCATCTCCCGAGTACGATCGCTCATCGTCAGGGCCTCCGGATAACAGGTTCGACCGGGGCCTTTCGCGGGTCCAAACCATCTTTGTGAGTCATGGCGTAGCTCCCCGGCAGGGCCGCGCGGACATGCATGCGCTCCGCAGGCGCATCCCACTTCGAGGTCGCCGTCACCGTGCCCTCGTAAGTCGTAGCACCGACCAGGACTGCCTCGCGGCCATGCTTTTGTCGTACGAGCTGGCCGACATTCCACTCACCGCGCACGCTCATCCGTGTCGCCCGGGCATCACCGAGGTGCGAGTCGTGCGCCCACACGACCACCTTCGCGGTCTGGCCGTTGCGCTCGAGGAAGTCGACCAGCCGCCCATGGCCAGCTCCTCGTGGCCCGGGACCCCCAGCTTGCGGACGACGACGTCGTCGAGCGGCGCCTCCAGCGCCCGAGCGACTTCAAAGGCGCCCGCACTCCATCGCGCGGCAGGGCCAGCACCAGCACGTCCGGGCGACCGGCGTAATCGGCCGGCTTCTCGGCGAGTTTTCGCCCGGCCTCGCCACGATCTCGAACTGGACTCAGCATGGCGTCCTCGCTTTCTCATAGAGAACTGCGGGATCGGAGCACCCGGACTTCGGCGCCCTGGAAGAGGTCGCTGAGCGACCCCTTCAATCGAGGATGGACCTGGGATAGTCACCCCCGGCTGTCCTCTCCCTGACGAGACACGACCGAGAGACCGCATGAGGGTCCCGAGCGCTCTCGCTGCGCGAAAGCCCGGACATCCTCGATGGCACGCAGGAGGATTCCCCGGCGCCAGTTGCTCGGTGCACTGTCGAGAGTCCGTGACAACAGCTCGGCCAGGCGTGCGGCGGCCTCCTCGGGCGAGTCGCCTTCGCCCCGGACCTCGGGAAAGTGCCGATGGTGGACGGTCAAGCCGTGGGCCGAGCGAAACGGATCGGTCTTGGTGGTGACGATGATTTGACTCAAGTCGGAGGACATCGGAATACTCCTTCTCGCCCCTCCGGTCGGTCACTCGACCTCGCGTGTCTGGATCAGCCGCTCGTCGTCCTTCGGGGACCAATCGGAAGCCGTCGGTTTGCGATCAAAACGAGATGTGGCTTTCTGACCATCGCATCTCCTCGCACAGGATCCGCTCGGCCTCGAGCCAGTCCTCACGGTCAGTCCCTGCGGGCCTCCCGCGGGCCTCCCACAACTGAAAGGCGCGGGCAGCGATCTGCTCGTGCGTGGGTCGATCGACCGCCCACGCAGGGCGGTGAGCTGCTGGGAGCTCTTTGGCCTCCGTGGCTGCGGAGAACGAACTGGGGCAGTAAGGGACGGAGGCCGGTTGATGCTTTCGCCGGGCAGGTGAGGTCTGCCCGTCTCGCCGCTGGGTGCGCGTCTGCGTGGTCATGATGATCTCCTGGGTATGAGTCCGTATCGGGTGGGTCGCGGCTCCGTGGAGGATCTTCTCCCGCGCGGCCGAGTTGAATTCGAGATGCTTGTGTGCCATCGAGGTTCTCCTGCTTCGGGACCACTTCGGGGAGCCTGGATGTCACGGGACGATCTCCGCTTCGACCGCGGCGCGAACCGGCGTGGGAGCCGCCTCGCTTCGGGACGCTTTCACGACCAGCACGGGGCAGTCCGCCCTGGAAAGGACGGACTCGGCCGTGCTGCCCATCAGGAGCCGACCCAACCCGCTCCATCCGTGCGTGCCCATCACGATGAGGTCAGCCTCGAGTTCCTGGGCCATCCGGAGGATCTCTTCGGCCTCGTACCCTCGGCACAGCCGGGTCTCCACCGGTTGCTTGAGGTCCGGGCCATCGAGTCGCTGGCGGATCATGTCCAGGGAATCGTGGTAGCCTTGCGGGTCGAGTCCCGTGGCCATCCTGCCTTCCAGGTAGAGGTCGAACGGGAGGATGTGCAGGACGATGAGTCGGGCCCCGAGATCCCGGGCCAACGAGCGAGCCACCCGCAGGGCTGCCTCGCAGCCGTCCGAGAAGTCCGTCGGGTGGAGGAGAACTCGCATCTCCTCCGCCGGGCGCGGCCGGTTCCCTGAGCGGAGGGCCAGGACCGGACAATGGGCGCCGCGAAGAACGGTGGCGGCGACGCTCCCGGCCAGGAGCCGCCTAAGCCCCGTACGCCCGTGTGTCCCCATGACGATGAGGTCAGCCCCGACCTCGTCGGCCATCCGGAGGATCTCCTCCGCGGCGTGCCCCTCCCGCGTGTGATATTCTACGTCAATGGCATGACCCGGGATGTACACCTCGCCCAACTTGCGCTTGATGGATTCGTACTGAGCTTCATCCCTCCCGGCGTTGTAGAACTGCATCGTCGTCTGACCGAGGTAGACCGGTTCTTCCACGACCAGATTCGGCTCCAGGACGTGGAGGACGACGATGCGGGTCTTGTTCTCGACGGCCAGCGAGCCGGCCAGGCGGAAGGCTTGCGTCGAGTCTTCGGAGAAGTCGGCCGCGAACAGCATAGTTCGGAAGGGGTACATGAATGTTCTCCTCTCAGTGGAAAGTCGGATGACCTGCCTGGGCTCAACCCACGAGGGTCGCGAGTGCGATCGCCGCGCCGCCCCGATCGTCGCCTGTCGCGGTCGTCCCGGTACTGGCGCAGAGATTCTTCGCGCACCCTACGGCGTCACCATGATGAGGTTCTCGACCTTGGAGACCCCTGGCGCGGCCCAGGCCATGCGGTCGGCCTCATCGCGCTCCGCCCAGGAGTGCAACTCGCCGTGCAGCGTCACCTTGCCGTCGTGCGACTCCACGCGGAGCTTCTGCGCATCCAGCTCGGCGCTGCGCCGGAAGGCCGTTTCGATCCGGGACTTGACCTCGGCCGCCACGACCTGCGGCTTCAGGGTGATCTGGTTCAGCACGCCTCGTACGCCGACGAGGGAATGCACGGCCTGCTCGGCCGCGGCCTTCTGATACTGCCAATCGACCTCTCCCTCGAGGTAGATCCAGCCGTGGCTCACCCAGAGTCTGATCCAATCAGCCGGAACCCGCGTCTCCCAGGTCAACGCCTCGACGGCCGCCAGCGCGATCTGCGCGTCGGTCCGCTCGGAGGTCCAGGGCATCCGAACCTCGATGTCGTTGGCGACCGCCTTGACGCCGCGGACCCGCTTGGTTGCGCGCCCGGCTCTCAGTTTCTCGCCGTAGTCGGGCACGAACCCGGTCAGCGTTACGATGCCGTCGTGGACCGCAACGCCGATCTCGACCGCATTGATGCTCGGCTCCCACTCGAGCTCGTCCTCGACATCGCGTCGCAATTGTGCCTCACGCATGGCTTGCCTCCCTTTCTCTCCAACCATCGGAGTGATTCCCCTGGAAAACGCCTGTCTCGACACAACGACATGCCTCGTCACGATCCCGCAACGGCCAAGGTGAGCCCGGTCACCCCAGGCAGCATTCCCTTTCGGTCCGATGCCGCCCGGGGTGACCGAGTCCTCACCGCTACTTCCCGTCCCGGACCTCAAGGCGCCGTGCCTTCTTCACGGACGGCGTCGAGGCCGGCATTGCGACCTCGAGGACTCCATCGCGAAACTGGGCGGTCGCCTTGGAAGGCTCGGCACCCTCGGGCAACGGGATGGCTCGGTAGAAGGAGCCGTAGGAGCACTCGGTGTAGCGGTACCCCTCGCGCTCCTCCTTCTTCTCCTGCCTCCGCTCACCCTGGATCGTGATCAGGTCATCATTGACTTCCACCTTGATGCCGTCTTTGCTGAGTCCCGGCAGGTCGGCGTGGACCACGAACTGGCCCTCGCGCTGCAGGACATCGACCTTCGGAGACCACTCGGCCGGGACGAAGCCGGTCTCGCGCCGCAGGAGCTCGTGGCCCCGGGTGAGGAAACTCGGCAGGTGCCACCCGCTCTGGAGGCCGAATTCCTCGAAGGGCTGGTCCAGCACCTCGGCGAACCGGCGCCTGAAGGTGAACGGGCTGCCATTGCCGGTCTTCGGCTTGGGTGCTTCTTTGACCTCTGACATAAGTATCTCCTTTCATTGAGAAATCACGAGCGAATCCTGACACGTGGAGCGATGAGTGTCTGCCCCCTTCGCGGGACTGACACCATGCCGGCGCGTTCCGTCCTCGAGTCGTGGTCCAGCCTTCGTCTCGAGCCTTCTCTCAGCGTCGAGGACTCGACGCGGACGGAATGCGTACCCCAGACGGAACATCAAACGGGCCCACCGGCCGGGAGCGCCGGTGGCACTCGGTACGACATGGCCGCTCGACCGCGGCACCTCGGGCGCGCAAGGTACTTCCCCCATGCGGTCGCCTCGAGCGCCGGCGCCGCGCGCGGCGAGTCCCTGGTCGGACCCGCCGCAAGGTCCCGTGAGGGCTCCAGTACGATGCAGTCGAAGATCCCGACCCGAGCGGCAGGGAGCGTGCGCGCTCGCGAGGACAGCGACCTCGTGAGCGTAATACTCCATCAGGGGATCGTAGGCCGGCTGCACGATGTAAAGATGGCTCGCCGGGCCGTTGTCGAAGGGGGTGAACATGCTGCCGTCTCCGGGAAACCTGAGGGAAAGGGAACCCTCATGAGACCCTCGAGTGCGGCAGCCGTTACCGCGGGAACTGGATCATCCTGGGACGGATAATCCGGAGTGTCCGACCATCAGACCAACCAGTCGGGGCATAAAAAAACCCCAACCATGCGGAGTTGCATGGCGGGGCCACCATAGCCGGGATCCAGTTGCCCATCACGAGCAACCTACAACATCAAGAATATTGGCCTGATCCCCTCATGTCAAGGGCCCAGAGAACTTCGTTTCCGAATCCTGAGACGTTGAACAGCCGGCCGAGTGCCGAGGGCCCGACCGCGACCGTGATCGGCCGGCCGGTCCGCCGGACCGTAAGGCCGCGGACCAGACCCTCCGTCGGTGCCATGGCAATCATCCGCACGGTGTGGGGATCCACGTGATGGGCGACTTCGAGGATGACCGTCCGCTTGCCGGCCGAAACCTTCACGGCCTCGTTGATCGCCGGGAGACCATCGGAGAACCAGACCTTGACGACCGAACCACGGACGGCCGTGATGTGCCCAACCGAGCCGGATAGTTTCCTCGCGTTTTCGGCTGCTGCCATTACGAGACCCTCACGTCTTTACCGGATCGTCCCAGCCGCCCGGTCCCGACCATCGTGGGGACCCGGGCGAGCCAGACCCTCCCAATCTCAGTGATCCCGACGACTCTCAACCGGAGGGGAATGAGCACCGGGTCCCGATTCAGAGGTCGATCTCGGCCTTGATCACGGGGTCGCCGATGGCGTGCACCAGCCGGAAGCCGAGCTCCTGGCAGATGCGCCGCATCGGGACGTTTTCGGGCAGGATGATGCCGACGATGCGGGCGAGCCTCTCCTCGCGGCCGATCTGGAGGAGGCGCTGCAAGAGCTCGGTGCCGAGCCCCTGTCCTTGGAAGCGGTCACTCACCACCAGCGCAAACTCGGCCTCGTCGGTCCCGTGGACCTTGCTCAGGCGGCCGACACCGAGGATCTCATGATCGCCGGTCTGGGCATTCTTGCAGTCGGCCACCAAGGCCATCTCCCGGTCGTAGTCGATGAAGCAGATCCGGGTCAGGCGCTCGTGAGCCACCCGCGTGGACAGCTTCATCGCGTGGAGATAGCGGAGAGAGACGGTCCGCTCCGAGAGGGTCCCATGAAACGCGACCAGCAAGGGTTCGTCCTCCGGGCGGATGGGCCGCAGGACAAGCCGAGTACCGTCCTTGGCGGTCCAGGGGGCGATGTACTGGGTCGGATAGGGGCGGATGGCCAGTCGGGGAAGGGCCGCATCACCGACGTTCGGGCCGTGGACAAGCACCCGCGCGTCGAGGGCCAGGATCCGTTCCGGCGAGGCGAGCAAGGGGTTGATGTCGATCTCCTTGATCCAGCGTTGCTCGATGACCAGATTGCTGAAGCGGACCAGGAGTTGCTCGAGTCCGAGGAGGTCCACCGGTGGGCGGCCGCGCACCCCTTGGAGCGCCGTGAAGAGCTTGGTTTGCTCCATCATCCGCCGGGCCAGGGTGGTATTCAGCGGCGGCAACCCCAAGGCGCGATCCTTGAACACCTCGACGAGTTGGCCTCCCGTCCCGAAGAGCAGGACCGGGCCGAACTGGGAATCGAGGCTGCTCCCGACGATCAGCTCGTAACCATCCAGCGCGACCATCGGCTGGACGCTCACCCCCTGGAATTGCTCGGCACCTGCGCGACGGCCGACTGCCGCCTCGATGGCGCGATAGGCACGGCGGACGGCCTCCGCGCCGGGGAGGTTGAGCTGCACGCCGCCCACGTCGGTCTTATGTGTGATCGTGTCGGAATGGAGCTTGAGGACGACTGGGAATCCGATGGCCTCGGCGGCGGCGACCGCCTCGTCCTCGGTCGCGGCGATGCGGGTCTCCACGGTGGGGATGCCGTAATCCGCGAGGATCCGCTTCGATTCGACCTCAGTCAGGATGGTCCGTCCTTGCTCCCGCGCCGCGGCGATGATCGCCCCGGCCGCCGAACGGCTACCGGCGTCCCTCTCGCCACCAGATGGCAGGCTCGGGGTCTCGTAGAGGGCCTGGAGGTTGTAAGACGACCGCCACATGAGGGCGAAGACTTGCGCGGCGGCGTCGGGATAGGCGAAGGTCGGGATGCCCGCGTGGTCGAGGATCTGCCCACCGGGCTCGACCGCTGCGCCTCCCATCCAACTGGCGAGCACCGGCTTGCCGGGGACCTTGGCGTACGCTTGGAGCTCGCGGGCGGTCCCGGTCGGGTCGCTCATCGCCTGAGGAGTCAAGATCACCAGGAGCCCATCGATGTCGGGATCGCGGGCCGTGATCGCCAGGGTATCGGCGTATCGCTGGGCGTCGGCATCGCCCAGGATGTCGATGGGGTTGTTGCGGCTCCAGGCGGCCGGGAGGCTGGCGTTGAGTGCCTCCAAGGACTCGCCGGAGAGCGTGGCGAGCTCGCCGTGGTTCTCGATCAAAGCGTCGGTGGCCAAGACACCGGGCCCGCCAGCGTTGGTCACCACCGCCAGCCTGGGGCCGCGGGGCCTGGGCTGCTTGGCCAGGACCTCGGCCATGTCGAAGACCTGCGAAATCGAGTTGACCCGCAGGACGCCGACGCGGCGGAACGCGGCGTCCAGGACCTCGTCGCTGCCGGCCAGCGTGCCCGTGTGCGACACCGCCGCCTTGGCCGCCGCCTCGGTCCGTCCCGCCTTGATCACGATGATCGGCTTGGTCAGCGCCACCTCGCGTGCCGCCGACAAGAATGACCGCGCATCGCCGATTGATTCCATGTAGATCACGATGCACTTCGTTTCGGAATCATCGCCCAGGTAATCGATCAGGTCGCCCCAGCCGACGTCGAGCATCGAGCCGGTCGAGACGAATGTGCTGAAGCCGACGTCGACCCGCAGGCTCCAGTCGAGGATCGCCGTGCAGAGGGCACCGCTCTGGCTCAGGAAGCCGACAGTCCCTGGCCGAGCGATCTGGGTAGCGAACGTGGCGTTGAGTCCGTGGCCGGGTCGCATGACCCCCAGGCAGTTGGGACCGATCAGACGCATTCGCCCGCGCCGGGCCTGCTCCAGCACGCTCCGCTCGAGTTCAGCCCCCTCCGGCCCCGTCTCCCTGAACCCGGCCGAGATGATGATCGCGCCCTTGACCCCGGCCTCGACACACTCACCGATCACGCCGGGGACGGACGGCGCGGGGGTCACCACCACCGCAAGGTCGACTGGTTCGGGCACCGAACCGATCTTGGGGTACGCGGGGATCCCCAGCACGTCGGGCCGGTTAGGATTGACCGGGTGGACTGTCCCTCCGAAGGGGCTGCTGGTCAAGTTCCACAGGATGGATCGCCCCACGCTCCCGGGCTTCTCGGTGGCCCCGATCACCGCGACAGCCCTCGGCTCGAAGATCGCATCGAGAGGCAGCCGTGGCTCGGATCGGCGCGGTGGGAACGGCTCTCGGGGCCGAACAGTCACCTCGCTCATGGTCGGTTCCTGAACTTTAGACCCCTTTAAGAGGAGGATTTGGCGCATCTGAGTCAAGTTTTCTCGATCAAGCCGCCACGGGAACCTTCGCTTTCTCGATATGTCGGTTCACCTCTTGATCGAAACGGTCGAACGCGCGGCGCAGCGGGCTGTCTCCTGGGAAGTCTTCGGCAAAGAGTTCCCCGAGTGCTGGCCGGAACAACCGCGCGTGACACCGCGTGAACCACAGCGCCATCCGCAGCCCCTTGTCGGTCACCGTGTCGCGATGGGATTCCGGGGCGCGTTCGATTAACCCTTGCAAACGTAAGCGGCGCAGTTGGTACGTGAGCCGGCCCTGGGTCCATTGGCTGGGATCAACCCCCAGCAGCGCAGCGAGGTGCTCCCGCAGATCACGACTGCGAAATCCCCGGGGCAGCAACCGTAGCACCAACAACACACTCAACAGCGCCTGCACCCGATCATCACCGAACCGCAAGGCCGATGCCCGCTGCTCGCCCACACGGCACGGACCGGTCACTTCCCGGAACATCGCTTCGGAGAAGGCAAAGTCTTGGCTGGTCTTTTGGACGTCCATCAGACGTCGTGTGGCTTGAAAACCCAGCTCCCGCAGCGCGGGAAGATTGGCCAGCTTCCGACCCAAGCCGAAATCTCCGGCGTCGTTCACGGTCAGCTCCGTCCGCATCCGCGTGATCAATTCCCGAATACGCCCGTTCTCACTGGACATCTCGACCCAAGGTGTAGGATAATAGGATTTATAGGGGGCGTCAACGCGGATCCTCCGACCCCTGAAACTCCTGCCAGCCGAGTTTTCCGGTTGCGATGAGACTGCGTCGTGCGTTCAGAGTGATCGACGGGCTCGTCGGGGCCATCGCGCGGTGCGAATCGCTCCAGCAGGAGGCGGCCACCCGGCGCATCTCCGCACCGCGACCGCTGGGGGAGGGGCTCGATCGGGGGCCGCCGGCCGGATGGTCCGGGCACCCCAGCTCGTGACCCAGGCGGCGGGGAGCGCTACTCGACCAGCGTGTCGCGGGCGCGACCACCCGGAACGCTTGATCGCCGCGGTTACTGAGTACCTCTGATCCAGACACGAGGGAACTGAAATAATGAACATCAAGATTGGCAGTGCGCCGGACAACTGGGGCGTCTGGTTCCCCAGCGATCCCAAGCAGACTCCTTGGAATCGCTACCTCGACGAACTCGTCGAGGCCGGCTACGAGTGGACGGAGCTGGGTCCCTACGGCTACCTGCCCACGGACCTGCCGACCCTCCGCGCCGAGCTGGCTCGCCGCGGCCTGAAGGTGTCGGGCACCTTCGCCATGGCCCACCTGGAAGACCCGGCCGCCTGGCCCGACCTGGAGCGGCAGGTCCTCGGCGGCGGCGAATTACTGGCCGCCCTGGGCGCGCGCTTCCTGGTGTTCATCGACGATACCTACTCCGACCTGTTCACCGGCCGGCCCACCCGGCCGTCCCGGCTCGGCGCGGACGAGTGGAAGCGGCTGATCGAGGTCACGCACCGGATGGCCGAGCTGGTCCGGGACCGCTTCGGACTCCAACTGGTCCAGCATCCGCATGCGGAGACGCACATCGAGTACGAGGACCAGATCGAGGCCTTCCTGGAACAGACCGATCCGAACCTGGTGAGTCTCTGCCTGGACACGGGCCATCACGCCTACCGTGGGGGCGACCCCATCGCCTTCTTCCGCCGCCACCACGCCCGCATCCCCTACCTGCACCTCAAGAGCGTCGACGGGGAGAAACAGAAGTGGGTCGAGCGGGAGCAGATCCCCTTCGCGATCGCTGTTGGCAACGATATGTTCTGCGAGCCATCTCACGGCGTGGTGGACTTCATCGCCTTCCGGGATGCCCTCCAAGAGGTCGGCTACGACGGCTGGGCGATCGTCGAGCAGGACATGTACCCCGCGCCGTTCGACAAGCCGTTGCCGATCGCCAAGCGGACCCGGGAGTATCTCCGCTCGATCGGACTCGGATAGATCCGACGGGCGTCGCTCCTCCGCGCGGTACGCGTCTTTCGGGTTCGCGGATTCCGGATTCCGAATTCCATATATTATCAAAATATAAGTATTATTTGTGGATCTGAAATCGAGATAGTCCTTGAAGGTGGCCCGATGTCCTCAGGATTTGCCCCCATTCGACCGATCGAGCCGGGCCCGCCACCGGCCTCCGCGCCCGGTACGGTTCCCGCCGGGGCGATGACCCCCTGGCAGGTCGGCGACTTGATCCCACCGCCGGCCCCGAGTGGACGCCGATGGGCGTCCCTGCTCGGGCCGGGGATCCTGCTGGCGGGCTCGTCGGTCGGCGCGGGCGAGTGGCTGTTCGGCCCCGCCGTGACCGCACAGTTCGGCGGGACGTTTCTCTGGCTGGCCACCGTCAGTATCCTCGTCCAGGTCTTTTACAACCTGGAGGTGATGCGCTACACCCTCTATTGCGGCGAACCGATCTTCATCGGCTTCTTCCGCACGCCACCGGGCCCTCGGATCTGGACCCTCTGCTACCTGACGTTGTTCATCGCCCACATCTGGCCCTTCATGGCCTCGAACGCCGCCGTCCCGTTGGCGGCGGCCGTGCTGGGCCACCTCCCCGGCGACGGCCAGCTCACCCTGGCCGGGATGACCTGGAGTGAGGGCCAGATCGTCAAGGCCCTGGGCTACATCGTCTTCATTGGCACCCTCGTCCCTCTGGTCTTCGGCGGCACGGTGTACACCGTGCTCGAGCGCGTGATGACGGTCAAGATCGTGCTCCTCTTGTCGTTCCTCGTCCTCGTGACGGCCATCATGGCCTCGGCCGTCGATGCTCGGGAGATCCTGAGCGGATTCTTCCGGTTCGGCTCCGTTGCCGTGCGTGCGGATGTCGTCCTCGCGGGGCCGCATTTCTCCTGGTCGGAGCGGGAGGGCGACGCGATCACGACCGTGCAAGGGACGCTCGTGGACGGCTCTCCTCTGGTCACGTCGTTCCGGATCCGGCAGGGCGCGGTCGATCACCGTTACGGCGCGGGTACCACGCTCCCTCCCCAGGACGAGCAGCGGCGCGCCCGCATCCTGGAACGGGCCATGGCGCTGTGCCGGCCTGACGGCTTCCTTGTCCGGACCGGCGATGCTTCGCGGTCCCTCGCTGTGCAGGGGACCATCGGGCCCGACCGGAGCTGGCGCCCCGACGTCATCGCGATCGAGACCGGCGATGGGACACAGCGGTATCACCGGCTGGAGGACGTCCCAGCCCCCTACGCCGAACGGGTGCGGGAGCTGGTCGCCAATCAGGGGTTCGAGCGGTTCAACCTGGTGCGGTACTGGCTCCGGCACGGCCGGCTCCCCGAATTGGACTGGGCTCTGATCGCGGCCTTCGCGGCGATTGCCGGGGCGGGCGGCTTCTCCAATGCCCTGTTCTCCAACTATGCTCGCGATAAGGGATGGGGCATGGGTGCCCAGACTGGGGCGATCCCCAGCGCCATCGGCGGCCGGACCATCGGCTTGTCTCATACGGGGATCGTCTTCCCGATCAATGCCGTCAACCGGGAGCGCTGGCGTGGGTGGTTTCGACATATCCTCCGAGACCAGGTTTACTTGTGGATGACGTGCAGCTTCATCGGGCTGGCCTTGCCCTGCATGCTCTCGCTGGAGTTTGTCCGCAACGCGCCGATCGCCGAGAACCGAGTGGCCGCGATGACCGCCGACGGCATCGCGGCACGGTTCCCCGCCTACGCCCCGTTCCTCTGGTCGATCACCCTGCTCTGCGGCTTCCTCGCCCTGGCGCCCAACAGCGTGATGACCGGCGATCTCATCGCCCGCATCTGGACCGACCTGGTGTGGACCGGCAGCGCCGTGACCCGGCGGCTGCGGGAGGACCAGGTCAAGTCTGTCTACTACGGCATCCTCGCGGCCTTCGCGGTCTGGGGCCTGATCGCCTTGACGCTGTTCAACCCGCTTCAGATCGCCAAGATCGGAGCGGTCCTCGGTAATGTCGCCCTGGGCTTCTCGGCGTTCCACACGCTCTACGTCAATAGCACGCTGTTGCCCCGCGAATTGCGCCCCAACCTGCTGATGCGCGCGGGTTTGGTGGCGTGCGGCGTCTTCTTCCTGACGATCACCGCAACCGTGTGCTTGGGCTCGTGACCGGGACCTGGATCGAACCGAGCGGCCGGGTCTCCAAGGAGTTCGTTGCCTCCTGGAGTCTCGGCGCCCCGCGGATCTCTTGCTGGACGCGAGGATCTATCCTACAATCCGATACTGAGACTCGTTTCTGGCCTTTGCAGGAGGATCCCCGAATCATCGCCATAACGACCTCGTGACCGACCTGGTTTGTTCGAACGGTTTCCGCCGGAGAGGATCGAAACTCAGGGAGTCCCGGCGGTCATGGGCCGAGGCACCCGGGAGGATTCGAGGAGGTCGAACATGATCTCGTGTTGGCCGAGACATGTGGTAACAACGACTCTGGCGCTGGGGCTCGCCGGGCTGATCGGGCTGGGGGTGGCGGCCGGCGCCGAGCCTGCTCAGGGACCGAGCTTCGAGCGCGACGTCCTTCCGATCTTCCGTGCGCACTGCCTGAAGTGCCACGGCGGGGCGAAGCCCAAGCTGGGACTCGACCTGGGCACGCCCGGCACGATCGAGCGCGGGAGCCGCAACGGGCCGGTGCTGGTCAAGGGCAAGGCCAACGAGAGCCCGCTGTTCGAGCAGGTCCTGGACCAGACCATGCCTCCCGGCAAGGACAAGCTTTCCCAGGCCGAGACCGCCACCATCCGCGCCTGGATTGATGGCGGGGCGCCGGCCGCGGCCCCGTCCGCGCCAGCCGCTGCGGCCGTTGACGCGGCGGTGTCCGAGGCCGATCGGGACTACTGGGCGTTCCGGCCCCTGGCCCGTCCGGCCGTCCCCGTCGTGCGAGATCGGGCGCGGCTGCGGACGCCGATCGATGCCTTCGTGCTGGCGAAGCTGGAGGCGCGGGGCCTGGGCTACTCGCCCGAGGCCGGGCCGGTTGCGCTGGTGCGGCGGGCCTCCTTCGACCTCCTGGGCCTGCCGCCGGCGCCCGAGGAGGTCCAAGCCTTCCTGGCAGACCGGGCCCCGGACGCCTACGAGCGGCTCATCGATCGCCTGCTCGCCTCCCCGCACTACGGGGAGCGCTGGGGCCGGCACTGGCTCGATGCCGTCGGGTACGTGGACACCGTCGGGACCGACAACGACGCCGGGATCATCCGGGTGCGCGACGGGGCCTGGCGCTATCGCGACTACGTGGTGCGCTCGCTCAATACCGACAAGCCCTACGATCGTTTCCTCACTGAACAGCTTGCCGGCGACGAGCTGGTCGACTGGAGGAACGCGGCCAGGTATACCCCCGAGATCCGCGACGCGCTGATCGCGACCGGTCTGCTGCGGACCGCCGTCGACAACACGACCGAGGACGAGCTGAACCGGCCACTCCAGCGGTTCCAGGTCCTGCACGGTACGATCGAGAACCTGACGAGTGGATTGCTCGGCCTGACCGTCGCGTGTGCCCGCTGCCACGATCACAAGTTCGATCCGATCCCGCAGCGCGACTACTACCGCCTGATGGCCGTGTTCACCCCGGCGTACAACCCGTCGGTGTGGATCCAGCCGCAGAACCGCCACCTGTGGGATGTCTCGCCGGCTGAGAAGGCGGCCATCGACCGGGAGAATGCCGAGCTCGACCGCCAGATCGCCGAGCAGAATGGCCGGCTGGCCGCGCTGCGCCGCCCATACGCGGCGAGACTCCTCGAGGCCAAGCTCGGGACCCTCCCCGCACCCATCCGCACGGATGTCAAGATGGCCCTCGAGACTCAGCCCAAGCACCGCACTCCGGTCCAGAAATACCTGGCCGAAAAGCTTGGGCCCCTCGTGAAGATTGACCCCGGCGAGGTGACCGCGGCGTTGACCGCCGCCGACGCCGCCCGGGCCGAATCGATCACCGCGGAGATGGCCGCGCTGAAGGGTCGGAAGCGTTCCTACGGCAAGATCCAGGCGCTCTACGACCTCGGCCCCCCGCCGCCGACCTACCTGCTGCGCCGGGGGGACGAGGAGAAGCCCGGGGCCGAGGTCGCCGCCGGTTTCCTGAGCGTGCTCTGCGCCACGCCGGCCGAGGCGATCGTCCCGGCCCCGCCTCCCGGGGCCGGGCCCACGTCGGAGCCGGGGCGGGGGAGCGGCCGGCGCACGGCCCTGGCGCGGTGGTTGACGAACCGGGATTCTCCGGCCGCCGCCCTGGCGGCGCGGGTGCTGGTCAACCGGCTCTGGCAACACCATTTCGGCACGGGGATTGTCGCCACGTCCGAGAACTTCGGCGCGATGGGCACACCCCCGTCGCACCCCGAACTGCTCGAATGGCTCGCCGCCGACTTGGTGGCGGGGGGCTGGCGGCTGAAGCGGCTGCACAAGCTGATCTTGACCTCTTCGGTCTACCGGCAGGCTTCGTACCGCACCGGCCGCTCGGACCCGGAGCCGGAATCGGTGGATCCCGGCAACACCCTGCTGTGGCGCAAGCCACTCCGCCGGCTCGAGGCCGAGGCCATCCGCGACGCCTTCCTGGCCATCAGCGGGCATCTCGACCCGACCCTCGGCGGACCCCCGGTCCCGATCGAGACCAAGCCCGACGGCATGGTCGTGGTCGCCGCCACGGGGTTGCCGAACCCCGCGGCGCAGTGGCGACGCAGTCTCTACCTGCTGTCGCGGCGCAACTACGGGCTCTCGCTGCTCACGGTCTTCGATGCTCCCATCATGGCGAGCAACTGCCCGAGGCGCACCGATTCGGTCGTCCCGCTCCAGGCTCTCAGCCTGATCAACAGCGCATTCGCCTGGGACGAGGCCGAGCACTTCGCGGAGCGCGTCGCCCGGTCGGAGCCGGGGTCGCCGCGCCGCCAGATCGAGCGGGCCTTCCGGATGGCGCTGGCGCGGCCGCCGACCGGCGAGGAAGCCGCCTGGTCGCTCGCGCTGCTGGAGACCCAGGTCCGCAATGGTCTGAAGAACGACACGAAGCACGGCCCGCGCCGCGCCGAAATCGTTGCGCTCACGGATCTCTGCTTGATGCTGCTCAATACCAACGAGTTCCTCTATGTGGAGTAGGACAACCCCCTGGGGACGGGCGGTTGCCGTCGCCCAGGGATTGGCCCCTCTGATGCGGAGGCGACCATGGACCGCAATCTCCAGGCCGGTGGTGATTGGTCGGAACTGATCCCCCGGCGCGAGCTCTTGAAGCTCTCGGGGCTGGGCTTCGGCGCCCTGGCCGCGGCGTACATCCTGCACTCCGAAGGGGTCGGCGCCACGGTCGCCGATCGCGGGCGTCCGCTCGATCTGAAGGCACGACCGGGGCATTTCCGCGCCCGGGCCCGGGCGGTCATCCAGCTCGTGCAGAATGGCGGCCCGAGCCAGATGGACCTGTTCGACTTCAAGCCCGAGCTGCAAAAACGCCAGGGCGGGACCATGCCGGGCAGTGTCGAGACGTTCCAGCCGGGCAACACCACGACGCTGCTGGGCACCCCATTCCGGTTCCGCAGGCAGGGCGCCTGCGGCATGGAGCTGTCGGAAGCACTGCCGTACCTGGGCACGATCGCCGACGAGATCACCCTGGTGCGTTCGATGTTCACCGAGCACAACAACCACACCGAGGCGCTGGTGATGCTGAGCACCGGGAAGATCTTCCCCGGCAAGCCAGCGCTCGGCGCCTGGGTCAGCTACGGCCTGGGGACGGAGAACCAGAACCTCCCGGCGTACATCGTGCTCCGCGACCCGACGGGGTACAACACCAGCGGCAAGCTGGTCTGGTCCCCGGGGTGGCTGCCGGCGCTCTACGGAGGCGTCGAGTTCAGCTCGGCCGGGGCGCCGGTCCTCGACTTGCAGCCCGCGGTGCCCCGACCGGCCGGATCGCAGCGGGCCGACCTCCAGTTCCTCGCCCGGCTCAATGAGGCGCATCGCCGCAAGTTCCCCGGCGAGTCCGAGCTGGAGGCCCGGATCCGCAACTACGAGCTGGCCGCTCGGATGCAAGTGCACGCGGCCCCCGCGCTCGACGTGTCCCAGGAATCGGCGGCCACCCGCGCGCTCTACGGACTGGACAATCCGACGACGGCCAGCTACGGGACCCGCTGCCTGATGGCCCGGCGGCTGGTGGAGCACGGCGTGCGCTTCGTCCAGGTCTTCCCGCCACCGTTTCAGCCCTGGGATTCGCACAAAGACACCAAAGGGGAGCTCGAGACCATCTGTGCGGTTACCGACCTGCCCGTCGCCGGGCTGGTCCGCGACCTCAAGGCCCGTGGCCTGCTCGATGAGACGATCCTCCTCTGGACGGGCGAGTTCGGCCGCTTGCCCGTCTCGCAAGGCAGCAAGGGGCGCGACCACAACCGCAACGCCTTCAGTCTCTGGCTCGCCGGTGGCGGCTTCAAGGCGGGCTACGTCCACGGCCAGACCGACGAGTTCGGCTACAGGGCGGTCGTGGACCGGGTCTCCGTTCCCGATCTCCACGCCACGCTCCTGCATCAACTGGGACTCGACCACACCAAGCTGACCTATCGCCATCACGGCCGCGAGGAGACCCTGACCGATGCCCCAGTCAGCAAGGCGCGCGTCGTCGCAGGATTGCTCCAGAGCTGAGCCGCAACGACCGGCACCCCTCGTTCAGGCCGAGGCTACAAGGGTCTATGACACTTGTCAACTGGGCAGGATTCATCACACGGATAACCCAATGCCGCTAGAGGTTACGTCACAAGAACTTGGGGGCGGAACTCCTTGCGACGCGTGAAGCCTTCTGTCCCTTCGAGGAACGAAGCAACCAGCGGCCCGGTCCTGCCCTCACCAAGCTGATGCGGCCGGGCGCGAGGGCGAGTGGGGAGCGGAACGGTTAGGCCAGCATGGCGACGGCCAGGATCGGCTCCGGCAGGATTCGGGCCCAAGTTGCTCCCTCCTCAGCGCGGCTATTGAAAAAAGCAGAATTACGGAAGTTTTTTCTTGCAATCTCTTTCAGTTATGGTCTAAATAGTCTACTCTTCGCCATGGGCGACCCGAGTTGGTTGGCAGTGCGCAACGAAGGGCGCGACTAACAAGAGCCAATGCGAGGCTCGCTCGACCCGCCGCTGGGACAGGCTCGGCCCGCCCTTCTGTGTCGAATGGGCATTGGCGACCTGGTGACCGCCGGACAGGATGTCCTGATCTCATGGGCGCGAACATCACGGGGGACAATCCATGTCCACGCGACAACGCCGCCCACGCCGTCGTCGGCCGACCTCCTTCATCCCCGAGGGCCTCTGCCTGGAGGAACGCTGTCTGCTCAGCATCAACCTCACGATGAATCCGATCGGGACGCAGCAAGAAGGAGTCCCGATCGGCAGCCAGGTCTTGGCCTCCTTCACGTTCGATAGCGGGACCTTGACCGACTATTCGGCCGAGATTACCTGGGGAGATGGGACCTCATCGATCGGGCAGATCGCGGCCGACTTCGGCGGCGGCGGGACCATCTCGAGCAGGAATATGGGTTCCATTCCACCGGCGACTACTACACCAACTGGGGCGGGTTGGGCGAGAAGTGGTTCGTCGACTCCGCCTCGAACTCGTATTTCATCCTGCCCGATGGCAACCTCTACCGCTGGGACAACAGCAACCTGGCGGCCTGCACCCTGGTGGCCTCGCTGGCTCCCTCCTACGCCACCGACCCGACGACGTTATTCGAAGCCCAGGCCGGGGGCGGCCCGGCGAGCGTATCCGTGACAGGGACCACCCTGGTGGTGATGCCCGATGCGGGATTTGTCGGGGTGTTCTATATCACCGTGCTGGTCGACGCCGGTTCGGGCGGGACAACGACCGGGCAGTTCGAGGTCACGGTTGGGTCGAGTAGCAGCCCCCCACTGGTGACTTCCTCCCTGGTCTCGACCGTGCAGCACGGATCCCTGATCTTCAACAGCGATGGGTCGTTCATCTACACGCCGGCCGCAGGATTCTACGGCGTCGACAGCTTTGCCTACCAGGCCAGTGATGGCTCGAAGACCTCCGGCATTGCCGCGGCTGCCCTGGATGTCACCGATGTCCATGCCCCTGTCGCCGTCGACGGCACCTACACGGTCCCCCACGACACCACGCTCGTTGTATCCAGTGTCCCGGCCGGCGTACTCGGCAACGACACGGATGCCGATGGTGATTCCTTGACGGCCAGCCTCGTGACGGGGCCGAGCGAGGGGACGTTGACTCTGAACGCGGATGGGACCTTCGACTACGTCCCCGATGCCGGCTTCTACGGCCAGGATTTCTTCACGTACCAGGCCAGCGACGGGGCCAGATCGAGCAACGTGGCGACCGTCTTCATTAATATCACGCCCACCGGTTCTTCGGTCCCCCTGACTCCGGACGCGCTGTTCACCGACGACTTCAGCGCGAGCACACTCGATCCGGCCTGGCAGCCGACCGGCGGGACCTGGTCGATCGACGCCGGGATCCTCAGTCAGACCTCGACCGATGCGGGCGGCTCCTACAAGCTGCTCAACATCATGACCTTCCCGGCCGACCTCGAGCTCACGGCCAAAGTCCGGGTGGATTCCTGGAGCGGCACCGACGCGGCCTGGGCCGGTGTGGGACTCGATTGCGACCCCACCACCCGCGCCGGATACAACCTGGTCCTTCAGGGCAACAACACGGTCGCATTCCTCGACGACAACACGGGCACCTGGGGAAACTCGTATGCCTTCTCCTGGAGCGTCGGCACCTGGTACGACTTCGCGCTGGAGGTCGTGGGCTCGACTCTCTACGGCAGTATCTGGGCCGACGGGACGGCTCAGCCCGCGACCTGGATGTTCCAGCAGACGGGGTGGACCGACGCCACGGGTGGCGCGCCGGCCCTTGATGGCGGCACCGGCGGCAATGCCACGGCCTCGTTCCAGGACGTCGCGGTCACCTACGCCCCCGATGCACCGGACGACTATGCCGCGCCGCCGGTGATTGATTCCCCCGCCACGGCCTCGGAGGACGACGTCACGGGTAATTCCACCGAGCTGAGAGTGGGTGCCGAGGTACCCGGCGACAATGATCACCTTGAACCAACTCCCGGCCGGCATGACCAATGGGTCCGTCCAGATCGTCCTGTCCGACCCCAGCGCCGTGCGGCTGTTTCAATCCGATGGATCCCTCTTCTACGATGAGGACTCGACGGGCGACGGCCCCCTGACGCTCGACCTGTCCAGCCCCAGCGGCTACCTGGCCGGCCTTCAATCCGGCAACGTGGACGTCTGGCTCGAGGCCGTGCATCCCAGCAGCGATTTCAGCTTCACCGTCCTGTACAAGGACAGTCAAGGGGATGTCTTCGCCAGCGACACGATCCACATGACGCTCGCCGATTGGACGTTCCGGAACTATGACGGACTGCAACTGGCGGCCATCGATCCCATCTGGGAGCCGCCAGTCCTGGCTACGCTCGAACAAGAGGTCGGCGCGGGCATCCAGGGCGGGATCGACGAGGAGCCCCAGAGCTCGACCTTCAAGAACCAGGTCGTCGGCCTGCCGGACAGCGCGAACGCGCAGATCCAGGTCGCGTCGGTGGACGATCCTTCCGATTCGTACTTCGACGAACTCAACGCCGTGGGTGGCGTGTTGGTCTCGAACGATTACGGCGCCGTCGTCTCGTCCGACGAGATCCTGGGTGCTGACCCCGATGCCCCGCTGACGCCCGCCGAGAAGGCCGCGGCCTTAAATCTGGACGAGTGGTTGCCGGCGCGGGCGACGACGCTGACGATCCGCGAGGGCCAGGTAGAGAGCGTCCGGTTCCAGCGGCCCGTGAACCGCGGTCCCCTGGAGCGGGCCATCGCCGATCTGCGCGGCGTCGCCAAGGCGCTGGGGCTCAACGCCTGGGACATCGACGTCCAGACGATGCAGTGGCTCAGACAGGGCGGCGCGCCGGAATTCGTGTCGCGCTTCGCGGGCCAGCCCCAGGGCCTTGACACGGAGATCCAGCTCAAGAAAGACGGGCCCGACCAGAACTGGTCGTACACGATGACCTTCCGCGCGGCCAAGGCGCGGTAGTCGATCCCCAAGGCGAGGAAGGACGGCACCACAGCCCTCGACAGTCCGGTGGCCGCGATCCCCGATTCCCAGTCGGGCCAGGGGGACAGCGGCTTGGCCCAGATCACCTTGAACCAACTGCCGGGAGGGGGAACCCGAGCGGATCTTACCGCGACCGGGCCAGCGTGCCGCCCGGCCAGGGCATCGGCACGACCTGGCACAGACCCGGAGCCGTCGTGCGACCGCCGATCGCCGCGATCGCCATGGCTCGCCCTCGGCATGAGGCGGCCGTCCCCGCGGTCTGTGCCGCAACGACCGGCTCCCCTCGTTCAAACCGAGGCTACGAGGACCTACGACGTTTGTCAAGGGGGAGCGGAGCACGGCCTGTCAACCCTGGGGAGCAAACGGCTCGGTCGGCCTGGGATTCACGATCGCCGCGCCGTGCGCCTGGAGGCGCTGGATCTCCGCCTCGACGGCGGCGACCTCCTCGGCCGTGGCCAGCACTTCGAGGGTAGTCTCGGCGGTGTAACGGCCGCTGGGCGGGAGGGTCACCACCCGGTTGCGCGCCTTCTCGAACGGCAGCGGGTTGGGATAGTTGGTGCCGGGCTCCAGGCCGGTGACGTAGCCGTCGCGCAGGCCCGCGGTGTTCTTCCAGAGGGTGAACGCCGGGAGCTGGTCGGTGCGGAAGCGGAGCACCACCGCCTTGTCGCCGGCCTGGTTGCGCAGCATGGCCAACGTCGCGGGCGCGCCGGCCGGCTCGGCGTGGAGCTCGTAGAAGTAGACTTGCTCGGTGAAGCCCGGCTCGGGGCCGCCGTAGGTGTCGTGCCGGCCAAGGCCCTCCTGGGCCCGGGCATCGCGCGGGGTCACGGTCCGGATCGGCGCCACGAACCGCGCGCCGTCCTCGAGGAACGGCGGTCCGAAGTTCCAGTGGTAGAGGACCTGGATCTCCCCCGGCTGATCCTTCAGGTTGACGAACTCGTCGCGAAGGACCAAGGTGTTGGAGCCGGGCACGGTCGTGTAGCGGGTCTCCATCCGGACCTGGGGTCCGAAGAGGCGCAACTCCTCGACGCGACCCTCGACGACGATCTCGTGCGGTGGATCGGCACCGACGTGCACGGCCACGTACGAGGCCGGGATATTGGCGATCCGTCCGTGCAGGCCGAAGGTCGTGTGCCGCTCGGAGCCATCGGGCTGGGCCGTCTTGACCTGGAAGGGCGCCCCGTTGTGCTCCAGCCCGCAGCGGGCCATCAGCTCGTCGAAGCCGTCGAGCCACCCCAGGCCGCCGATCGCGGCGAGGTTCACCAGCCCGGGATGCACCGGTCCGTCGGTGATCGGCGACTCCCAGCCCAGGTAGTTCCCCAGGTAGAAGCCCTTCCACAGACCCATGCCCCGGGTCGGCACGATCGAGAACCGCAGCGCGCCGTTGTCCACCACGATCAGGTCGACCCCGTCCCGTCGACCGCCCCGCAGCCGCCGCTTGTTCACCGACCAGGGGGCCGTCACACCCAGCCCCAGCTCCGCCGCGTCGACCGTGAAGCTCTCCACCCACACGTCGTGCGACACATCAGTCAGGGGAAATGTCGGCATAGATCGCTTCGCTTTCTCGACTCGAGGAAGTCCCGCGCCCGCGCTTCGAGTTCGGCCACGGCCGCGCCGGCGGCGGCGGGCGACCTCATCGTAGGCCCCCGCGCCCCTCGAATCCAGTCGCTACCCACCCCACCAACCTGGACACGGCCGCGGAATTCGGCACGTCGCTTGCAATAACCACGTCCAAGTGGCTCCGACACATGCTCCATTGCCCTGGCTCAGGGCCGAGTCTCACGAGCATGTGACCCGGTTTCCATCGGGAGCTTGGCTTGCGACGGGGCCGATACCAACGTGCGTGCGGTTTCCACGGATCTCACCTGCGGGGTCGGGCCACGCCGAGGCCCCAACAAACTCTGGCCACGGCCTGATGGCCAATCCGATCTGAATCTGAAGAGGGGAGAAGAGTCATGACCACCAACCAGCGCCAGCGACGGACCCAGAGGAAAGCCCGGTTCATCCTGGAATGCCTCGATGACCGGATCGTACCCGCGACGGTGCATGCGCACGCGGCTGCGGTCCACGCCGCGCACCATCACGCCGCACATCATGCCGCACATCATGCCGCGCATCATGCCACGGTAGTCGCAGCGGCAGCGGTTTCTGTGTCCAATGTCTCCGCGGGCGACCCGCCGGCCAGCACGGCCGCGCATTCGGTGCAGGGACCCGCCAGCGTCGCTTCGCCCGCTCTGGTCAGGCCGACCGCGCCGGTGGGCACCAGTCCCACCGTGATGGCCAATCCTGGCGTGATGACATCCGTTCGGCCGGTAGCTCCGATCACCGTCACACCGTCGCCGACAACGCCGGTGGCGCCCACGCCCACGCCCACGCCCACGCCCACACCCACGCCGACCCCGACCCCGACGCCGACCCCGACCCCGACGAGCCCATTGCCGGCCAATGTGAGCGCGCCGCTCCAGTCGCTCTACCAGCAGTATCAAAGCTACGTGAACTCGGGCAGCAGCGGCAACTTCTCGCCGACCGGCGTCAGTCCCTCGCTGATGATCAACGGCACGAATGTCGGCGTGACGATTCATGACAACACGCCCGGCGACTTCGCCAACCTGCTCGCTCAGCTTCAGCAGGACGGCCTGCAAGTCACCGTGAGCGATCCGACAACTCAGACGGTCGACGGCATGTTGCCGATCGCCGCCCTGCCAACGATCGCGCAGCTCTCCCAGGCGAGCGTGCTGCCGATGTTCAACCCGGTCCTGCGGTGATCGCCGCTGGTTGATTGGCCGGGTCCGGGCGTCCGGTGGGGGTCTTCCGACTCCGCCGGGGGGTCCGGACCCGTTGTTTGCGCGGGCTGCGCGGCGGGGACTACAGTCGGTGCCCACGACCTGGAGCCGGGCGGCTGCGTGAGCTGAAACTGTTCTCGGAGGTTGACGCGGGCCCACGGTGCGCTTTAGCCTGAGCCTAGCGCCGAAGGCTGGTTTCCTGATGGGCTCCGGATCGGTCCGTAGCGCCTGGTCTTCGGCCGGTGGGTTTCTCCCGGCCTGCGTGTCGGGAGTGAGTTGGAACAAGCCATGGCAGACGTCAACGACCGAACGGCGGCGGATTCGGATTGCGCGCTGTGCGCGGCGGTCTCGCGGCGCGACTTCATCAGGAGCATCGGCGTCGGCGCCCTGGCGACGTCGGTGCCGATTCTCGGCAGGACCGCGGCCGCGGCCGCGCCGGCCAAGGTGGGCCCGACGCCCTCCACACCGGCCGAGACCACCGTCGCGCGGTTCTACAAGACACTCACCAAGGAGCAGCGCAAGGTGCTCTGCTTCCCGTTCGACGACCCCCTGCGGTCGAAGGTCGGGAACAACTGGGCGATTGTCAAGCCATCGATCAGCGAGCTGACCCCGGAGCAGCAATCCCTCTGCCAGGAGATCATGAAGAACCTGTGCAGCGAGGACGGCTACGAGCGCTTCATGAAGCAGATGGAAGACGACTCGGGCGGTTTCGACAACTACCACGTCGCCGTCTTCGGCGAGCCGGGGACTGACCAGCCGTTCGAGTGGGTGCTCACCGGCCGGCACGATACCCTCCGCGCCGATGGGAACAGCGTCGCGGGTGCCGCCTTCGGCGGACCGATCTTCTACGGCCACGCCGCCGACGGCCACAACAACGAGGACGCCAAGCACACCAATAACGTCTGGTGGTACCAGGCCGAACAGGCCAACAAGATCTTCAAGACCCTCGACGACAAGCAGAAGGCCCAGTCGCTGATCGCCAAGGCCGAGCCCGACGTGCCCGCAACGACCAAGCTCAAGGGGAGCCGACTCCCCCAGACCGGACTGGCCGTGGCCGACCTCGACGGCCAGCAGAAGGCGATGGTCCGGCAGCTCCTGGAGATGATGCTCCGGCCCTTCCGCGCCTGTGATGCCGAGGAGGTGCGCGAGTGCCTCGATGCCAATGACGGGGTCAACAAGATGCGGCTGACCTTCTTCAAGGAAGGCGACATCGGCAACGACGGCGTCTGGGACATCTGGAAGCTCGAGGGACCGGCCTTCTCGTGGTACTTCCGCGGCTCGCCCCACGTCCACACCTGGCTCAACGTGGCGCGCAAGGCCTGATCCTTGGTTACCGACCGGCCTTGCCTGCCACCGGACTCTGCGGAAGCCCCTGCTCGCGCCGCCCGCCTGCGGCGCGAGCGGGGCATCCATCGCCCCTGGCTGTCCTGGTCGACGGTTGC
>JAJPJC010000171.1 GCA_021324445.1 Isosphaeraceae bacterium
CGCGCGGCATCCCCAGGCGGTCAGGGCGCGAGTCCGTCAGCGGACTGGCCGCGGATCACGGCGCGGATCATCCACGCCGTATCGGACCGAAGGAATGGACAGCCCAGTGGCCGGGTCGGTGGCGGTCCAAGAGACCGGTTGGATTGGCATCCGTCGCTGGCAATGCGGCGTTGTCGCACCAAGCCGCAGTGGAACCGATCGATCACGGTCCGCCAAGCGGGTGGGATGATAGCGGACCGACGCGGGCTCGTCAAGGTCATTTTGAAATTTTTTGGGATTGCTCGCGCAGACCAAGCTGGATCCCCGGGCCCTCGGCCCAGAGGCGGCGCGTGCGGTCGTCGCCGGATACGAAGACCTCGGGCCAAGGCAACGCCACGGTCTCGACCAGTTGCTCCCCCCGGCGCGGTCCTTGTCGAAATTCACGCCGATCACCTCGAAGCCGTCGCCGTGCCGGCGCTGGTAGAGGGCCTTGAGCCGGGTCATCTTGGCCATGCACGGCGAGCACCAACCAGCCCAGCAGTCGATCAGCACGACCTTACCTTTCATCGCGGCGGAGCGGAGGACCTGGCCGTCCGCAGCCGTCAGGGTGAATTCGTAGGGCTTCCCGACCTCGGGCCGGGGCAGGAGCTCGATGTTGGCGGCGTTGGCCTCGTGGAAGGCTCGGACCGACGCGGTCGCGGCCTCGGCTCGGCGCACCTCGGCCGGGACCACCTCGATGCCCAGCCGCTTCACACGATCGTAGGGCAGCACGGTCGGGTCCAGGCGGTATTCATACGTGACCAGCACGATTCCGCTTTCTGGGATCTCCGTTGAGGGAGTACCCAACCTGCCGGAACCGGACCCCGTCACAGGCCGAGTCGGAGGAGCACCCGGATCGGGACGCGGACCCAGCCGCGGGAGGGTATGTACACCCACACGTACCCGGGATTTCGGTTTCCATAGCCATAGCCGCCATAGCCGCCGTTGCCGTAGCCCGGGAAGCGCGAGCCGTAGGCCAACCCGCCATTGACAGGTCCATAGCCGCCGTTGCCATTGACGTTCGACCGGGCAGGGCTGTTGAGAATGGAGGCTCTGGATCGCAGGCCTGGAGCCTGGGGTAGCCGGTCTCGCCTGCAAAACGCGCAAACGCGCCCTCTGGCGGCATCCTTTGTTCAATTCGGAACAAGCGCTGAGAAGACCCGCGCCGTCCATTCATTCGTGGCCTAAGCTTTCGATGTCCCTCGTGGACATGACGGCAGCCGGCCGGGTTGTGGCTCAGTCCGAATCCAGATGAGGAGGTGCCGTCCCCTCGGCACGATGCCCGGCGTTCATCTCCTCGACGATCCCGGCGGGGTCGAGGCCGCCCGCTTCGGTGCCCGGACCTCCGGAGAGGTAGCGGGATGCTCCGGAGGGGCGGCTGCTGTTCCGGGGTGGCATCCCGAGTGCCCGGGGCCACCCGGGAGAGAATGCCGGCCCGCGGGCGGTCTTGGGCCGGATCGCCGGCGATCCTGCCGCAAGCCCGGTCGAGACCCCCGTCTTCGGGTGCTCGATCGTGGAACCACCTTTTTCCAGCGGACCTACCCCACCGTGGACGAAGTAAGCCCCACCCTCTCCGCTCTCGACGCCGCGAGCCGCGCCGAGGCTCTCTTTGACCTACGTCACCGGGATCTCGTCCGGACGACCGACCGCCTGTTCGCACGGCTGCTGGCGTTCGAATGGTTGGCGGCGATCATCATGGCCCTGGTCATCGCCCCACGGGCCTGGGCCGGGACCACGAGTTGGACCCACCCCCACGTCTGGGCAGCCACGCTCCTGGGCGGGGTGATCATCAGCCTGCCGATCGCGCTGGCCTGGACCCGCTGCGGCATGGCCTTGACCCGGCATGTGATCGCTGTAGCACAGATGCTCATCGGCACCGTGATGATTCACCTCACCGGGGGACGGATCGAGACCCACTTCTACGTCTTCGGCTCACTCGCCTTCCTGGCCTTCTATCGCGACTGGACGGTGCTCGTCTCGGCCTCGGCCGTCGTCGCCCTCGATCACCTGCTGCGGGGCGTCTACTGGCCCCAATCGGTCTACGGAGTCGCCCTGATCGAGCCCTGGCGGTGGGTCGAGCATGCCGGCTGGGTGGCGTTCGAGGACGTCTTCCTGATCTGGTCCTGCTTCCAGGGGATCCGCGAGATGCGGGTCATCGCCGAGCGTCAGGCCGCCCTGGAAGCCCTGCATAGTCAGGTCGAGCACCAGGTCGAAGTGCGGACCGCCGAGCTGAAGCGGGCCCGAGTCGCCGCCGAGTCGGCCAGCCGGGCCAAGAGCGAGTTCCTCGCCAATATGAGCCATGAGATCCGCACGCCCATGAATGGGATCCTGGGCATGACCGAGCTGACTCTCAACACCGAGCTGACACCCCGGCAGCGGGAGTACCTCGGACTGGTCCAGAGCTCGGCCGAATCGCTGCTGGCGGTGATCAACGACATCCTGGACTTCTCCAAGATCGAGGCCGGCAAGCTCGGCCTGGACCCGCGGCCCTTCCCACTGCGCGACGTCCTGGGCGAGACCTTGCAGACTCTGGCGCTGCGGGCTCATGCCAAGGGCCTGGAGCTGGCCTGTCGCATCGCGCCGGCGGTCCCCGACGCCGTGATCGGCGACGACCATCGGTTGCGCCAGGTCCTGGTCAACCTGGTGGGCAATGCCATCAAGTTCACCGAGCAGGGCGAGGTCGTCGTCAGCGTGATCCCGGAGGAAGCTGGCCCCGAGCGCGTGGTCCTGCTCATCGCGGTCGCGGACACCGGAATCGGCATCCCCCCCGAGAAGCTGCGCGCCATCTTCGAGCCGTTTGAGCAGGCTGACGGCTCGACCACCCGACGGTTCGGGGGCACCGGCCTGGGCCTGGCGATCTCGGCCAGGCTGGTGGAGATGATGGGCGGGCGGATCTGGGTGGACAGTCAGCCGGGCCTGGGGAGCACCTTCTGGTTCGCCCTCGAGCTGAGCGTCCAGCCCGAGCAGCAGGCGGGCCAGTCCCGGTTCACCGCCGAGCTTCCCCGCCTGGATGGGGTGCCGATCCTGGTCGTGGACGACAACGCCACCAACCGGCTGATTCTCACCGAGGTCCTGGCGAGCTGGGGCGCGCAACCGGTCGCCGTCGCGAGCGGACCGGCGGCACTCCACGCGCTCGGGGCCGCCGCGACCCGTGGCCAGCCCTTCGCGGCCGCGTTGATCGACGGCATGATGCCCGAGATGGACGGACTGGGCCTCGCCGCCAAGATCCGCCTCGATCCGGCGATCGCCGGTGTTCCTTTGCTGCTGCTGTCCTCCGCCGATCCAGCCGAGGATTCCCGGATCGGTCCCGACTTGCAGCTCGCCGCGTGCTTGACCAAGCCGGTGCGTCAATCCGAGTTGTTCAACGCCCTGATGCAAGCGCTGGCGCCGCGGGTCCCCACCGACCTTCCTCGGATCGCCCGGCCTGGTGCCGAGGAGGGCTCCAACCCCAGCCCGCGCGGGGGGGCACGGCGGATCCTCCTGGCTGAGGACCATGCGGTCAACCAGAAAGTGGCCGTCCGCATGCTGGAGCGCCTGGGCCATTCGGTCGTCGTCGCCGCCGACGGCCGCCGGGCGCTGAAGGCGCTGGAGCGGGACGCCTTCGACGTGGTGCTCATGGACTTGCAGATGCCCGAGATGGACGGCTTCGACGCGGTGCGGGAGATTCGCCGGCGCGAGGCCAGGACGGGGCAGCACCAGCCAGTCATCGCCCTGACGGCTCACGCCATGCAGGGCGACCGGGAGCGCTGCCTGGCGGCCGGTTTCGATGATTACCTGGCCAAGCCCATCCGGCAAGCCGACATCGAGCGAGTCCTCGAGGCCCTGGCCCATCGCGCGCTCGGCGGCCAGGACCGGCTTCCCGCCCATCCGGTACTCGACCGGTTGAACGCCATCTGCGAGGGCGACGACGTCTTCGCGCGCGAGCTCGCCGAGTCGTTCCTGGGCTCGGCACCCCGCTGCCTGGCCGGCATCCAGGAAGCCTTGCACGCGGGTGACCCGCGCCGGTTGGCCGCCGAGGCCCATGGCCTCAAGGGGATCAGCCGGACGATCGGAGCCGAGGACCTGGCGGCCGCTTGCGAGCGGCTCGAGCTGACCGCGCGGCAGGGCGATCTCGCGGTGGCCTCGCCGGAGTTCGCGCGGATCGACGGTTCGTGGGCCACCTTGCAAGTCGCCCTGGAACGCTTCACTTCCTCGCAGGGAGTCCCATGAAGATCTTGATTGCCGAGGACCAGCCCACGGCGGCCCTGTTCTTGCGGCGGATGCTCGAATCGATGGGCCGCGAAGTCGTGGCCGTTGCCGAAGGCGAGCCGGCCTGGCAGCTTGTCCGCGACGGCGATGACCGCAGGCGACCCCACGCCCGCATCGTCGAGGCGGTCATCGACCTGGGGCGCAACCTCGGCCTGAAGGTGGTCGCCGAAGGGGTGGAGGACGAGCCGACGCTCAAATTCCTGGAGTCCCTGGGATGCGACAGCGCCCAGGGCTACTCCTTCGCCCCTCCGCTGGCCCCCGCCGATTTCGCCGATTGGCTGCCCCAGACCCACCGGTCCATTCACCGCGGGATGCACACCAGGTCGCGAGCAACGGCGAGTCCCATCTGCTGATCCGTAGATTTCGCCGATTTTCACCAATCCCACGTGCCGGCGATCGCGCCGGGCCTGAGCCGGATTTCTCGAGCCGTCTTCCAACCCCCGCTCGGACCAGTCGGGCCGATCACTCGCGTTCCGACCCAATCTCCATCCTCTCCCAACGCTGGGGTCGAACTCGCACCCGAAGAGCGACGAATCCTCGAGAAAAGACGACACGTCTCGGCGATCCCCACCGTGGTCCCACGGGCCTGACCGCAGCGACCGTCGTGATGGAGACCCGAGGTTCACCGCGGAGACCGCAGAGACCGCGGAGATGGGGACAGAGCCAGGAGAGCGGGTCGGGAGGGTCCGGGGGACTGGAGCCCGATTCGCTTGTGGTCGTCTCCTCGGCGTGTTCCTCGGCGGTCTCCGCGGTCTCCGCGGTGAATCCGTCCCCTCCCTCGCGGCGGTGCGACGGGTGGTCCAAAAGGTGGTGATCGCCCAGGAGTGTCCTCTTTTCTCGTAAAAATCGAGTACCTCCCGTGCGGGACACGTCTCGGCGATCCCCACCGTGGTCCCACGGGCCTGACCGCGGAGACCGTCGCGATGGAGACCCGAGGTTCACCGCGGAGATCGCCGAGACCGCGGAGATGGGGCCAGAGCCGGGAGGGCGGGTCGGGAGGGTCCGGGGGACTGGAGCCCGATTCGCTTGTGGTCGTCTCCTCGGCGTGTTCCTCGGCGGTCTCTGCGGTCTCCGCGGTGAATCCGTCCCCTCCCTCGCGGCGGTGCGACGGGTGGTCCAAAAGGTGGTGATCGCCGAGGAGTGTCGAAATGACGGTGACAAAAGTCACTGGACCACGCCGTCATCCTCGGGAATCCCTATCACAATACCCGCCCGCTCCTGAACTTGGGTCGAGCCCGCTACGACAGTCGGACGGACTCCGAAACGAACTCGAAACGAATCCCCTGTCACTTTGGGCATGATTCTTGTTGGCTTGATTCCGTGTGCTTCGCAACCCAGAGGGGAATCGTCGTGTTGATCCAGGCGCTTTGTATGGCGCAGGCCAAGCGGGCCGGGGCCGTGGTCCTCGGGGGCGCCATCCTCTGGCAAGTTTCACTGCGCTGCGGCGCGATGACGGGGCAAGCCGTCGTCCACGTCTCGATGCCCAATGTGGTGATCGCCGTCGACGACGCCACATACTGGGTCGAGACGCTGTGGGAGACCCCGATCGTCTGTGACCTCCCCCCAGGGCGCCACACGGTACGGATGCACCGAAGCGGTCGCGTCGTCTACGAGGAGGAGTTCACCCTTGCCACCGGCCAGGAGGTCATCCTGTCGGCCTGGGATGGGTATGACGACGGCCGGAGCCCCAAATAAGCTCAAGAGCGCTCCCGCTCGACGACGCCGGATCCGCCCTGGTTGGCGAGGGTTCGAGGTCGATCGTCCGAAAGCTCTGGCTGAGCGGAGGCGTGCCATGCGATAATTGAGATCTTGGGGCCGGACGCGGCGTGGCGCAGCCTGGTCCAACCCGCTGGGCGTTTCCCGGAGGACGGCGGGCTTCGATCCTCCGGTCGTGCTCATCATCCATTCCGCTGGTGCGCCGATCGTGCAGACGGAGGGTTCCATGAACGTGGGGTGCAGGGTCAGTGTTGGGGTGCTCTCGAGTCTCCTGCTCGCCGGGTGCGAGGCTCCCACGGACATCGTACCGGTCACGCCGCCCGGCGCGGTCCTTCCGAGAGAATCTCCCGATAAAGATCCGGCCCAGGCGCAGGGGGAGATGGCGGCGCCTCTGCTCAAGACGGACACTCAACCCGTTGAGAAGGTGGAGTATACGCCGGCCCTGCCGACGGCCAAGGGGGAAACCAAGACGACGGCCGGAGGCGTGAAGTACGAGACGATCCAGCAAGGGACCGGCCCGGAGCTCAAGCCCGGGCAGCCGGCCCAGTTCCGCTACAAGGGGATGCTCGAAAACGGCAAGGTGTTCACGGATCGCAGCATCAAGCCCGAGATCATGACCATCGACGCCAAGACCAAGGGCTGGCAAGAGGCGATCCCCGGGATGAAAGTCGGTGAGATTCGCAAGTTGACCGTTCCGGCCGCCCTGGGCTACGGCGCCAAGGGGAACCCGAATGCCGAGATCCCGCCCAATGCGACCTTGATCTTCGAGGTCGAGCTGGTTCAGATCGTCGGCGGATAAGGCCTCGAGTCGCCGGGCGCTCGGTTGGGCCGGCGACGTGCCCTCGAGGCTGAGGTGGCGCATCCCCGCCGTGCCGGTTGGTCGATCCCACCGGCGAAGGGGATTGCTCCGCCCCAGATCTTGAGATAACCTCATCGGGTCGAACCATCTGCGTCGCGGTTGTACCGGCCGGTGTCGCGGGCTCGATCGGTCCTTGGGATCGGTCCCGCGTCCCTCGGTCGGTGCCCGCGCCGGCTCGGCTTGTGTCGAACCTGGACCCTCGTCGATCGATCGAGCCCCGACTGAATGAGGACCGGCATGGCGAACGTGGCCACGACACCCAAGTTCTCCGGCATGAAGTATCGCGTCGTCAACACGCTGGGCACCGGCGCGGGGAGCACGATCCTGCTGATCAGCGACAAGACCGCAGGCGGCAAGCGCTATGCCCTGAAGGTGGTCCGCAAGCAAGAGCCCGAGGATGAGGTCTACGTCCAGCAGGCGTTGACCGAGTTCGAGGCGGCCCAGAAGCTGAACCATCCGGTGATCGCCAAGGTGTACGATTGCCGGCTCAGGAAGTCCTGGTTCAAGGTCCGGGGCGTCGAGCTGCTGATGGAGTACGTCGAAGGGAAGACGCTCGACGAGATCGAGGCCCCCGAGTTCGGGCAGCTCCTGCTGGTGTTCTGCCATGTCGCCTCGGCGATGACCCACATGCACCGCCGCGGGGTCTTTCACGGCGACCTCAAGCCCGGCAACATCATGCTGACCAAGACCGGCCAGGTGAAGCTGATCGACTTCGGCACGGCCTGGATTCGCGGCCAGGAGAAGCACCGGATCCAGGGAACGCCCCAGTACATCGCGCCCGAGCAGGCCACGGAGAAAGTGGTCAACGAGAAGACCGACATCTACAACCTCGGCGCCACGATGTACCGGATGTTCACGGGCCGATTCCCGCAGCAGGGCATTCCCAAGCCGGGGGACGACCGCAAGTTGGTCCCGCCGCAGAAGCTCACCCCCCGTCTCCCGGACTCACTCAACGAGCTGCTCATCGCCTGTTTGAGCCTCGACCCGGCCCGGCGGCCCGGCAGCATGTTCGAGATCCGCGATCAGTTGATCGCCGCCGCCAAGCAGATGGGACTGGCTGAGGTCGACCTCCGCGGGGCCGACGAAGGTGAGTGACCCATCCGTCACGATTGGCGCGGCGACCGCGCAGGAAAGCGGAGCCAGGAGAGCCGCAGGTCATCACCGTGGCCATCCAGCAGCCCGGGCCGCTTCGAGTCAAACCCAACCTCGGGCACCGTCAGCCCCCGCTTCGCCCACGACCGCGCGCAGGAACTCCCGCACCCGCTGGTCGCAGAGGTCCACCAGTTCGCCGGCCTCGCTGAGGGCCGTCTCCACCGGCCTTGGGGCGTGATCGCCTCGTCGGTCTCGGCCGTTTGTCGCCTCGGGGACGGCCTCGGCGAAGTTGGCGCAGAACGCCAGGTCGGCCGACTCGACGGTCGAGACGAGCACACTGCTGGATTCTCAGGGTGGGTCCCGATTTCCGCGGTGATGTGCTCGCCGAGATTACCGAGCTGGCTGACCCTTTCGCTGACCTCCTGAACGACTCGGCGGAATCATAGCCGATTGGCATTGGCCTTGCATCACTGCCGCCTTGGCCGAGAATGTCCTGGCGGTGATCGGATCGACCGCTCCCAGGGCGCGGTTGGTGAACAGGAACAACCCGAGCGCCACGCGGGATGAGCCAAGCGGCCTCGTCCCGACGCGGAGGATCCCGGGTGCGATTCTTCACGTGGGTTCAATCTTCCCGGCGGCGATCCCCGGGTGCGTCTCGTGAGGCGGCGAGCGATCGCCGGCGGGCGATCCGGCGCGTTCGTCCGACGCTCGATCCCGGCGCGGCATTCGAGCCGCGCGCACTGCTCAGCGCCGCGATCGCGCCCAGCGCGATCGGTTCGCTGGCGCCCACTTCCCCCGCGGCGGGCTCGAGCCTCGACAGCGCCACACACGCGACGATCCTCCAGCAGCGCGCCGCCACGATCGTTCTGCCGCCGGGCCTGGAGCCGGGGCGGACCTACCCGCTGGTCGTCGCGTTCTCCTACGATGGCCAGCCCGACGGCAACCAGTACACGCCCCTGGCGCTGTGGAAGACCCTCGGCCCCAAGCTGGGCTGGATCGTCTACGCCTCCAAGGAGTACGACAACACCGAGTTCTTCCAGGGCCCGGCGGTGATCCGCGACGTGGCCCAGTCCATCAAGGCGCATCTCGACGCGGCGATCGCCAGCCTGCCGGTCGACCCCAGCCGTATCATTCTCACCGGGCTTTCGGGTGGCGCCAACTTCGCCGAGTTCTTCAACCTGACCTATCCCGGGTTCGCCGCGGCGGTGATCGAGAACTCGGGAGAAATCCCCTTCCAGTTCTTTGGCAAGCCCACCAATGCCCACCTCGAGCCGCCGCCGGACCCTCAGTCGTTCGGCGATTCGCGACGGATCGCCGTGTTCCTCGCCAGTCCCACCGACCCATTGTTCTACGGCCTGGCGCTGCATCGCGACCTGCCGTACTACCGGTCGCTGGGCTGGCAGACGCGGTTCCTCAGCTTCCCCGGCGGCCACCGCTTCGCGCCCATTCCCGTCTACCTCAAGGCCATAGACTGGCTCGAGTCGCGCCCGTCCTGGCAATGAGAGCCGAGGCGAAACGAGAGACGCGAGCCCATACCTCTGGGGTGTGCCTCTCGGATTCGTACCAGTCCATTGAGGGCTTCCGCGGCTGCGTGGCGTTCAGGCCGGCACGGGCGCGCCCGCCTGCTGGACGATGCCGCCCCGGGTGAACCGGACCTCGCCGCCGACGATCACGGTATGAGCCTGTCCCCGCACGTCCCAGCCCCCGAACGGAGTGTTGCGGCTCTTGGAGCGGAACCGTGAGGGGTCGATCGTCCAGCACACGTTGGGATCGATCAGGGTGACGTCGGCATCGGCACCCGGTCGCAAGGTCCCCTTGTTGGTCAGGCCCAGCAGGTTCGCCGGGTTGCGGGTGAGCTTGGCCAGCGCCTCGGGCCAGGTCAGGTGGCCCTTGTCGATGAGGCTGGTCACCGTGATCGGGATCAGGGTCTCCAGGCCGATGATCCCGAAGGGGGCCTGGTCGAGTTCGCGCATCTTCTTCTCGCGGGCGTGGGGGGCGTGATCGGTGGCGATGATCTCGATCGTGTTGTCCTTGAGGCCGCCGATGACCGCCTCGACGTCGCTCCAGGTGCGCAGCGGCGGATTCATCTTGTAGTGGGAGTCGAACGTCCGGAGCATCTCGTCGGTGAGCGTGAAGTGGTGGGGGCAGGCCTCGGCGGTCACCCGGACCCCGCGGCGCTGGCCCTCACGCACCAGCTCCACCGACCGGGCCGTCGAGATGTGCTGGATGTGCAGCCGGCCGCCGGTGATCTCCGCCAGGCGGATGTCGCGCGCGACCATGATGTCCTCGGCCGCACCCGGCATTCCGGGCAGTCCCAACCGCATCGACTCGAATCCCTCGTGCATCACGCCGCCGACGGTCAGCTCCGGGACCTGGCAGTGCTGCATGATCACCCGGTCGAACATCCTGGAGTATTCCAGCGCGCGGCGCATCAGGTCGGCGGAGGCGACCGGCGCCCCATCGTCGGTGAAGGCGACCGCGCCGCCGGCGACGAGCTGGCCCAGCTCGGCTAGCTCCTCGCCCCGGCGCCCCTTGCTCACGGCGCCGACCGGGAAAACATGGGCCTGGCGCGCGCGCTGGGCCTGGAGCACGACGAACTCAGCGGCCGCCTGGGTATCGATCGCCGGCTGCGTGTTGGGCATGCAGGCCACGGAGGTCACGCCGCCGGCCAGCGCGGCGGCGGCGCCGGTGGCGATCGTCTCGTCCTCCTCGTTGCCGGGCTCGCGCAGGTGGACGTGGATGTCGATCAACCCTGGGCAGACGATCAGGCCCCGGGCGTCGATCACCAGCTCGGCTTCCTCGGAGCTCCCGCCCATCGGCAGGATCCGCCCGCGGCTGATCCAGAGGTCGCCGAGTCGGTCGAGTCCCTGGCTCGGGTCGATGATCCGGCCGCCGGTGATTTGAATCGTGGCCAAGGCCAGTCTCCCCGGGCATGTCCGCCCGTTACGGCCGCGGGTTTCCACCGGGCCCTCCCTCGCGTCCGCTCCGGGTCCGGTCCTGATCCAGCCCATCGCCGGCGCCCACGGATCCCGGTCCGCTGCCGGACGGATGGGGGGCCTGGGACGGCCTGCGGCCCGGGGGGTGGCCATCGGTTTCCTCGAACGACGATCCCCGCGACTCCCTCCGGCCGCTCAGCAGGAAGAGGACCGCCATCCGCACCGCCAGCCCGTTGGTCACCTGGTCCAGGATGGCCGAATGCCGGCCGTCAGCGACCTCCGGCGTCAGCTCGACACCACGGTTGATCGGCCCCGGCGCCAGCAGCAGCAGGTCGTCCTTGGCGCTGTCCAGCCGTTGCTGGGTCATCATGTAGAACTGCGAGTATTCAGCCACCGAGGGGAACAGGCCCCGCTTCTGCCGCTCGAACTGGATCCTCAGGACGTTGACGACGTCGCACCGCGGCAGGACCGCATCGAGATCGTGCGTGACCTCGCAGCCCAGCCGCTCCCAGGCTTTGGGCACCAGGGTGGGCGGGCCGCAGAGGATGACCTTGGCACCCAGCTTGGACAGGCCCCAGATGTTCGAACGCGCGACCCGCGAGTGGGCGATGTCGCCGAGCAGGCCGACGGTCAGGCCCTGGATCCGCCCCTTGGCCCGGCGGATGGTCATCAGGTCGAGCAGCCCCTGAGTGGGGTGCTCGTGCGCGCCGTCGCCCGCATTGATGATCGAGCACTTCAAGTGCTGGGCCAGGAGGTGGGGCGCGCCCGGCGTGGGATGCCGGACCACCAGCACGTCGGCGCCCATGGCCTCGATGTTCTTGGCCGTATCGATGAACGACTCCCCCTTGGACACGCTCGAGCCGCTGGGGGAGAAGTCCTGGGTATCCGCCGAGAGCCGCTTGGCCGCCAGGCTGAAGCTCGTCCGGGTTCGGGTCGAGCTTTCGAAGAACAGGTTGAACACGATCCGGCCCTGGAGGGCGGGCACCTTCTTGCGGCTGCGCGTCGAGATCTCGGCGAACGACTCGGCCGTATCGAGGATCGCCAGGATCTCCTCGGGCACGAGGTCCTCCAGGCCGAGCAAGTGCTTGCGGCTCCAGCGTGCGGCGCCCGGGCCGAGTCGCGGGGAGGAGACGGTGCTCACGGCTCGGGTCTCCCGTTGCGGGGCGGGGCCTGGGAACCCGCCTCGATCTGGACGATTTCCTCCCGCGGGTCCACCGGATGCAGGCGCACCCGGACATGATCCCCGCGCGCCGTCGCCACCTCCAACCCCACGACATCCGCCTGGATGGGCAGCTCCCGATGGCCGCGGTCGACCAGGACGGCGAGGCGGACCGAGGCCGGCCGGCCCAGGTCACAGATGGCGTTGAGCGCGGCCCGAACGGTCCGG
Source organism: Isosphaeraceae bacterium (assembly GCA_021324445.1). Taxonomy (GTDB): domain Bacteria; phylum Planctomycetota; class Planctomycetia; order Isosphaerales; family Isosphaeraceae; genus JAJPJC01. The sequence goes on from JAJPJC010000171.1 coordinate 12,257, forward strand.
CCGGTGAAGAGCACGTCGTCCACCAGCACGACGTCGGCGCCGTCCACGTCGAAGGGGATCTCGGTCCCGCGGAGCACGGGCCAGTGCTCGGCCTGGCCCAGGTCGTCCCGGTAGAGCGTGATATCCACGGCGCCGACCGGCACTTCGCTACCCAGCAGAGGGGTCAACTCCCGGGCCAGGCGATGAGCCAGCGGGACGCCCCTGGTCCGGATGCCGACGAGCTGGAGCGGGACGCCGGCCCGCCGGGCATCGGCCAGCCGGCGCGCCATCGTGGAGATGAGCTGCTCCATCGCAGGGCCATCGCACAATTGCCGCTCGCTCGGGTTCATGCCGTGCCCCCTCCGAATGGTGCGCAGGCAGACGCACGCGACCCCGTCAGAACTGTAGCAGAGAGTCCCGCCGGGTTTCAAGCAGTCGCGCCGCCGCAGCCCAAGCTCAAGCCCGGCTAACCCCTACGATTGCGCGATCCCTCTCAACTCCGCCCCCGGGGAGGCGGTTGCTGAGGCGCTCCGGCCGTATCGGCGTTGGCGCTCCGCAGGGCTGGCCCGCATGCGAAGTCGAGACTCGTCGGTGACCGCCACCGACGTCCGACGAGACGTTACTGAAGGCCCGAGCCCAGCGCGCCAGTGCGGCAAGGTCCGCGCTCACAGCCGCACCGTGGTAAACCGCGAGGGAGGAAGCAAACTCATCGCGAGTCGCCAAGTTGCCGCGAACGCTGGACGATCTCGGACGCTTGTGGTCACACCGAGCACGGCGCTGGCTTCAGCCCAGAGCACCACGGGAGCAACCGACTCTCAGTGATCCGCCCTGGCGACCGGCAGCACGACCCGGAACCGGGTGCCCTGGCCGGGGACGCTCTCGACTTCGAGCCGGCCGCCGTGGTCCTGGACCATGCCGTGGGTGATGCTCAGGCCCAGGCCGGTGCCGTCGCCCACGCCCTTGGTGGTAAAGAAGGGGTCGAAGATCTGGGGCAGGACCTCATCCGGGATGCCGATGCCGTTGTCCGCCACCTCGATCTGGACCTCGCCGTCGGTGACTGCGGCGCTGATGGCGATCCGGCCGTCGGGGCGATGGGTGGCCTCGATGGCCTGGAGGGCGTTGACCAGCAGGTTGAGGAAGACCTGGTTGAGCTGGGCGGGCGAGCCGGCGACCGGAGGCAGGTCGCCCAGGTGTTCCTCCACGAGGATGCCCCGGCGGCTGAACCGGCCCCGGACCATCTCCAGGGCCGCTTGGATCGCCTCGTGGATGTCCGCCTGCCCAGCGGCGGCGCGATCCACCCGGGCAAAGCCGCGGAGGTTCTGGACAATGTCCGCCACCCGCTTGACCCCCTGCCGGGTGCTCTGGAGCAGCTTGCCCAGGTTCTCCTGGACATAAGCGAGGTCGAACTCGCTGGCCCGCTGGGCAATCTGGCGGACCAGCTCGGGTCGGGCGGCCTCCAGCTCGGGGCGGCCCTGGTCATACAAATCCAGCACCTCGAGCAGGTAGCGGACGTCGCGTTCCAGGACCGCCAGGTTGTTGGCGATGTAAGCCAGGGGGTTGTTGATCTCATGGGCCACCCCGGCGGAGAGCAGGCCGAGTGAGGCGAGCTTCTCCGCCTGGGTGACGCGGGCGCGCATCTGGTGCCGCTCGATGAACAGGCCGATCTGGCTGCCCAGGCTGGCCATCATGGCCAGGATGGCATGGTCCACCGGCCGGGTTTCCCGGCTGAAGAACTCCAGGACACCCAGGCAATCGCCCCGGAGCAGGACCGGGACGGCGAAGGCGGAGTGCAGCCCCTCCTCGGCGGCGACCGACCGGCGGCGGAAATCGGCCTCGCGCGTGATGTCGCAGATCCACTCGGGCCGGCCCTCCGCCCAGATCTGGCCGGGCAGCCGGGCTCCCCGCTCCAGCGCGATCTCGCGGCTCAGGGCCTCGAACCGCGGCACCTGCCGCGAGGGGCGAGACCACATCGTCGCGCAGCGGAGCCGTTGGGCATGTGGATCGACCCGCCAGAAGGCGCCGAGGTCCCAGTCCAGGCTCTCGCAGATCGTCTCGAGGATCTTGGCCGTCGCCTGGTTGGGTGAGTCGGCCTCGGCCAGCACGCGGGTGGTCTCGTACTGGACCGCCAGCCGCCGCTCGGACGCCTTCCGCCGCGTGACGTCGTGGAAGACGACCACCCCGCCCTCGATCGCGCCGCGCTCGTCGCGGAGCGGGCGGCCGGTGACAAGGATCCAGGTCCCGGCGTCACGGCTGGGATAGGCGATGAACATCTCCACCTGATCGGTGGACTCGCCGCGGATGGCGCGAACCAGCGGCAGGTCGTGGGTGGGGTAGGGGGTCACCTTATCGGGCAGGTAGACCTCGTAGTGCCGGGACCAGTCGCCGGGCGGGCGGTCGCTGCGACCGTGGCCGAGGATCCGTTCGGCGGCCGGGTTGAAGACCAGGAAGCGACCCTCGCGATCGGCGACCACGACACCGTCCCCCATGCAGTCCAGCACCGACTGCAAGATCCGCGTCTGCTCGCGCAGCGCGACCTCCGAGCGCGCCAGTTCCTGGGCGTGCTGCTCCAGGCTCTGGTTCAGCCGGCGGATTTCTTCGACTTGCCGCAGGCCGGTCAGGGCGCGCGCGGTGTGCGAGGCCAGGGTCTCGAGCGGGCGCAAGTCGATCCGGCCCAGCTCCAGCGGTTGGTGCGAGACCACCTGCAAGGTGCCCAGGACTTCATCGCTGACCAGCGGCAGGATGATCTGCCCACGGATGGCCGCCAGGGCCACGGCGGTCTGATCGCAGCGGGGATCGGTGGTGGAGTCGTGGATGATGATCGACCGGCCCTCGCGGACCGCGATGGCCAGGATGTCGGCGCCGTCGAGCGCGCGGACGGTCAAGCCGACGATGCCGGTCATGCTGCCGGTGCCGCGCACGGCGCGGATCACGCCCGCCTCGCGATCGACCAGCGAGATCATCGCCAGGTCGTAGCCCAGCTGGGAGCAGAATCGCAGCACGGAGTCGAATGTCTTTTCGATGTTGTGCGGGTCCAGCCGCGAGGTCGAGATCCGGAAGAAGGCATCCAGCAAGTCGCGGACGGCCTCCAGCTCGCGGGTCCGCTCGGAGATCCGCCGCTCGAGGGTCGCATACGAGCGCGCGAGCTCCTCCGTCATGAGGTTGAACGCCCGGCTCAGGTCGCCAAGCTCGTCGGAGGAGCTGACCTGGCTCCGCACGCTGAGATCCCCCGCGGCGACGGCCGCCGAGGTGCGGGCCAGCCGCCGGATCGGCCGGGCGAACCGCCGGGCGATCGCGTTGGAGGCACCGAGCCCCAGGACGAGAATCCCGCCGCCGAGAACCAGGAGCACCTGGCGGAGCCGGGCGACCGGCTCATAGGCCTCGGCCGAGTCAATCTTGGCGATCAGTCCCCAGCCGGGATAGTTCGACCCCACCGGCCGGTAAGCGACCAGGACATCCTTGCCCCGGTAGTCGGTCGTGCGCCCGAAGTCGAACTGCCCCGCGATCGCCGCGCCCAGGGAAGGAAACTGGTCCTGGTCGACTTCGGCCAGCGGGCCCCCGAGCCGGGGCGGTGAGACCAGCTCGATGCGCTCGCCTTTCCTCAGACCCACCAGGACTTCCCCGGTCTCCCCCAGGCCGAGGGGATCGATCAGGGAGGCCATCACCAGGGCGAAATCCACCGCCCGCAGCACGGCTCCCAAGCTGCGGCCGTCGCTGTCGCGCACCACTCCGGCGAAGACCGTCGCATAGCTCTCGCCGATCCGGCGCGGGGGTACGGCCAGGCTGCCGTCGGCACTCACCCCGGCGCGCGCTTCCCGGGCGAGCGTGGCGATCAGCTCCGGGGGCCCGCTGGCGGCGAGGATCCGGCCCTGCCGGTCCTCCAGCCACAGCGCCAGCAAGCTCGTCGCGTTGCCCCGCACCCCGGAGAGGACCGATTCAGCTTCCGCCCGGACCCGGTCCGCCGCGTTCGGCTCTCGATCGCTCTGGGACAGCAGCTCGCGGATCCGTGGCCAGTTGGCCAAGGCCGCCGCCCGCCCACCCTCCTGCTTCAGGGCGTTGACCAGGATCCCCTGTCGATCGGCCGCAACGGTTGTGAGCCGGTCGTGGATCTGGTCCCGCAGCATCCCGCTGGTGATGATGTACGCCACGCCGATCAAGGCCCCGGTGTTCAGCGCCACCAGCACGCCCACGAACCACGTCAGCTTTGCGACGATCGACTTGGCCATGTTCATGGTACGCAGTACGCAGGACTCGGTACGCGGAGAGGAGTAGGCCGCGCAGGTCCTTACTGCGTCCTGCCTGCTGCGTCCTGCGTACTCACTGGGAACTCGGTGATGCGCAGGTCGGTGCAGCCATAGGGAATCAGCGTCAAGGTCTCGGGCGGCTCGCCCGTGGCGGCGGGGCTGGGCGGAGGGGGGGCGGCGGCCCCTTTCTCCAGGCCCCAGCCGGCCAGGCGCCGGCCCTTGACCGTCGCGATCACCGGTGCACCCTGGGGTGAAAACGGCGTGTGGCCGATGAGACGATCCTCGAAGGCGATCGCTCGCTCCGGATGCTCGCGATCGAGCTGGAGCGCGTAGTTCCAGGGGGACCTGGGATAGACCTCCCAGTCGGCGAACTGCGGGTTGTCCTTGACCTTCTTCCACTCGGCCTGGATCGGCAGGGCGAAGACCAGCGGGCCGCGCGCGATGGCCACGGCGTCGCGATCACCACGATAGAGCCGCACCGGCATCGGGAACCGAAGCGCGACGGTCTTGGTCCCGTTCCAGCGGGCCTTCAAGGGGAGGGCCATGCCCCCGCGCTGGGGGTCGGACCTGGGCACCGCAAGCTCGATGTTCTCGGCGTCCACGTCCCTACCGCCGAGATTGATCGCCACGCCCTCCGCGCGGATCTCGCACGTCTCGGCCCAGCCCGGAACCCGAAGCACCAGGGGGAAGCTCATCGGCTCGGAGACGCTCACCGTGATGGCGATCTCGTCGCGGAAGGGATAGGTGGTCTCGACGGCGAGCTTGACCGGCTTGCCCTGGATCGTGGTCTCGATGGCGCAGGGAGCATACGCGATCACCGCCAGGCCACCATCCGGCGTCTTCATCCAGAGATGCGCGACGAACTTGGGCCAGCCCTGGTGCATGTTGGCCGTGCAGCAGCCGAAGTTCGGCTCCAGCCCGTAGAGGTTCGAGGCCGGGCCATTGTTGACGTAAACGTGCTCGCCCCGGGCCGAACAGATCACCTGGTTGCACTGCTGGTCGTACTGATGGGCCGTCATGTCCTTCTTGAAGGTCGCCGGCAGCGCGTTGAACGCGAGCTGTTCCAGCCGGTCGCCCAGCCGCGCGTCGCCCCGGACGCTCGCCAGGACTTCCAGCGAGTACATCGCCTCGACGACGGTGCACAGCTCGGTCCCTTGCGATGGGCTCCGCCCGGCCAGGTGCTCGTCACAGGTGAAGATCCCGGTCGCCTGGCCATGGTAACGGTCCAGGAGGTCGAGCATGCGGAAGACGGCGTCCCGGTCCTTGACATCGCCGGTGAGGCGGTACCGCACGCCGCCGTACTTCAGGGCCATGCCCGTGTTCACACCGTGGGTATCGAGCGCGAACTTTCCCTGGGTCCTGGTCGTGAACCGGAAGTCGTCGAACTGGGCGCGCCAGTCGTGGCTCTGGGCAAACGCCGTGCGGGCCAGGTCCAGCAGCCACGGCTCCTTGGTCCGGTCGTAGAGCCAGTACACGCTGACGGCGAGATCGGCGGCGCGGAACCGCGCCCAGCTATACAACGGCTCGCGCGCCAGGACTTCGCCGATCTTGCGGCAGCATTTCAAGAGGGCCGGAACGACCCGAGGATCGCCGGTGGCCTCCTGGTACTGCGTCATCGCCTTGAACAGCGGGAACAGCGGCCAGACATCATACGGCTTGTGCTTCTGGCTGTCGCCCACCGGTCCGAGCCAGCCGTCGGGGTGCTGGTGATTGAGGATAGAATCGAGGGCTCGCTTGACCTTGGCCTGGAGCCTGGCGTCGTCAAGCAGGTAGGCCAGGGGCACAACACCGTCGAGCCAGTAAGGAACGCGCTCCCAGCCCTCGGCCTTGCCGCCGAACCAGCCGCTGTCCTTGATGTCGGGCCAGAACTCGTCGAGGTGCCCGCTCAGGCCGCCGGCCTGGATTCGCAACTGATCCGCGAGCCAGCCGGCCGGCTTGATGCTCCCCAGCGGCAGAGGGTCGAACGCTGCCGGCCGCAGACCCGGCGCCGCCCCCTGGGTTGACTCGGCGGCCTGCGCCGCGAGCGCGGGGCCGACGACCAGGATCCACGCCAGCACGCACATCCGGTCCCGACACGACATGGTGCAACTCTCCGGAGGCCGGCCCTCGATGGGATTCCAACGCGCATCACACGAATTCTAAGAAAGTCAATGCCCGCAACGCTAGGCTCCGCGGTCGAGGCCCGCGAAAAACCCTTGGGGAAGAGCACCCTTGACACTCGATCTGCTGAGTCAGACAATCCCCTCTTGATGTTGTGCCCCGCGACCTCCCTCCGCCGACAAGGTCCTCCCCGTGCGTTTCGCGTTTCGGGAGCCCCGATGCAAGCCGTTGCGCCGTGCGCTCCCTGCCGCGACTGCGCTGCTGCTGACTCTGGCCTGGGCCCAACCGATCCCGGCGGCATCCGTCTCCTCGGCGGCGGGCTCCCAGGACATTGGGCATCACTGCAAGTGCGCGGCGAAATGCCGAGGCGCGTCGTGCTGCTGCGGGACGCACGGGCACGCGGTGTCCGCCCGGCCGCCGGCTCACGAACCGGTCTCGCGGCCGGGTCGAGCCGACCCGGGTCCGTGCCTGAATGCCGCCCCTTGCGGTGATTCGGGCCTGCCCAACGCCCCGATGGGTGGTCCCCTCAGCAAAGGCTTCGCCCTGGCGACGGTCGAGCCGGTGAGGCGCCACACGGCGGGACGTCTCCTCCCGTTCCCTCCTGAGTGTCCGCTCCCCGCTCGACGCGGCTCGCGCCTCGATCGACCCCCGGAACGCCTCATCCTCGCCTGATTCCAGCCAGGCCATCACCATCGACGCATCGCGATCCCCGCGTGCACGCGCGACGTGTGTCCGCGGGATCAGGCAACGTCCGTTGCGTGAGAGCGCAGCGGCCCACCACCTCCGCGGCCTTCGGGTCGTTGGCTTCACGTGGGGCTGCGCGCCGAGGTGTCTTTCTTCCCCCGGGAGCCGATCCGATGCATCCTCGTCGAGCCTTTACCCTGATCGAGCTTTTGGTGGTCATCGCCATCATCGCGGTGCTGATCGCCCTGCTCTTGCCCGCCGTCCAGGCCGCCCGCGAAGCGGCCCGGCGTGCCCAGTGCATCAACAACCTCAAACAAATCGGCATCGCCCTGCACAACTACTACGATGCCATCAACACATTTCCCCCCGGCTACCTCTCGCTGATGGACCCCGTGACTTTCGACAACGACGGACCAGGCTGGGGCTGGGCCGCGTTCGCGATGAATCAGATGGAGGGCAGCCCCGTTTACAACAGCATCAACTTCGTGCTGGGTATCGACTTTCCGGCCAACCAGACGTCCCGGCTGACGGTGATCGCCAGCTTCCTCTGCCCATCCGACGCCTGGCGGCAAGACATCTTCACCGTGGTCGACGCGACCACGTCGAACACGACTCCCGGTGCCCCGATCTGCACCGTGGCGTCGTCCAACTACGTCGGCTCGGTCGGCAGTGGGGACCCGTCCAGCCTGTATCCTTACATCATCGACGCCGACGACGGGCCTCCCGGGCGCGACAACGGCAATGGGATCTTCTTCCGCAACCACTCGATCACGATCGCCCAGATCACGGATGGCACCAGCCAGACTTTCCTGAACGGCGAGCGGAGCCAGAACCTCTCGCGCGCCACCTGGACCGGCGCTGTCACCAATGCGGCTGTGCCACTGGTTGGGCTCCAGGCGGAGGCGGGGCTGGATCCCGAGGGAGGTGGAGCGCTGGTCCTCTCACACACCGGTGAGGGGCATGGGCCCAATTCCCCCTCGGGTCTGGCTCACGGCGACCAGTACTGGGCGCTGCATCCCGGCGGTGCCAACTTCCTGTTCGTCGACGGCAGCGTCCGATTCATCAAGGAGCAGGTGGGATTCGCCATCTTCCAGGCGCTGGCGACGCGGGCCGGAGGCGAGGTCCTCTCGGCCGATCAGTTTTGAGTGAACCGGACTTGCTCCAGCCTGGCACGGAGTGCAGCCTCGTCGAAGAGCCAGCGATGGTAGCCGTCTCACTTGAAGAACGAGCCCCGATCGCCGCACTGGGAGCGGAACTCGTACGCCCGCTTCTCGGCGCCGGCCCAGTCCTTCGCTCGAGCCTTGTCGAGAATCTCCCCGAGCTCCCGGTACTTTTCCTCGGAGATCTCGCCCGCGGCGTGCCGCTGGTCGATCAGCTTGGCGTCCTTCTCGACCTCCTTCTCGTGCTTCAAGGACACGGCCGTCAGCAGCGCCTCGAAGGCCCGTGCGTTCTGAACCTCGCGCGGGGTCGGCTCGCCACCACAACCGCAGAGCGTCGCCGCCAGCAAGGCCCCGAGGCCGGCGCGACACCTCGTCCGCGGTATTGTTCGATCAATAGGAGTCGCCACTGATCACCTCCCCGACCGCTCGGCTGCTCATCGCCTGCCAGGTCAGCAGGTTGATCGATTGCTTGACGAACCGAACCGATCCGTCCCCCATCAGGACGTTGGCCCCGCCCGGATGGAGCGAATCGAATTCGTCGGTGTGACCCACCGGGCTGTTGGGCGGATGGATCACCTCGGGGACCTCATAGAGCGACGGTCCGCTATGCGAGGCCAGGATGGCGCCCGGGTAGTCGTAGTCGATCCCGGGCCCGCCGGTTCCCAGGCTGGCAAACGCGTTGTAGGCGAAGTGCCGGTAGCCGGGAATGATCCCGACCCAACTGGCGTCGGCCAGATACGGTGTCTTCTCACTGGCGAAGACCGTGTTGCTCAGTCCGTCGGTCACCCCGGCATAGAGCACGCGGCTATTCCGGTACATCGGCCCGTTGCAACCCAGGTGCGGGTCGTCGTAATTCGTGTTCGGCGGCTGGATGCTCGTGTCGTTCCAGCCCATGTTGTACTGGTAATTGGCGCGCGCGAAGTACTGGTTCGCGACCGGCAGGAGGTTGAGGTTGACGTCGACCATCGGGCAGGTCGGAGTCGGATTGTTCGCCGATGGGCAGAGGAAGACGTTGATCTGCGTGGTGACCACCGTGGCGTTGTCCGCCACCCAGGTGGGGAGATTGACGTTCATCGCTGCGGACAGCGGCACCTGCTCGGCATAAGGCAAGAGCAGGGCCAGCCAGCCCCAGCCCGGTCCCTGGTCCAGGGTGAACGGGTCCGGATTGTAGCCCGGCACCGCGATCCGGGGCGGCAGGGCAGTGGCCGCGGCGCAGTTGCCGCTGCTACACAAACTGATGTATCCCGGCACGATGCAGCCGATGGCCGACTCGTAGTTGGCGATGGCCAGGCCGATCTGCTTCAAGTTGTTGACGCACTGCGCCCGCCGGGCCGCCTCGCGCGCCGATTGCACGGCCGGCAGCAGCAAGGCGATCAGCACGGCGATGATGGCGATCACCACCAGCAACTCGATCAGGGTGAAGCCGCGTCGTTGACGGATCATTGCGCACGCCAAAGAGATGACTCCTTATTCAGCGGACTCTCCGGAATCGCAGTAAACGCGTCCCGGGAATCTAACGCATGGCTGGGCTGACCGCAATAGAATTTTTGGTAGACCAAACATTATTTGCCGGCTTGCCACGAATTCTTATTGGGATACCATGGATTAACCATCTTGAGGGGACTAAGAGTCTGTTCCACAAGCCTGGTCGAACCGTTGTAGGGTGGGTGAAACCCACCACCGGAAGGCCTTGGCGGGCTTGAAGATCGGTGGGTTTCACCCACCCTACAA
>JAJPJC010000221.1 GCA_021324445.1 Isosphaeraceae bacterium
ATGCCCCTGTGCTGTGAGAACATCTTCGCCCCGCTCCTGCCGCGGCCGGCGGATCCGGAGGGCGTCGACGCCCTGGCCCGCCGGGCGCGCGAGTTCCTGGAGCTGGTGATCGGAGGCTCGCAGTCCTGAACCCGGACATGGGGACCACCGTGAGGCCAAAGACCCGGTCTGTTTTGCCATCTCCGAAAAAAATAGTGGAAGGATCCTCCCCGTCTGGGGCAGTATGGAGTAAGGAACCGGGACGGGAGTCACGGCACGGGAGCGCTGGTGATGGCGATGAGACTGTCCGGAGCCGCGATCGAGGAGATGCACACGCTCTTCCGCTGGGGGGCGATGGGTACCTGGACGGACGGCCAACTGATGGCCGAGTTCGCCACGGGGCAGGAGGGGAGCGAGGCGGCGTTCCGGATCTTGATCCACCGGCACGGTCCGATGGTCCTGGGCGTCTGCCGCCGGGTGCTGGGCGACGAGCACGCCGCCGAGGACGCCTTCCAGGCCACGTTCCTGGTCCTGGTGAAGAAGGCCGCGACCTTGCGGAATGGCGACTTGCTGACCAACTGGCTCTACGGGGTGGCCCTGCGGGTGGCCCAGAAGGAAAAGGCGCGGGGGGCCCGGCGGCGGGTCGTGGAGCGGCGCGCGGCCGAGCGGACCCTGCGGCCGGCGGGCGACGGCGATCCCCTCGAGCTGGGCTCGGTGATCGACGAGGAGATTCGGCGGCTGCCGGAACGGTATCGCCTTCCGCTGGTCCTCTGCCATCTGGAGGGCCTGCGACACGATGAGGTCGCGCGGCGACTGGGCTGCCCGGTCGGGACGGTGGAGAGCCGATTGTCGAGGGCCCGGCAGCAGTTGCGGTCCCGCCTGTCGCGGCGCGGCCTGGCCCCGACGGGCTCGGCGCTGGGAGCCGTGCTGAGACCGCCCGCCGTCGGTCTCGTCCAGCCGTCCCTGGTCGATGCGACCCTCCAGGCCGCGTTTCACCCCTCAGCCGAGCCGGGCAGGATCGTGACGCTTTCGGCCGGAAGCCTGTGGGAGTGGATCGGCCGCTTCATCCCGACGCCAATCGCCGGGGTCGGGGCCCTCGGATCGGCCCTCGTGATCGCTGTGGGCCTGGTCGCGATCGGTCCGGGCCGGTTGCGGACCGACGGACCGGTGCAGCGGCCGACACCTCCGCCTCCAGCCGCGGCGGCCGATCCCCCGGCCGAGGCGCCGCGGCCGGCCGCGAGCCGCCGGAGCGACCCACCCAGTCCCCGGCCGCGCCGCTCACCGTTCGCCATCGCCCGACCGATCTCCGGCATCACCATCGACGGCCGGCTCGACGACTGGCCGCAGGGGCTCGAGCGCCATCCGATCGATCATCAGCTCACCGGCATCGACGGATACAACTCCGAACCCAGGGGGGAAAACCCGGATCCCCAGGCCTTTTTTCTCGTGGGATATGATCGCCAGGCCGAGTGGATTTACCTGGCCGCGGTCGTCCGCGACGCGGACCTCGTCGTCCATCCTTCGAACGTCCGGCGCACCGACGCCCTGGAGGTTTACCTTGACGGGACCTTCGGTGAAGACAAGATCGAGCCGATCGAGGAGCCCAGCGGTGACTGGCGCAGGAGCCTCGATGCCGCCACGATGCCGGTGCACCAGTATGTGGCGGTGCCCGGTCCGGTCCCGGCTTATGGAGATCCCTGGGGCGCCAATCCTTCGCTGGTCTATGGCAGGACCAGGGAACGGCGCACGCAGATGAAGTATCGGCGGCAAGGTCAGGTCACCACCTACGAATGGGCCATCCAGCCCTACGACCGATTCCCGGAACGGCCGACGCGGCTGGTCCCAGGCAAGCGTCTGGGACTCGAAGTGGTCGTCGTCGACAAGGACTCCGACAAAGTTCCCCCCGTGTGGATGTACTGGGGTCCTCTCTATCGCGGGTTCAAAGGCTGTGATGCCGGCAGCCTCGGCGAGCTGATCCTCGCCGAGGACCCCTGAGTCCCGACCTCGCCCGGCGGTCCACCCGCCTCACGCCTCGCGTCGCGGAACCTCGCGGCTGCGGCGCACGCGGATCGTCCGCGGATCGATCGAGCCCGAGAACACCGAAGGAGCGTGCCGTCCGCGCGCTGGGTCGCGGACCGCGCCGAGCCTCCGCGTCCCAAGAGTCGTCGCGAGTCCGCGACCCGCCAGGAATGGGAAAAACGCCCAGCAACTTCGGGAATCGATCGTGGTTGTCTGATTCATTCATTATCCTAACACAAAGGAGAATGGTTGTGTTGATCCAGACACTTTGTATGGTGCTGGCCAAGCGGGTCGGGGCTCTGCTCGTCGGGGCCGTCATCCTCTGGCAGGTTGCCGAGCACTCCGGCACGACAAAGGGGCAAGCCATCGTGCACGTCTCGGCCCCGAAGGTGGAAGTCATGGTCGACGATGCCAGGTACTGGGTCGAGACCCTGTGGGAGACCCCGATCGTCTGTGACCTCCGCCCGGGGCGCCACACGGTGCGGATGTCCCAGAGCGGTCGCGTCGTTTACGAGGAGGCGTTCACGATCGCCGCCGGCCAGGAGGTCATCCTCGCGGCCTGGGATGGATATGTCGACGGTCGGAGCCCCGAGCATACGGAGGGACTCTCCTCCTCCGCTCCGCCCACGCCGGAGCAATCGGGCGGCTGGTCGGTGGGATCGGGCCGGCTGGTGCAGGTTTCGGTTTTCCCAATCATTCCTTGATCGCATTCGATATCCCCGTTCTTCACCCGGAGCGTGGGCGTTCGCCTATCCGGTGTCAAGGCACACCTCGGGAGGGGCAATATGTCCAGGGATCTCCGGGTCGCCGACAACGGGGCCTGGTCGCTCGGCTCGGGCCGGTCCGCATCCGAAGTCGGCCAGCCGGTCCGGCTGACGTTCCCGACCTGGGCGATCGCCGGATTCTTAGCCTGGCTCCTGCTGGGTCCGCTCGTCCTGACGACCGAGTCCGGGCCGTCTGCCGCCTGGGCGATCCCGACCGGTCATCCGGGCCACGTCGGTGCCGTGGCGATCGCCCCCGGCGGCCGGAGGATCGCCACGGCCGGAACGGATGGCGGCGTGGTCCTCTGGGAGGTGGGCCGCGGTGTGGAACGGGAGCTGCCGGGCCAGCCCTGGGACGCGATGAACTGCCTTGGCTTCTCGCCCGACGGCACCCTGCTCGCCGCCGGCTCGCGCGACGCCACGGTCGGACTCTGGGACGTCGCCTCCGGGCGGAAGCGGGCATCCCTCCGGGGCCACACGCATCCGGTCCTGTGCGTCGCGTTCTCACCCGATGGGACCCGCCTGGCGACGGGGAGTGGGGATGAGAGCATCCGGCTCTGGGACCTCACCACGGGGGAAGCGACCGCCGTCCTGCTCGGACACCACCACGCGGTCTGCCGGATCGGCTTTGCTCCCGATGGGCGAACGCTCGCCTCCGGATGCGTCGGCGGCCAGGTGAAGCTCTGGGACGTCACGGGGCAGGAGGCCCGAGAGCGGCCTGGCCGCCGGGCCCACGGAACCGTGATCCAGACCTTGGCGTTCTCGCCGGATGGATCGACCCTGGCGTCGTGCGGGGGTTCCGAGGGGATCCAGCTCTGGGAGGTCGCCACCGGTCGACACCGATCGACGCTGGACACGGATCAACGCTTCATGCAGGCGCTGGCGTTCTCCACCGACGGCCGCACGCTGACCGCGGTGAGTCGCCTCGAGGGGATCGTCCAGCGCTGGGAGGTCGCGACGGGCCGCGGGCAGGTCCTCCTCCGGATGCCGTGGAACGTTGCTTCCGCCGCGTTTTCCCCCGACGGCCGCCTGCTGGTCGCGGGGGGCGACGATGCCATCGCCCGGGTTTGGGAGCTCGGCCCCACCGTCCCAGGCCGATCCTGATCCCCGCTTCAATGGACACGACCGCGCCACGTCGCAAGAACAGTCACGGGCACGCAACGCCCTTGCCTTCATCTCCCCTCCTTGCCGCGACCCGTTCGAAGAAGTCCTTGAGCGGCGGGATGCAGACCTCGAGGCTATACGTCTCCTCGATGGTGCGGCAGGCGGCGCGGCCGAGGGGGGCGAACTCGGCTGGGTCGTCGAGCACCTTCAGCGCCGTCTCGGTCAGGCGTTCGACGTCGAAAAGAGGTTCGACCAGGCCGTTCTCCCCGGGTCGGATCACCTCGCGCACCGGCGGCACGTCGGAGCCCAGCACCACGCAGCCGCTGGCCATCGCATTGAGCAACGACCACGAGAGGACGAACGGCGCCGTCAGGTAGATGTGCAAGTCGCTGATCCGCAGGATGTCGGCCAGTTGCTCGGGCAGGATTCGACCCAGGAAGAGGAACCGCGACAGGTCGTAGCTCCCCCGGCCCAGCACCCACTTCTTGAAGCTGGGCGCGCCGGTGTGGAGCTTGTCCCAGCCATAATGAATCTCCTCGCCGCCGACCACGATGAAGAGGACATCCGGCCGCGCCCGCGCGATCCCGTCGGCGGCCCTCATGAACAGGTCGAACCCCCGGATGGATTCCAACCCGCGCGACACGAACGTGACGACCCGGGTCCCCGCGGGGATCGACCGCTCGCCGACCCGCCGGGGCGCCGGCCCGGGATGGTAGAGCTCGCGCTCGATCCCGTCGAAGTGGACCTCGATCTTGGAGTGGAACCGCGCCGGGAACGATTGCTTCTGCCATTCGGTCGCCGAGTAGCCGGCGTCGCAGTCGACCAGGGTCGCCAGGGTCGGCGCGTTGATGCAGCGCGGGAAGAACGGTGCCGGCTCCGCCGGCGGCAGGTCGACGCGGTACGAGATGTCGCGATGACTCGTTGCAAAATAATATTCGCAGTAATTGATGATCGGGCAATCGAGCGCGTCGCGGAGGAACAAGGTGGGCGCGCCGCGGCCGCCGTGGGCGACGACCAGGTCCGCGCGGAGCTGCGGCGTGGTCCGGATCACCTCGTAGACCGTGCGGCACTGGTCGAGGTAGTGTCCATAGATCTGTGGCCAGGGGATGCCTTCGCGGGAGCGGTGCTCGGCCGTCAGGGGCATCTTGTGGATCTCGAGGGCCTGGAGCATCTCGCGCGTCGGTGTCGGGCAGCTCGAGAGGCTCTGGACCAGGTAGCGGCACTTCCAGCCGTGCCGCCGGGTCAGCTCCAGGCCCAGCCGGCCGAACTGGGCCGGAAAGGCGTCGTGGATGAACAGCACGTCCACGTTTTTGTCCGTTGTCCGTCGTCCGTTGTCCGTTGTATTCACTGACCACTGACCACTGACCACTGACCACTGCTCCGGGCTGCGACCAGCGCAGAGAATCGCTCCGCCAAACGGGGCAGGCAGGCGTCCTGGCTGTAGCGCTGCTGCACCAGTGCCGCGGCGGCGTCGCCGATCGGCCGATGGGCGGCGGGGTCGGCCAGCACGGCCATCGCCTGGCGCGCCAGGGCTTCGGCATCACGGAGGTCGGCCAAGAGCCCGGTCCGTCCCGGCGTGATGACCTGGCGATGCGGCGCGGTGTCCGAGGCCAGCACGACGCAGCCGCAGGCCATGGCCTCCAGCAGCGAGCGGGCAACCGGATAGGGACGGCTCGGCGCGAGGTGCAGGTCGCTGGCGGCGAGGACCTCGGCGACGGTCCCCGGCGGCGACGGACCCAGGAACCAGATCCGCTGTCGGTCCACCGGCGGCCGTTGCGCCATCAGGTGCGCGGAGTAATCCTTGTTGTGGAACGCGACGTCCAGTCCCCGGCGGACGATCGGGTCGCCGACGACGACGATGAGCACATCCGGCCGAGCACGCAGCAGGGCGTCGGCGGTCTCCAGCAGCCGGTCGAAACCGCGGAGCCGGTCCAGCGAGCGGGCGACGAAGCTCACGACCCGAGTCGCCGCGGGGATGTTCCGGCCGGCGATCGACCGCGGGGCTCGACCGGTGGCATGCCAGGCCGAGCGGGCAAACCGGCGGGTCTCGACCCCGTCGTGCAAAACGAGCATCGTGTCGCGGTACTCGGCCGGGAACAGACCCCGCTGCCATTCCGTGGGCGTCCAGCCCAGGGTGGTCTGCTCCAGGTCCAGCAGCTCGATCGCGGCCATCGACCGCCGCCAGTGGAAGTACGCCGGCGGCGTTTCGGGCCCGGCCTCGTCGGCCAGGTCGTTGCGGTGCGCGTGGTAGTAATAGTCCAGGAAGTTGACCACCGGCGCGGCCGGCCAGTAGACCGGCGCGAACAGGGCCGAGCCCAACCCGGCCGATCGGCCGACGATCAGATCGATCGGCCGGGGACGCTTCTGCTCGAGGACCTCCCAGCAGCCGTAGGCATAGCAGAGGCTGCGCTCCAGCGCCCGCGACCAGGTCACGGCCGCGTCGCGCGCGATCCCGCCCACGCCGAAGACCTGGACCTCCAAGCCCTGGCCGACCGTCGCCGGCCAGGACTCGCGGGGATCCCGCGTGTGGCAGTAGAACCACGAGCGATAGCCCCGCCGCCGCACCAGCCAGTCGGCCACCGCCCCCAGCCGGCCCGGAAACGTGGGCTCCACCCAGAGCACATTGAGCGGGTCGGGCGTCATGGCCGCGGGGGCATCACCTTGGAACTGAGGACTCTGAGAGATCCGAATCCCGTCATCCGGTCCAACGCCGTGGTCGCGCTCGGCATCTGGGGAAGGCCGGGTGACTTCCGCGCCGTGGCCGTGCCGGCGCTGTGGAACCTCCTGGCCACCAGCTCCGGCCGCGCACGGCAATTGGCCTGCCGGATGCTGCAAGACGTCGGGACCGAGGAATGCCTGCCCGCCCTCCGCGAGGCCCAGACCGACCGCGATCGGTCTGTCGCTCTGGTTGCCCGACGAGACGTTCCAGCCCTCGAGCGAAAACTCGTCATGGCGCCGGGCTCGCCCCCGACAACCCAGCGCAAGCGTCGTTCGGGGCCGACTCCCCGTGGAGGCGAGGCCTCCACGGCCCGCGCAGGAGGGACCGCCGCGCCGCTCACCACGCGAAGTGCGCGAACGCCTTGTTGGCCTCGGCCATGCGGTGCACGTTCTCGCGGCGGGTGATCGCGGCCCCTTCCCGGTTGTACGCGGCAATCAGCTCGTCGGCGAGCTTGATGGCCATGGGCCGTCCCTTCTTCTCCCGCGCGGCCATGAGGATCCATCGGATCGACAGGGTCTGCTGCCGGTTCTTGTTGACCTGCATCGGGACCTGGTACGTCGCGCCGCCGACTCGCTTGGAGCGAACCTCGATCAGCGGCTTGACGTTCTCGACGGCCCGGGTGAAGACCTCGATCGGGTTCTCGTTGGGCAGCCGTTTCTGGATCAGCTCCATCGAGTCGTAGAAGATCCGTTGCGCCACGCTCTTCTTGCCGTTGTGCATGACGCAGTTGATGAACTTGCCGGCCAGCTTCGAGCCGAACCGGGGGTCGGGGCGGAGGTGCGTCTTACTCGCGGTGAATTTCCGGGCCATAACCGTCGGTCCCTCTCAGCGCGGCCTGCGGGCCGCGATCGTGTCTTGGGTCTTGCCGATTTCCGATCCAGCCTCCAGCCCTTGGGATTCCGGATGGGGCCATGGGGAAGCGGGATTCTGGAATCTCTCTCGAATTCACTTCTTCTTCGCGGCGCCCGGCGCGGCCGCCTTCTTGCGCTGTGCGCCGTACTTGGAGCGCGCCTGCTTGCGTTCGCCGACGCCCTGGCAGTCGAGCACGCCCCGCACGATATGATAGCGCACGCCCGGCAGGTCGCGGACCCGGCCGCCGCGGACCAGGACGATCGAATGCTCCTGGAGGTTGTGCCCCTCGCCGCCGATGTACGCGGTGACTTCCTTGCCGTTGGACAGCCGCACCCGCGCCACTTTCCTCAGCGCCGAGTTGGGCTTCTTGGGCGTCATCGTCTTGACCTGGAGGCAGACACCCCGCTTGAACGGCGAGGCTTCCAGGACCGGGGCCTTGGTCTTGTACTGGACCGGTCGGCGCGGCTTGCGGACAAGCTGGTTGATCGTGGGCATGAATCTCTCGTTCCGTTTGCTTCCTCTCACCCGGCCGCAAGCAATTCCGGGGCTGGCACGGCGCGCAACACACTCCCCTGACCGAGTGCCATGGATCTCAGGATACTGCAACCGCCTCAAATGTCAAGCCGTTCGGGAGCCGCTCAGCCGGCGCGGCCTCAGGTCTGGGGGGTGAACACGATGATCTCCACGCGGCGCGCGGGCTGGCCGGGTGTCGCCGGCTCGAGGGTCCTGGGAACATGGGTGCCGAAGCCGACCGCGGCGACCTTGCGGTGCTTGAACCAGCCGGCCGACTGGACCGAGTGCTTCTCGACCAGGTACTTGCGCACGGCGTCGGCCTGTTCCTGGGTGAGGACCTCGGCAAGGTCCTGGTCGCGGTCGTCGTCGGTGAACGCGGCGATGACCAGCTCGGACCTGGGCCGGCTGGCCTGCTTGAACCACCGGGCGACCTCGTCGAGCCGGGAGCGCCCCAGTGGAGTCAGGACGGAGCGACCCGGCTCGAAGAGGTCTTCGGCGCGGAGGGCTCGGCTGTTCCGCCGGGCGCCGGGCTGGAAGAGCACGCGCTCCCGATCCAGGTAGGCGCGGCGGTCGAAGTACCGGGACAGGGGCCAGGTCTGCTTGAGCGCCTCGAGGTTCTCCTCCAGGGCCGTGAGCGTCCGCTGGCCCCGACGCGCCACGGTGACCAGGTCCTGATAGATCGTCTCATCGCGGACGAGCTTGCCCAGGCTCCCCTGCCCACGTCGAATCGAGCCGGTGATGGCGTTGACTTCCTCCAGGCCGTTCTCCGCCGATCGGGCCAGGGACTCCAGCCGCGCCAGCGAGCCCTCCGCCTTCTTGAGCAGGTCGGAGACCTCGATCGGCCGCTCGGAGGCGATTGGACCGAGCTCGGCGACCGGCGGCGCTTCGGGGCGGCCGGGCGCCAGCTCCACGACCTTGGCACCGACCAGGCCCTCCGAGACGATCCGGGCGACGGCGTCGGCGCGGACCAGGGGCCGGAGCCGCTCGTCGATCCGCAGGACCAGCTCGACCGGCCGGCCCGGCTCGCCCGGCGGGACCACCCGCTCGACCACCCCGGCATCGATCCCCTGGAGCCGGACGCGGTGCCCCGCTTCCAGCCCGCAGATGGTCTCGAACTGGGCCCGCACACGGAACGTCGGCTGCACCTTCCAGTGCCGGCCCGCCACCTGGTGGAGACCGAAGCCCCCCAGAGCCAGGACCGCCAGGGCAAACCCCAGATTCGCCAGGACCCGCCAGCGACCGATGCCGCGCCTCATGGTGCTCACCTCAGTCAAGACGTCTCGGGCAAGCCAGTCGGTCAGGCTTGAGCCTGACAGGATGGGAACGTCAGGCTCAAGCCTGACCGACGTTATCCCTTCCAACCCATCTCCTGGACGCCGGCCTGGATCAGGGGGACCATCACGACGTTGGCGGCGAAGACGGCCAGGATGGTCCGGACGACGCCGCGGATCGCGGCCCGGCCGACATCCTCGGCCGATCGGCCGGCGTTCAGCCCGGTCCAGCAGGCGATCAGGCCGACCAGCAGGCCGAAGACGATCGTCTTGAGCGTCGCCGGAATGATGTCGCAGAGCCGGAGGAACACCAGCGACTTGCTCCAGAACAACGCGGCGGTCATCGTGCCGGCGGTCAGCTCGGCGCCCAGGCCTCCCAGCAGCGCCGTGGCATCGAGAAGGACCGTAAGTAACGGGACGGCCAGGGCACAGGCGATCGCCCGCGGGGCGACCAGGCTCGGCACCGGATCGGCCCCCAGCGCGATCCGGGCATCAATCTCCTCGTTGAGGACCATGGTCCCCAGCTCGGCGGCCAGCCCCGCGCCCATCCGGCTGGCCACCAGGAGTCCCGCCAGGACCGGGCCCAGCTCCACCAGCACGGCCGCCGCCAGGAAGCTCGGCAAGGTGGACTCGGCCCCATGCTCGACCAGCAGCCGATGGGTCTGGAGCCAGGTGACCAGCCCGACGCTCAAGCCGGCCCCCACCACGATCGGCAGGCTCCGGACCGCCACCTGCTCGAACTGACCGACCACTTCCCCGGCGTGGTTCACCATCGCCCGGGGCGCCGCGCTGCACGCCCGGACCGCGAAGGCGAGGAATCCCACAACCGAATCGAGCCAGCCCGCCTCTTCGACCCACATGGCCAGTTCCCCCGGCGGGCTCCCGCCCGAATCGGGCGTTTCCAGCCGCCGTTCCTTCCAGCATAGTATGTCCCGAGAGCACCGTTCAACACCCGCGGTGATCCTTGCGGCGAGCGCGCGACCGGAACCAGGCTCGCAGCCTCCGGCGACGAACCACGGGCCCGGCGCCGCGAGTCCGATTGCCGGCCGCGCGCGCATCGTGATATCGTCGAAGTTGGGCTCGACCGGACCGACCGCGCATCGGCCGGGAATGGGCTTGAACCGTGGGCCGGGTCGCGCCCGGCCCGAAGCCAAAGGGAGTCTTCGTCGTGGTCGAACAACGCTCGTGGATGCGGTGGATGCGTCTCGGAGTCGTGGTGCTGGGAGGTGGCACAGCATCGCTCGGCATGGTCAGTGCAGCGGAAGCCGGGCTGGACGACTACGTCAAGAAGCCCGATCCGGCGTTCGCCTGGGTCCAGACCGGCAACCACAACACGCCCGTGGGAACGATCTACAACCTCGAGCTGACCTCACAAGTCTGGCAGGGGATCACCTGGACGCATCACCTGAGGGTCTACGAGCCGCGTGAGATCGCCTTCCCTGGCACCGTGCTCCTGTTCATCACCGGGGGGGACCAGAACAGCAAGCCCAACGACGACGACCACAAACGGGCGTTTGCGCTGGCCCAGGTCTGCGGCGCCCGGGTGGCCGTGCTGCCCCAGGTCCCCAACCAACCGCTCCTGGACGGCAAGACCGAGGACGAATTGATCGCCGAGACCTTCGTCCGCTTCCTCCAGACGAGGGACGAGAACTGGCCGCTGCTGTTCCCCATGGTCAAGAGCGCGGTCCGGGCCATGGACGCCGTGCAGGCCTGGGCCACGGCCCACGGCAAGCCGGCGGTGTCGCACTTCGTCGTGACGGGGGGCTCGAAGCGCGGCTGGACGACCTGGCTGACCGGGGCCGTGGATCATCGCGTCCTGGCCATCGCCCCGATGGTCATCGTCATGCTCAATCTGGGTCCACAGGGTCCCAACCAGCTCAAGGTCTGGGGCCAGTACAGCGAGCAGATCCACGACTACGTCGAGCGCGGGTTGATGGAGAAGGTCCAGACGCCGGCCGGAACTCAGCTCTGGACGATGGTTGACCCGTTCACCTACCGCGATCGATTAACCATGCCCAAATACCTGATCAATGGTACGAACGACCGCTACTGGACGCTCAATGCCCTGGACCTGTACTGGAACGACCTGAAGGGCCCGAAGTACCTGGTCGAGCTGCCCAACGCCGGTCACGGCCTGGAGACCAACCGGGACTGGGTCATCAACGGCCTCGGGGCGTTCTTCCGCCAGGTGGTCTCGGGCCGGCCGCTGCCGCGGCTCTCCTGGGACTTCGCCCCCGGCGCCCGGGGCGAGTCAACGCTGACGATCCACGCCGCGCCGGCCCCGCGCTCGGCCCGGCTCTGGACGGCGCGGTCCCAGACCCGCGATTTCCGCGAGTCCCGCTGGGAAGCGACTCCGCTCCAGCCCGGCGAGACGATCACGGGGAGCGTCCGGCCGAGCACCACGGGTCACCTCGCCCTCTTCGGCGAGCTGGAATACCAGGTCGATGGCATCCCCTATCACCTCACGACCACGTTCTTCGAGCCGGGGATCGAAAGGCGATAGTCGGCGCGAGGTTCACGGCGCTCCAGCCGGCTGAGCCCACGCGGCCATGCAGACCAGGCGACCCGGATCGGGAACTCGAGCCGGCCTGGTCACCCGCCCGCCGTGTCGACGTCACGGAACGTTGCCAAGCGGACTTCGAGGCTTCCGACCAGTCGATCGAAGGTCAGGCACTCGGAGTCTGTTCCTCAAGGCATCTGAGCCCCCGAATGGGGGCGGTGGTCCAGAGCCAGGGGCGGCAGCCCCTGGGAGCGTTCCGGCGCCCCTCTCCCCTTGGGAGAGCCCCGCGGGGGCGAGAGTCACCCCTGTCGCCCCCGCGGGGCTCCTGGGAAGAGAGGGGGGGCTCGGCGCTCCGCGGTCGACCAGGGGC
>JAJPJC010000274.1 GCA_021324445.1 Isosphaeraceae bacterium
AAGGTCTACATCGCGACCAAGCGGGTGATCTCCGTCGGCGACAAGATGGCCGGCCGCCACGGCAACAAGGGGGTCATCGCCAAGATCCTCCCCGAGGAGGACATGCCCTTCCTCGAGGACGGCACGGCCGTGGAGATCCTGCTCAATCCGCTGGGCGTCCCCAGCCGGATGAACGTCGGCCAGATCCTCGAGACCCACCTGGGCTGGGCCGCCGCCAAGCTGGGCTTCCAGGCGATCTGCCCGGTCTTCGACGGCGCCAGCGAGGACACGATCCGCCAGTGCCTCAAGGACGCCGGCTTGCCGGAGAACGGCAAGGCCATCCTCTACGACGGCCGCACCGGCGCCAAGTTCGACCAGCGGGTGACGGTCGGCTACATCTACATGCTGAAGCTCCACCACCTGGTCGATGACAAGATCCACGCCCGCGCCACCGGTCCCTACTCACTGATCACCCAGCAGCCCTTGGGGGGCAAGGCCCGCTTCGGCGGCCAGCGGTTCGGCGAGATGGAAGTCTGGGCGTTGGAGGCCTACGGCGCAGCCTACATCCTCCAGGAATTGCTCACGGTCAAGTCCGACGACGTCGAGGGCCGCACCAAGATCTACGAGAGCATGGTCAAGGGCGAGAACACCCTCGAGGCCGGCACCCCGGCCAGCTTCGACGTACTCACCAACGAGATCCGCGGCCTCGGGCTGAACATGCAGCTCGAGAAGAAGCGGATTTAAATCCGTTGACCAGAACTCGATCGGTTGTTATCCCGGATGTCGGGAGGATCCGGTGCCGAAAGGCTCGCGTCCTCCCGACCATCGATTTGGAGCCGGTGGATGGTCCTCCCCGTGACGGAACCCGGGCGCCCCGCCCTCCCAAGATACCCCCTTTCGGAGCCGACTCTCAGACCACCGCCGAGGAGCGGCCGATGTGAGTCTGGGACGGGAAATGGGCCGGCGGGTTGGGGTTGCGGTCGCTCCGCCGCGCGAAGACGATCCAGCGCGCCATCGAAAAACTGATCCCCGTCGCCACGACGATGCCGACGACCGCAGCCGCCAGCCGGTGACGGTCGAAGAACCCGACCCGGGTCGGCAGATAGAGGCGCAGCGACAGGCTCACCGCGATCGCCAGGGCATTGCTCAGGACGTAGGTCAGGAACTGGTGCAGCCAGGCGCCTTTCCGCGCGTCGTTGAACGTCAGCCGCCGATTGAGCGAGAAGTTCCAGAGCAGGGCAATGCCGATCGACAGCGCCCCGGCCACGGCCAGATGCCAGGAGAAGCCGAAGAGGGTGGACTTCCGCGTGAAGAGCCAGGTGAACGAGAAGAGCCACTGGAACAGGGCGTAGAAGGTCAGATCGACCACCATCCCCGAGGCGCCGACGACGCAGAACTGCACCAGTCGCGAGAAGTTGCCGTACCGGCCATCGAGCACGTGCTTGAGCGGGCGGAGATCCCTGAGCCCCATGCGTTGGGAACGGAACCGCTCCCCCACCTCCACCGGCACGTCGACGCACCGCGCCGGCCGTCGCAGCAGCAGCTCCAGGACCAGGCTGGAGCCGCTGGCTGTGAGGGATCGGCCTTCCTGCTCCCAGACCGAGCGCCGCATCGCGAAGACGCCCGAGAACACATCCGCAGAGCCCAGGATCAGCCGGCTGACCAGGCCCAGACCGAACCGGGTCTGCGACCAGCGGCCCAGCCCCGATCGATGCGACGCCGACACGCCGACCGCCAGGTCGGTGCAGCCCATCCGCACGGGGTCGATCACCCGCGGGAGCGACTCCGGCACGTAGTGGCGGTCCAGATCCAGGACCATCAGGTGATCGCCGGTGGCCGCCGCCAACCCGGCCCGCGCCAGGGAACTCCAATCGCTCGGCTCGACCTCGACCCGCGCGATGCCGCCCTGGCCGGCGGCCCCGGTCGTCCCATCCGGGCACGCCGCCGGCGCCGATCCGTTCCCACGACCGCCGGCGAGGATCACCTCGACCGACTCGAAGGCTCCGCCGTCTTCGAGGATGCGCCGCAAATCCGCCAGATCCTCATCCGGGAGCGACCGCCCGGCGACGATCGGCAGGATCAGACTCAATCTCCCCCCGGACATCGCCGGCCTGGGGCACTCACTCGACGGCATGTTGGGACCAATCTCCTTCGACTCGGCGACCGCCCCCACCCCGCTTGCCGACGCGAGATCTCGGGGAGAGCGCGGGCAGAACCAGCGACCTAACCGCAACGCTGTCGGATTTCGCCGGTCGAGCGGAACGCCCGCTGGGCATCGCCTGCCGCGCCGGTCGGGGACGGCGCGGCAACCGGGATGACTCCGATCCCAAGACAATGGTAATTCAAAGAATCGGGATGAGCAAGGCAAAGCTGAGCGCGGAACCCCGTCGGCGCGGCGGCCCCTCCGCAATTGTCCAGCCCGAGGGGCTCGATCGGCCAAGGCACTCCTGCTTGCGATTGCCAAGCCACCAGTCCCGGCTGTATGGTGGGCACGATCGCCAACTCGTCGTTCCACCCAGCGACAGCCTCGATCCAGATGTTGGGAGGACTCATCTTGAGAACGGTCATTACCGGGGGAGCGGGTTTCATCGGGTCGCACCTCTGCGAGCGCTTCCTCAGCGACGGGCACGAGGTGATCTGCGTGGACAACCTGCTCACGGGGACTCCCCGAAACATCGCGCACTTGATCGATCAGGCCCGGTTCCGTTTCGTTCAGCACAATGTGTCCGAACCGATCGAGATCGACGGGCCGGTCGACCATGTCCTGCATTTCGCCAGTCCGGCCAGTCCGGTCGACTACCTGACCCATCCCATTCCCACGCTCAAGGTTGGGTCGCTGGGCACGCACAATGCGCTCGGCCTGGCCAAGGCCAAGGACGCGCGGTTCCTCCTGGCCAGCACCTCCGAGGTCTATGGCGACCCGGAAGTCCACCCCCAGCGCGAGGACTACTGGGGCCACGTCAACCCGATCGGTCCGCGAGGCTGCTACGACGAAGCCAAGCGGTTCGCCGAGGCGATCACCATGGCCTACCACCGCTATCATGGCGTGAAGACCCGGATTGTGCGGATCTTCAATACCTACGGGCCGCGGATGCGGCTCAACGACGGCCGGGTGCTCCCCAACTTCATGAAGCAGGCCCTCCTCGGCCAGCCCATCACCGTCTACGGCCGCGGCGACCAGACCCGCAGCTTCTGCTATGTCTCCGACCTCGTGGAGGGGATCGTTCGACTCCTGAACACCGACTACTCGGACCCGGTCAACCTGGGCAACCCCGCCGAGATCACCGTGCTCGAGCTCGCCCAGGAGATCATCGCCCTGGTCGAGGGGACCCAGAGTTCGATCGTCTACGAGGAGCTGCCCCAGGACGACCCCAAACGGCGCAAGCCCGACATCACCCGGGCCCAAACCTTGCTGGGATGGCAGCCGGTGATCGATCGCGCGGTGGGGCTGAAGCGCACCCTGGAATACTTCCGCTCGGTCGTCTGAATTCGCGGGTGGGGCAGCCGCCCTCGACTGCCTTGTGCCAGCCGAGGGCGGCTGCCCCACACGATTCAAGTCCGCGGCGGGTTCCCGCCCAGGATCTCCATCGCGGCATTGCGGCCGTTGATCGCGATGACGCTTCCCCCCGGATGGGTACAGGCGCCGCAGAGGAACACGCCGGGCATGGGCGTGCGGGGCTCGAGTCGCCGGTCCCACATGTACGGAGGGAGGCACTCCCCCTGGAAGATGTGGCCGCCGGTCAGGCCGACCTCACGCTCGATATCGGGTGGCCCGAGGACCTGGACATCCAGGACCGCACCCGGCATGTTGTCGCAGAACCGGGCAATCGAGCCCAGGGCGAGGTCCTGGACCTCCGCCCGGCGGCTCTCCCAATCGCCCGCGGCGAAGGTGTGCGGCACGTACTGGGCAAAGACGCTCATGGTGTGCACGCCCTCGGGCGCGACGCCGGGATCGTGTGCCGTATGGAAATACAGCTCGGTCCAGAGCCGTGGCGGCAGCTCCCCCGCGCGGGCCGCGCGGTGGCCGGTGCGCCACTCCTCCTTACTCAAGGGCGTATTGATTTGCCCCAGATGATGGGGCCTGCGCGTCCCCGGCCGCGCCGTGAAGCTGGGGAGCTCTCGCAGGGCGACGTTGAGTTTGACGGTGCAGCCGACCTGGGGGATGGCTTCGACCCGGGCGCGCCACTCCGGATCGGCGGCCGCGCCCAGCAGGCGGAGCGTCCTCCGGGGGTCGGCGTTGGAGACGACGCACCGCGATCGGATCCGCTCACCCCCCTCCAGCTCGACGCCGACATCCGGGATGATCCGGGCGACCGGCACGCCCGTGAGGACAACCGCGCCGGCATCCCGGGCGATGTCGCAGAGGATGAACGAGACCATGCCCATGCCGCCCTGGACATAGCCCCACATCCCGGGTACGCCTCCCAGTCGGCCCGATTGATGGTGGAAGTGGATCGACGCCGTCCCCGGGTCGTGGGGGCTGGCGTTGGTCCCGATGACGCCTTGTCCCATGTAGGCCGCCTGAAGCCGCTCGTCGTCCAGGTAGTGTTCGAGGCACTCGACCATCGACCACTCGAAGAGGAAGCGCCGCGCCTCGGTGTCGTCGCCCAGCCGGCGCTCGATCTCGGCGCGAGTGGGGGCGCGACCGATCCAGAGGTCTCCCGGGCCGGCAGGCCGCAGCGCGTCGCGCAGCCGTTGCTTCACGCCACAAAACGCGCGCCAGCCCGTGACATCGCCGGGCGCCAGCCGGCGGACTTCCTCCTCGCAGAGCTGGTCGTCATCCCAGAGCTGGATGCTCGATCCATCCTCGAACGGCACGAACAAGCCCGCGTCGGCCGGCATCCACCGGAACCCGTACTCGGCCATCCGCAGCTCGTCGATGACCAGCGGGTGGAGGAGTCCGACCAGGTAGGCACACGGCGAGATTCGATAACCCGGCCAGACCTCATGGAGCGTGCAGGCGCCGCCGACCCGCTCCCGCGCCTCGAGCACCAGCACGCGCCGGCCCGCCCGCGCCAGGTAGGCCGCGCAGGTCAAGCCGTTGTGCCCGGCACCCACGACAATCGCATCCCAGGCCGCCGCCGACAGCTCCCGCAATGGCGCCGGCGGCTCCAGCATCCCCAGTCGCGCCGCCGCCGGTCGATGCCCCCCCCGCGTGCTCGTCATCGACGCGTTCCCCCCGCTCCCCAGATTTACTGAGCAAAAGTATAGTATGCCTCGACAAAAGTGGAACCCGCCGCTCGACCCACTTGTATGGAACAAACGAACATGGTATCCCAACGAGCAGGAAAGTCGGTCGTTGGGGAGCGGACAGAGGCATCCCCTGCCCAGAGCATGTTGTAAACTGGGAGTGGCGGATCCGGCAATGGCCGGGGTGAATGCAGCTACCCCCTCCAACATGCAAAATCGTTATAACCAAACTCTTGATGCCATGTGGCTTGCGCCTCAACCCGCCCGCGGCCGGCGCTCCCCCGCGGCTTCATCCAGCAGC
>JAJPJC010000436.1 GCA_021324445.1 Isosphaeraceae bacterium
CGAAGGGCGTGGGCGTCGGGGTGGGTGTGGGCGTCGGGGTGGGTGTGGGCGTGGGCGTCGGGGTGGGCGTCGGCGTCGGGGTGGGGATGGGGACGGTGAGCAGGCCGCCCTGGAGGATCACGGCGCCGCCAGCCCCGGTGCGCGCCGTGTTCTGGGTGACGTCGTAGCCCGGCGCCCCGATGATGAAGTCACCCTTGGAGTCGCCGTCGGCGGTGAAGGTCGTGGTCTGGAGCCGGCCGGAAACCGAGGAGCCGAACCGCGGGGGCGAGCTGCTCGCCGCGGTGGGCGTGGTGAGGAAGAACTGGAGGCCATTGAGTGGGGCGGTCTGCTCATTGGCCAGGGAGTACGTCCCCCTGAGCCCCGATTGGCCCGGGATCAGGTAGGCGGTGCCCGCGTTGGAGTTGAACCCGGGTGCACCGATCAGGATCGGGTTGGGCTGGCCGGCGTTGATCACGCCGACCTGCGAGACCGAATAGCCCGCCTGCTCGCCGGCGGTGCCCCCGATGAAGTTGACCGCCAGGATGTTCGAGGGGACACTGGCCAGCGGGATCAGACCGGTGAGGGCGGCGCTGGAGCCGTTCAGCGCGCCAAAGAGCATGGAGACCGCGCCCTGGCTGGTCAGGGTGGTGCTGCTGCTATAGCCGGGCGAGCCGATCAGGATGTCGGCGATGCCGTTGTTACTGAAGCTGCCGGCCGAGGCGACCGAGTAGCCGGACATGCTGCCGGCGGAGATCCCGCTAAAGACAGCCCCCGGCACGCTGTTGTTGCCGCCGCCACCTCTGACATTCGCCAGGCTGATGTAGCGGGAGGTGGTGCCGTTGACCGTGACCGAGGTGGCCAGGCCGGGCAAGCCGCTGCCGCCGTAGACCAGGTACGCCGCCCCGGCGCTGGCCCCGACGCCCGGGGCCCCGATCAGCAAGTCGTCGACCCGCGTGCCGCTGTTCTGGTTGACGCTGCCGGCGTCGGCGATGGAGAACCCCGCCGAGTCGCCGGAGTTGATTCCGGCAAAGACGACCGCACTGTTGCTGGTCTGGAGGGTCGCGACGTTGATCGGGTTGTTCGGCGTCGAGCTGGGGAGTGCCGCCGCGGACAGCAGGTACACCACCCCGGTGGCGGTCGCCGAGCCGATGCTGCCGGCCGGGGCGCCCATGATGATATCGCCGTTGCCGTCGCCCAGGATGTTGAAGCCGCCCGCGACCGCGGCGCCCAGGGTGGCACCGGTGTTGCTGGTCGCGTAGGTGACGATGTCCAGGCCCGGGTAAGCCGCCGGGGTGTCGAGGTCGACCGTCTGGTTGAGGTACTGGGTGAAGTTGCCCGTGATCACGTAAACGCGGCCGGTCCCGGCATTGGCGTTGTTGATGTCGTAGCCCCCGGGTGCACCGATGATCAGGCCGGAGAGGCCATTGGCCATCCGGAAGCCGGCGACCGAAGCACCCAGGCGCGCCAGGGGATTGGTCGGTGCCGTGAAGGTGATCCCGGCGAACGGGAAGGTCAGCGTCCCACCGGCGGTGCCGGTGATGGGATTGGTCTGGGAGGTCAGGCCGAGCTGGCCGAGGTCGCCCACGCGGTTGTTGGCCGTATACTGGAAGGCGGTGCCCGCCGCGTTCTTGGCGATCCAGTCGGTGATCGCCGTCGTATTGGCCGACCGCGAGCCGAAAACGACATAGACCTCGCTGTTGGTCCCGCTGGTGCCACCGGAGGCGCCGATGGCGAAGTCCTCGTAGCCGTCGCCGTTGAGGTCGCCGAGGTCGGCGACGCTGATGCCGGCGCTCTGATTGGCGGTGGCCGAGCCGAAATCCATGCCGAAGGGGGCCGTGGCAATGATCGGATTGGACGGCGGCGAGGTCGAGCCCAGGTCGATGGCCAGGAGGAGCCTGTCTTCCAGCCCCTCACCCAGAGGGCGATAGGCCCAGGCGCCGTCATTGCGCCGCTGCGCGTCCACCGTCCGAGGCCGGCGATTGCCGAAGAGCATGGGAGACTCCCTCCTCCTAAGCCTAAGGTCGCGGTCCGCCCCGGATCGCGTTCGAACCTCTGAGCGCTCCGGTGGCGAGCGTCCCTCGGAAGACCCATCCGCGGGCGGGCCGCCCGGACCGCGGGCGTCCCACTCGAACCGGTCCGGCGCAACTCCGCCGCCAAGGGTGTGCTGTTCCCTCTGCAATTTCGGCCCGCAACTGGTCTTGACTCCACCCAAATCGCGAGGCGGAGATCCCTCACCACTGCGGCGATCGGCGTTTTCGGCTCAACTGGTCCAACACGCAAGCCCGATATACTTGCCGGAAACGAGCCGCCGGGCCCTCGCGCTGGGGGTCGCTTCCGGATCGGGACGCCAGGGCGATCGCCACCGCGCAAGGTCAGAGCCCGGTGGGGCGACCACAGCGCATGCGTGCGTGGTCCCAAGGGGCGCAGCCAGCCAACCGCGGGCGTCTGCCCCATCCCCAGGGCAGCGAGTCGCGCGGCCGTCCGCGGCTGGAGGTCCCCCGTCCGCACCAGGTCCCCCGTCCGCACCCCGGCCTGACGACCGAGGTCACCCGAGGGTCCTCGCCGAGTGGCCTCCGGTCCGACCGGCGAACCGCCCACCGCGGATCGGATCGCGATCAGGCCCGGACAAAGCAGCCAACCATCCCACGTTCGGGCGCGTGGTCCGCCGGAGCGAGGCGCCCGCGGCCAGAGAAACCAGAGGGTCGAGGCGAAATCCATGAGAATAAGGACGAGTCCCAGATCCGGTGTCGCCCTGCTCCGACTGGTCCAGAGGGCGTTGCTGGCAGTCATGGCGCTCGGGGCGCAGACGGGTTGCACGCGGGAGTTCTACCGCGAGTGGGCCAACCAGGATGTCTCCGAAGCGGTCTTCGAGAAGAGCCGCGACCCGCGGTTTCGGCTGGACATCTTCTCGGTCGAGCCGCCGGCCCTGTCGCGCTTCGCCGACCCGTACGATCAGGACGTGCCGCCGGCCCCCCCCGACGACGTCGCGGCCGAAGCCCTCTCACCCGTGCCGCAGTGGCCGGACAATCGGCTGCTCGTCCCCCTCGAAGGGACTGGCTATCTGGACATGATGGAATACTGGGAGCGTCAACGGGAAGCCGAGGTCGCGGCCTCGGGCGTGCCGCCGCAGCCGGTCAACCATCCGGTGTATATCCCGGGATTGGCGCCCAGGGAAATGCCCCCGGTCCCGCCGCCGCCGTCGGCCGCGGCCATGGCGGGGTTGCCCCCGAACCTGGGAATCGGCGGCTTCCCCCCCACGATCAGTACGGATCCCTATTCGAGACCAGGAGTTCCGTTCA
This sequence comes from Isosphaeraceae bacterium, assembly GCA_021324445.1. Classification (GTDB taxonomy): domain Bacteria; phylum Planctomycetota; class Planctomycetia; order Isosphaerales; family Isosphaeraceae; genus JAJPJC01. Next base: position 3,279 of record JAJPJC010000436.1, read on the forward strand.
CGCCCTTCTCTGGGATGGCCAACCCGTTTGCGCCCGGGACCATCTTCGGGCCGGAGGTCGGGGCTGAGCCCGGGCCGCCCGCGGGGGCGCTGGCGCAACCCGAACCACCCCCCGCCGGCACACCGCTTCCCAACCCGCCGGGCGTCGTCCCCCGGGCCGGCCGCACCGGCCCCGGACCGGCACTGCCCCGGACGCCCGGAGTCAGCCCCGGCGCGCCGCCCAGCGTCAGCCCCGGCGCGCCGCCGACCGTGCTGCCCCGAGTCAGCCCCGGCGCGCCGGCATCCGCACCGTCCCGGGTCAGCCCCGGCTCGCCCGCCAATGTCCCCGGCGGACCCAATCCCGGTGCTCCCGGCGCATCGAACGATCCCCGCCGGCCCAAGCCGGCCGAATCGACCCGGCCGGTCGTGCAGATCGTCCGGCTCCAGGACGACCAAGCCTGGCGCGATGCACCCCAGTCGCCGCGCCCGGCCAGGATCCCGCCGTCCCCGAAGCTGAATTCCGGGACCAACCCCCGCGATTCGACGCCCATTTCCCTATCGAGTGCGCGCCCGGCGGCAACCCGAGCGAAGATCCCGCCTCCACGGCCCGCGTCGAGTTTTCCAATCGTTTTGGCGGATCGGACCAGGAGCGTGAAGGATCCCGCGGTCAAGCGGAGTGCATTCCCGCAGAATGCGCCGGCCGCGTCGGGGGGATCACCGGGGATGTCAACCGAGCGACAGGCCTTGCCCACGCCCTTGCCGACCCAGCCGTCGACCGCCACGCTGGGGGGCGCGGCCCAGCCGTCGGAGCCCACCCCGCCCGGCAGCCCGGTGATGCCAGGCCCCTTGTCCCCTCCCCTGGACCGCCGGGTCATCGGAGAGGCCGGCCGGATGAGCCAGGCCGAGGCGGTCGGGCTGGCCTCGGTTCTCGTGGCCTACTCGCCCCCCCTGGACGAGGCCGAGATGGCTGGACTTCCCCGGGGATCGAAAGCCTACAAGATCAACATGCAACAGGCCTGGCTCTTGACGCTGATCAACGGCCGATTCTACCAGTACAACCTGGAGCAACTCTACCTCGCGGCCCTGCCGGTGACCCTCAACCGGTTCTACTTCGAGCCCCAGTTCTACGCCGGCCTCAGCCCCCTGACCCGGGTTCCCCAGACCGCGGGCACCTCCTCGGTCAGTCCCGGGGCCGGCCTGAGCCCCACCAACACCTTCACCTACGCGACCCGCTTCTCGCCCACCGGCCAGGTCTCGAATCTGAACCTCGGCACGGTGGCCGGCTTCGGCAAGCTCTTCAGCACCGGCGGCCAGATCCTCATGGGGTTCGCCAACGAGCTGGTGTTCAACTTCCTGAGCAAGAACCCCCAGCAGCCGACGGTGCTCTCGGCGCTGCCGATCAGCTTCGTGCAGCCGCTGTTGCGCGGCGGCGGCCGGGCCGTGACCCTCGAGCCGTTGACCAGCGCCGAGCGGGCCTTGCTCTACCAGGTCCGGGCCTTCACCCAGTTCCGCCAGCAGTTCCTCGTCGTGACCCTCACCGGTGGGACGATCCAGAACTTCGGCAATACGTTCCAACTGGCCGGCTTCAGCGTCCCCGGCAACGCCGACCCGACCGTCGGCTTCATCCCGGTCGTGCAGAACGTGGCGCAGGTCGAAATCGACCGGAGAAATGTGGCATTTTACGAGAATTTGTATAGACTGTACCAAGAATTGATCCAGGGTGAGGCGTCCGGCCTGACGCCCCTCCAGGTCGACCAGGTGATGTCGAGCCTCATCACTGCCCGACAAGGCCTGTTCGCGGACAAGGTGACCTACCGGCAGACCCTCGATCAATTGAAGATGCAGATGGGCCTGCCTCCCGATGTGCCGATCGTCGTCGACCAGAGCCTCTTCCAGCCGTTCTATCTCGTGTTCGACCTCGTGGACGCCTGGCAGAAGAATCCCAATCGCACGCTCTCGGAGCTCCCGGACATCATCCGGAAGCTGCCGGTGCTCGAGGATATCGATGTCGATGGCCGATCGGCCCTGGGGATCTATCGCAACTATCGCGGCGAGGCCCCGAGGTTCCTCCCCGAAGATGAGGACCCACTGGAAGACCTGCTCCAGGCGGCGGTTCGGATCGCCCTGGAATACCGGCTGGACATGATGAACAATCGGGCCGAACTCTACGACGCCTGGCGGCAGATCCGGGTGGCCGCGAATGCCCTCCAGGGTTATCTCAACATCGCGCTGACCAACCAGGTGTACACCGGCCCCAATACCACCGACTTCCTGGGCTTCCTCAGCCAGGCCAAGAACTTCGCCCTGACGATCAACGCCGAACTCCCCTTGGTCCGGGTGAACGAACGGAACAACTTCCGGACCCAGCTCATCAATTATCAGCGGGCCCGCCGCGCCCTGATGCAGTTTGAAGATAACCTGAAGATCCAGTTGAGACAAGACTTACGTGCCGTGCACCTGGCCTACATCAACTACGAGATCAACAAGCGGGTCTACGAGTTGAACATGCGGCTGAAAGACCAGTCGTTCGAGCAGATCGTGGCCCCGCCGGCCGGGGGCACGCAGGCGCTGGCCCAGGTCGCCAGCGCCGCCACCCAGACGACCAACCTGCTGAGCTTCCAAGGGCGTTCCTTCGGTGCGCAGGTGGCCGTGACCACGGCCTATGCGACCTACGAGGCGCAGCGCCTGATCTTTTACCGCGACATCGGCACCCTGCCTTACGACGAATGGGAGGCTTTCCGTGAACTTTACCCTACGCAGTACCACGGGCCGATCCTCGGCCACCCCGGCGGGAACCCGGGACCTGCCGCCGGTCCAGCGGCCCCGCCGCCGCCGCGTGTCGGCCAGTAAGATCTTCGCCCTGGGGCTGGTGGCCGTGCTCGGCGTCGGGGCGGTGGCCGTCTTCAGCGTCCCCGGCATGAGCAAGCCCATCAAGGGCTTCTTTGCCGCCGGCACCAACGACATCATCACCTACCAGGTGCGCAAGGGCCCGCTGCACATCACCGTGGTCGAGCGCGGCAGCCTCGAGAGCTCCAAGAATGTGGACGTCTATTGCCAGGTCGAGGGCACGACCACGATCATCCGGATCGTCCCGGAAGGGACCCAGGTCAAGAAGGGCGATATCATCTGCGAGCTCGACTCGGCGGCGCTGAAGGACCAGTTGGTCAACCAGAAGATCACCACCAAGAGCGCCGAGGCCAACTTCCAGAACGCCAAGCTGACCCGCGAGGTGGCCCAGATCGCCGTCACCGAGTATGTCGAGGGGATCTTCGTTCAGGACAAGGCCACCGCCGAGGGGGAGATCAAGCTGGCCGAGGCCGACCAGGCGCGGCAGTTGGATCGCGTCGAGTGGGCCCGGCGGATGTTCGACAAGGGGTATGTCTCCCTGGCGCAGAAGACGTCCGAAGAGCTCTCGCTCCAGAAGACGACCTTCGCCAAGGAACAGGCCGACAGCAAACTGCGAGTCCTGATGGACTACACCAAGGCCAAGACGATCAAGGAGCTCCAGAGCGAGGTCGAGAAGGCCCACTCCGACGAGCTGGCCAAGCAGGCGACCTTTGAGCTGGAGAAAGGCAAGGAAGATAAGCTCGAGAAGCAAATTAGTTACTGCACGCTGACCGCCCCGATCGACGGCCTGGTCGTCTACGCCAATGATCCCATGCGCTCCTTCGGCAGCAACCAGCCCCAGATCGAGGAAGGGGCCTCGGTCCGCGAGCGGCAGAAGATCATCAGCATCCCCGACACCTCGCGGATGCAGGTCAACGCCAAGATCCACGAGTCGCAGATCGACAAGGTCTCGACCGGGTTGAAGGCCCGGATCCGCATCGACGCCTTCGCCGAGAAGCAGCTCAACGGCACGGTGGTCGACGTGGCCCCGCTGCCCGACCCCAACAACTTCTTCAGCTCGGACATCAAGGTCTACACGACCCGCATCCGGATTGATGACCCGCCCGCCGACCTGGGCCTCCGGCCGGGCATGACGGCGCAGGTGGAAATCCTGGTTGATCGCAAGGATAATGTCTTGTTCGTTCCCGTGCAGGCCATTCTGGAGTACAATGGCAAGCAGCATGCGACCAAGAAGGTGGGCGATCGCTTCGAGCAGCTCGAGGTCGAGGTCGGCGCTTCCAACGAGAAATTCGTGCAGGTGACCAAGGGACTGGCCGAGGGCGATCTCGTGGTGCTCAACCCGATCTCCCTGATGACCGAGGACGAGAAGCGCGAGGCGTTCCGCAGCACCTCCAAGGAAGCCAAGAAGGATTGGGCTGGGGGCCAAGGCCCAGCCGGCGAGCCCGGTAAGGCGGGAGCCGCTGTGCCGGGCGCGGTCGGCGGTCCGGCTGCGGTGACCAAGGGTGGCGTGCCGGGGAAGGCCGGCGATCCGGCCAAGGCCAAGGCCAAGACCAAGAAGGGAGGCCGCGGCGGCGCGATGGGAGCCTTCTTCCAGAAGATCGCTCCGGAGGACCGTGCCCGGCTGAAGACCGCCACTGACGAAGAGCGGCGGGAGATCTTCAAGAAGGCCGGTATGAGCGACGCCCAAATCCAGCAGTTCGAGGAGATGCGGAAGAACTTTGGCGGGGGCGGTCGCGGTGGGTTCGGCGGTGGTGGCGGTTTCGGTGGAGGTCGTGGCCGCCAGGGCGGCGGGGGAGGAAGCGACGAGTGATTTTGCAACACAACTCGGCCAAGCCGGCCAGCAAGCCGATTGTCAAGCTGGTCGACGTGGTCAAGACCTACGTGATGGGCCATTCCACCGGCGGCGGTGGGTTACTCCGCCGCCGCCGCGCCCAGACGGCCGCCACGGTGACCGTGCACGCCCTGCGGGGCGTCTCCGTCGAATTCTACCCGGGCGAGTACGTCGCGATCATGGGTGCTTCCGGCTCGGGCAAGAGCACCATGCTCAACCTGCTGGGCTGTCTCGACCGCCCGACCAGCGGCGAGTATTTCCTCGGCGGCCGCGACGTCTCCGCCCTGGACGATGATGAGCTCTCCGAGATCCGCAGCCGGTATCTCGGTTTCATCTTCCAGTCCTACAATCTGATCCAGCAGTACACCGTGCTGGAGAACATCCAGCTCCCCCTGACCTACCAGGGGACCGGCGAGATCAGCCAGGAGGCGGAAGAACGCTCCGTGGAGGTCGCCAACCTGGTGGGGCTGGGCGACCGGCTGGATCACCGACCCTCCCAGCTCTCCGGCGGCCAGCAGCAGCGCGTCGCCATCGCGCGCTCGCTGATCAATGACCCGTACATCATCCTGGCCGACGAGGCGACCGGCAACCTGGACACCAAGACCAGCCATGAGATCATGGAGATGCTGGCCAGGCTCAATGATGCCGGCAAGACCCTGATCCTGGTGACTCACGAGGACGATATCGCCGCCCATGCCAAGCGGATCATCCGCATGCGGGACGGCTTGATCATCGAGGACGGACCCAGCCCGCGGGCATTGGCCGCGCAGGCCGCTCTGATCGGGACGGCCGCGTCCCTGAGCACCTCCCTCGACGGCCACTCCTCAAAGTGGCAAGCCGATGGCGAACTGCCGGTGCCGGTCGAACCCGAGCTGGGCCAACTCAATGAGGAAGTGGCTCGTGGCTAGTGTGGCGTCCACCTTCGATTGACAGGTGCAGCACGGCTTTGGTGGGGTTGGCTCCCGGTAGGACGGCTCTCCCGAGCCGTCGGCTCGGACGGCTCGGGAGAGCCGTCCTACCACTCCACCCGTGAATCGAACGTGGACGGGACGGGACACTGGTGGCTCGTGAAGATAATCGAATCCCCACAGAACTTGCAACTTCTCTCGAGGAACCGATGGGACGCATCTGGCGCGCGTTGAAACTGGGCATGAAGAGCTTGTTGCTGCACAAGCTGCGGTCGGGTTTAACGGTCTTGGGCATCGTCTTCGGCGTGGCGGCGGTGATCTCGATGTTGTCGATCGCCGAGGGAAGCAGCCGCGAGGCCCAGGAGAAGATCCGCGCCCTGGGGGCCACCAACATCATCGTCCGCTCGGTCAAGCCCAGCGACGAGGTCCAGCAGACGGCCGGCCGGCCGGCGCGCGTGCTCAATTATGGCCTGAAGTACGCCGACTATGACCGGATGGTCGAGACGATCCCCACGATCCGCAAGGTCTTGCCGATTCGGGAGATCCGCAAGCAGATCCGCCGCGGGCCGTATGCGATCGACGGCCGCGTGGTCGGCTCGACCCACGAGTATGCCGAATTCAACCTGCTCCAGATCGAGAAGGGGCGGTTCCTCACGGCCTCGGATAACGAGAAATACCAGAATTTCGCGGTGCTGGCCAACGAGACGGCCGAGAAGCTCTTCCCGTATGAGAACCCGCTCCTCCAGTCGATCAAGCTGGGGACCGACTATTACACGGTCGTCGGCGTCACGGCCAAGCGCGCCAGCTCGGCGGGCATCGGCGGCAGCCTGGCCGCCCAGGACTTCAACCGGGACGTGTACATTCCGCTGAATACCTGCAAGCTGCGGTTCGGCGAGAAGATCGTCGACAACCGCTCGGGCTCGATGCAGGCCGAGGAGACCCAGCTCACCCAGATCACGCTCCAGGTCAACTCGATCAATGAGGTGCAGCCGACGGTCCCCCTGATCGAGGCCTGCTACGTGCCCTACCATCCCAAGAAGGACGTGGAGATGACGGTCCCCTACGACTTGCTCCTGGAGGCGGAGCGGCAAGCCCGCCAGTTCAGCATCATCCTGGGGACCATTGCGGCGATTTCGCTGCTGGTCGGCGGCATCGGGATCATGAACATCATGCTGGCGACCGTCACGGAACGGACCCGCGAGATCGGCATCCGCCGGGCCTTGGGGGCCAAGCGCCGCGACATCACCGAGCAGTTCTTGATCGAGACCATCGTGCTGGCCGGCGTCGGCGGCCTGCTCGGCGTGGCCCTGGGCTTCACCATCCCCCAGATCATCGTGTACTTCATCCCGGACCAGAAGGCCATTGTGACTACCTACTCGGTGATGTTGGCCTTCGGCATCTCGGTGGCCGTGGGGATCCTCTTCGGGATCTACCCGGCCCGCCGCGCCGCGCTGATGGACCCGATCGAGGCCCTGAGGCACGAGTGACGGAAGTGGCCACTGGCGACTCGCCCCCGCGGCGGGCGTCACTTGGCCTTGCGAAGCGAGGTTGACGAAGCTAGGCTGAGGGACTCAGAATCGACGGATGACCGCGGCTTCGGCGAGCCCGAGGCCGCGGTTTTTCTTCGTGATTGGACCGAGCCGGGTTGATCGCGAGCCCAATGCGTTGCGACGCACCCCGGCGATGGAGACTTCTTGAGACCGACCTCTCGCGGGTGATCGCGCATCCGGCCCGATTGCTGGATCAGGCCGGACGGTCGACGGGCACCGTGCTCCTCCGGTGCGACGCTTCCGGTGAGTCGAATCGAGTCGAGTCGAGTCGAGCGAACCACCAGCGGAGCGCCACGAGCTGCACACCCCGCCGCGTCCCTTGGACCTGGAGTGAGACCGACATCCTGGTCGGCCGCAACGGGGGCCCGGATCCGGCGCCGCCTGGTCACCAGCCCGGGGCGGTCGAGAGTCAGAAAGAGAGTGGAGACGCATGTCGACCGGCCGAATCCCCATGTCGAAGGAAGGCTACAACAAGAAGAAGGCCCTGCTCGACAAGTACAAGAACGAGGACATGCCTCGAATTGCCGAGCAGATCGCCCAGGCCCGGGGATACGGCGATCTCTCTGAGAACGCCGAGTTCGACGCTGCCGTCGAGGCTCAGGGCATGCTCCAGGCTCGGATCAATGACCTTCAGAACGAGCTGGGCCAGGCGTATATCGTCGAGCGACCCACCTCGGCGGACCGGGCCGCCTACGGGACGAAGGTCCGCGTGCTGGACCTGGAACTGAACGAGGAGGAAGACTTTGTCCTGGTCGGACCCGGCGAGGAAGACTACGACCAGAACAAGATCCTGATCACCAGTCCCATCGGCCAGGGCCTGGTCGGCAAGCAGATCGGCGAGGAGGTGGAGGTTCCGATCCCGCGCGGGGTCCTCAAGTTGAAGATCATCGAGATCAGCGTTGCCTGAGCGGGCTCCGCTCCGGCTCGGGGCTGGCTTGGGCCCGATCCGACCACCGCCGGACCCGGCCGGCCTGCCCCCAGGCGTTGCCTGTTGTGAGATCGCCCGTGCCTGAGCCGCCCTCTCAGCCTGGATCGAAGCCGGCGAGAACGCCGCCAGCGTCACGTCCGTCCTCGGTGCGGCCGGGACCGAAGCCGGCCGCGGGAGCCAGCGCCCCGCCTCGCCGTGTGGTCGCGTCCGTACCGGTGCCCGCGCCGGCGTCGGCGCCGGGGGCCGGAGCGGGAGCCGGCCCGGGACCGGCTTTGCCCGAGATCCCGCTCGGAGTGGCGATTGCGGCCAGTTCGGGAGAAAGCGGCACGGTGACCGCGCGGAAGGCCGGGGGCCTGCGCGACATGGCCCTGCCGGTCAACCCGCGCCAGGTCGGCGTCAAGGCCGCGCTCCAGCACCTCGCCAAGGCGGTCAACATCGCCTTCCAGACCGATTACGGCGAGAACTATCTCGAGTCGGTCTACCAGGCGGCGATCGTGCGCCGCGGCGAGGTCCAGGTCGTCCACAAGGAGTATTTCGGCTTCGGCGATACCTGGTTCGGCCAGTTCGGCCGCTTGATCCGCTCGCTGCAATTGACCCTCGATGGTCCCGACCCCGCCTCCCCCGAGGGCCAGAAACGCATTGCCGAGAAAGGCCCGGCCACTATCCGCGGCATCCTCAGCCTGATCGGCCGCAAGCTCGACCTGGTCGCCGAGTACGAAGACCGCGTCCCGGCCTACGTCGAGCAGATGTTCGACCGGCTCGAAGCCTCCGGCATCATCCTCGGCTGGGACCGCAACGATTGGGAGATCTGGACCACCTCAATCGGACTGGATATCCGCATCGCACCCAGGGACGACCTCACGGCCGAGACCGAGGCCCAGCGCACCGAGGCCCCCGAATAGCCGGCCGCCCGTCGCTCAACCGAGCCGAGTGGTCAGCTCGAAGCCGTTGCCGACCGGCACGCCGCAGCTCTGGAACTCCGGCAGCGGCCCGAGCCTCCTCACCGAACCTGGGCCACATCCTCGCAAAAGGCCGGAGGGGCAGGGTCAATAGCGCCACCCCAGACGCGTCCGACCTGGATCGGCTCCTTGGAGAACTGCGTGCCCTTTGGGATGCGGCGGCGAAGGCCGAACCGGCTCGCCGGTCCAAGCTGCTCGGACGGACCGGACTCACCGGTGCACTGGTGCCGGCGGGACGTCTGCGTCCAGAAAGGCAGGCGGGACTCCGGCAATGCAACGCGGCGCCCGTCACATCGAGAACCGCCGTTCAATCCAGCCCGGGGTGATGGCCGCCAGCCCGCCGACGACCGCGTCGGCTCCCGCCTCGCGGAGCTGATCAGCGTGGTAGGTGGTGGCCACGCCGACGGCCCACATGCCGGCCCCCTTGGCCGAGGCGATCCCGGCCAGGCTGTCTTCGATCACCAGGCAGTCCCTCGAGGAAAGGTGGGCGGATGGGCCGGACCGCAGCGCGGCCAGGGCCAGGCGGTAGCCTTCGGGGTCGGGCTTGCACCGATCGGTATCCTCAGCCGAGATGATCGCCGAGACCTGCTCCAGGCAGCCCATCCGTCGCAGAGCGTACTCGATCTCGGAGCGCAGCGCTCCCGAGCATATCGCGACCGGCCACCGGGCGGCGACGGCGCGGACGGTCTCGGCCGCTGCCGGGAAGAACCGCAAGCCCGCTTCGGCGACCACCACGTAGCGCCGCGCCTTGCGGGCGATCAGCTCGTCCAGCCGCGCCTTGGGGGCGGGCTGGCCGGCATCGAGCAGCGCCGCCTCGAAACACCCCCGGTCGTCATAGCCCAGGTAACGCTCATGGTAGTCCCGCTCCGTGATCATCACCCCTTCCTGGGCCAGCACGTCGCGGAACAGCGCAAAGTGCACTGACTCGTCGTCGACCAGCACGCCGTTGAAGTCGAAGATCACCGCGCCGATACCCATGCTCGCGCCCATCGTGTCGCCCATCAGATCGCTTCCGGGCCGCGCTCGCCGGTCCGGATCCGAATACAATCGACCAGCGGGAGCACGGCGATCATGCCGTCGCCGATCATCCCATCGGGTCCGCTCCGGCTCGCCGTGAGGATCGCGCGGATGGTGGGCTCGACGAAGTCCTCGTTGACCGCGATCTGCAACTCGATCTTGCGGAGCACGTTGACCGACACCTCGTGCCCCCGATACACCTCGGCAGCGCCTTTCTGCCGCCCGAAGCCCTGGACGTCCATCACCGTCAAGCGAAACACCTCGACCTGGGAGAGGGCTTCCTTGACGGCCTCGAGCTTCGTCGGCTGGATGACGGCGATGATCAGTTTCATGGGAGTCTGGTGGCAATCCGTGCGGGGCCACCCTCAGGGGAGGATGGAGTCGACCGCGATCGGGGCGCACTGCTGGCCGCCGATGACCACGGGAACGTGTTGGCCCGGCTGGAAGTCTTGTCGCATGGCGTAACCGGCCGGCCCCGGACCGGTGTGGACCTCGACCTGGCGGTCGACCAGGTTGACGATCCAGTAGACGGGGATGCCCTCCCGGGCATAGGCCGAGAGTTTCAGGCCGCGGTCGATGGACAGCGTGGTGTCGGAGACCTCGACCAGCAACGCCACGTCGGCGGGCCCCGGCTTGCGATGCTTGTAATCGGCGTCGGAACCGCGAATGATCGCGATATCCGGCTCCGGCTCGTCGTACGCGGGGATCCGCACCGGTTGTTCCGTTTGCCAGGTCCACCCGGGCGGCAAGCGATTGTCCCGTCCCTTGAAAACTGCCTTGGTGGTCCAGGAATGCTCTGGATTCTTCGGCAGCTTCCTCACCAGGTAGCCATCGAGGAGCTCGATCCGGGGATCGTCGAGCAGCCCCCCGATCCGGTCGTATTCATCGACGGTCATGCGGTAGAGCGGCGGCGGGCCCGGCGGGACAGCCGATGAGCTCGTCGGTGGTGGGGGTGCAACCGTGGACATGACAGAGCCTCACAAGCGAGCCACGGCCGGATGCCGTGCAATGGCCCGTCCCCGCCGGCTCGACGCAACCAGCCTCGTTGGGGGGCAGGACTCGATCCACTCCAATCCCGGCCGACTCTCCTTGCGCCGGCCGGGCCTGGCCCATCCCGCCTCAGGTCAAACCGCTGAGCACTCCGTCGCCGCAGAGGTTCGGGTTGCCGAACCGCTCGATGTGGTGGCCCATCCCATGGGCCAGGGCCAGCAGGAGCCGGTTGTGGGGGACGTTCGTGTACTTGAGCGAGCGGCCCATGCGGAAGTCCAGGCCGTTGCCGACCAGCACGAACGGGATGTTGTCCAGCGTATGCGAGTTCCCCTTGCCCAGCTCATTGGTCCAGACGATCAGGGTGTGATCCAGCAGGCTGCCGGTGCCGCCCGGCTCGGGAGTCTCCGCCAGCCGCCTGGCCAGGTAAGCCATCTGCTCACAGTACCACCGATTGATCTTGGTCAGGCTCTCCTGGGACTTCTTGTTGCTGTCCGGGTGGTGGGACAGTTCGTGGTGGCTCTCGTCGACCCCGATCCAGCGCATCCGGGCCTGGCCGACCGAGTTGGTGTATTGCAGCGTGGCCACCCGGGCGAAGTCCGCGGCAAAGGCGTTGACCATCAGGTCGATCTGCATCTTGCTGATCCTGGGCATCTGGGCGTTCTCGTGCTTGACGCCCGGCTCCAGCTCGGGGACCGCGTGGCCGACGTCGCGGTGGCTGGTCTCCTGGAGCTCCTGCTCCAGCTCGCGGACGAATGTCGCGTGCTCGTCCAGCAGTTGCCGGTCCTCGGCGCTGACCACCGAGCGCACCTTCCGCAGGTCGTCCTGGAGGTCGTCGAGGATGCTCTTGAGGCTCTCCTGGTCCTTGATCCGCCCGTAGAGCTTGCCAAACATCTGATAGGGGTCGTCGATGGGCGCGACCGGCTTGTTGGGCCCGGTGTACACCATGCGGCTCCAGGTATCCGCCCGGTCCGGCACCATCACGCCGAACTCCAGCGAGCCGAACCGCGTGCGCGTCTCGGGCCGCGCCTGGAGCGCATTCTTGATCTCCTGATCGATCGAGAGCCCCTTGGCCCAGCCGGCCGGCGTATCCGAGCCCCCCTGGATGTTCCCGGGGAACAGTTCGATGCCGGTCAGCAGGCAGCCCATGCCGCGCATGTGGTTGTCGCCGTCGCCCCGGAGCTTGTCACAGACGCCCCGGAGGATCAGGGTGCGCCTCTGGAACGGCTCCAGCGGCTTGAGGCTCTCCTTGAGCACGAACGACGAGCCCTCCTCGTCGGGCCAGAACGTCGAGGGCACCACGCCGTTGGGGCTGAACAGGATCACCAGCCGCTGCTTCCGCCGCTGCTGATTCGCGAAGCCCAGACTGGGCAGGTTCAAGATGAACGGGATCGACGCCGCCCCGATCCCCAGGTCGCGGATGAACTCGCGCCGGTTGCGTGCTGTCTGGGCCATGGTCCTCGACTCCAAGAAGGAATCCGACGTAGATCAGGCTTTCAGCCTGACTCTCCTGGCATGTCAGGCTGGACCGCCTGACCTACGTTCTTGCCGACATGATATCTTACTCGCCAACGGCCAATGGAAACCAGCCGCTACCGGGCCTTGGCCAGCGTATCGCCCCGAGGCGCCAGCGCCGACGTCGCCATGATCTGGACCATCAGTTTTCGAAGATCATAGTTGCTCGCGGCGAAGGAGCGGCGCAGGTTGGACAGCTCCTGGCGGCCGAAGGCGCGGATGGGCTGCTTGACCAAGTAGTGGAACAACTGCTGGACGAACGCCGTGTGGGTCTCCTCGCTGTCGGCGAGGAAGGCGGCGAGCCCGTCGACGCCGTCGAACTCGACCCAGTCGCCGGCCCGCGTTTCATAGGAGCCGGTGGCGTCGATCGGCCGACCCTTCTCCGCGTCTCGATATCGGCCGATGGCGTCGTAATGCTCCAGGGCAAATCCCAGGTGATTGATCATCGCGTGGCACGACTGGCACGATTCGGGCTTGGTCTGGAGCTCGACGCGCTGGCGCGTGGTGAGACTCGGATGGAGGTCCGCGGCCAGGGGGGCGACGGCCTCGGGCGGGGGCCGCAGGGGCCGGCCCAGGAGGCTGCGCGACAGGAACACGCCCCGATGGATGGGCGAGCTGGAGGCCGTATAGGCGAAGCTGGCCATCAGGTAGGGATGGGTCAGCACCCCCGCCCGCTCGCGCGGCCCCCGCTCGACCTTCTGGAAGGGGGCGTCCGCGGGCAGCTTGGCGCCGTAGAATCGAGCCAGCCGTCCATTCAGGTAGAGATATCGGGCGCGGAGCAGCTCCCGGAAATCCGCCGACTCGCTGCCGATGATCTCGTCAAGGAACAGCTCCAGCGAAGTCCGCAGGTCGGAGATGACCGCCTCATCGAAGCCGGGGAACAGCTTGGGATCCTTGGCCACCTCGGCTCCCATGTCGACGCGCAGCCACTGGAGGAAGAACTCGCGGAGCTTGGAGCGGGCGCGGAGGTCCGAGGCCATGCGCCGGGCGTGATCGGCCACCTGGTCGACCGTGGCCAGCCGCCCCGAGGCGGCGGCCTCCCACAGCGGCTGGTCGGGGAGCGAATCCCAGAGCCCGAAGGAGAGCCGCGAGGCCACGTCGAAGGGGTCCGGGCTGCCGCTGCCCAGCTCGCGGTAGAGGAACCGGGGCGACTTCAGCACCAGGAGCACGACCCGCTTGACGGCCAGGACCGGGTCGCGCACCGCGTGGAACTGCTGATCGATGAAGAAGGTCCGCTGCTCGGCCGAGATCGGCCGCCGGAACGCGCGCTCGGCGAAGCGCCCGCAGAAGTCGCGGAGCCGAGCCGCGCGGTCCGCGGCGTCGTCCGCCACACCCGCCAGCTCCTTGAGGTGGGCGACGACATACGCGGCGGTCTCGAGCGCGGCATCCGTCGTCGCCTGGTCCCACGCCTTTGAGATCGACGTGCCGCGCTCGTAGCCGACGCTGCGGTCATCCGGCGGGAACGGTGTCTGAACCACGAAGGTCTCGGGAGCGGCGCGGGGCGCGAGGTTCCGCTGCGGGATCAGCTCGTCGCTGTGGTGCGGCCGCTTCCACCACAGGCTGACCGACGCCGACTTCTCCTTGCCGCGGCTGAACTCCAGCCGCAGAGGATAGACCCGCCCGCCCAGCAAGACGATCGACTGGCGATAGTCGGTGTCGTTGCCCGACTTGACCGCGGCGTCGATCAGCGGCCGGACCGTGTCGTTGACCCACAGCCGCACGGCATTCTCGCTGCGGACCAGGAACTCGTACTCGCCGGTCTCCGGCGCCAGCACCGAGCCCTGCCAGTTCACCCGGAACTCCTGCGAGAACTGCCGGAACGTGCTGAGCTGGACCCACAGCGCCGGCAAGCGGACGAAGCGCGGGGACAGGTCCTTGATCGCCCTCTGCTCGGGGATCGGGCTGTCCGTCCCGAACGCGAAGCGGATCTCAGGGTCGATGCGCGTCAGGGCGGCGCCGGTGGTGCTGCCCCGCCGGCCCCGGGCCCGGGTGTAGGCGGCCTTGAGCCCGCGCTGCTGGTCCCAGCCCGCGGGACCGCGGAAGCTGCCGATCAGGTCGGCCACCGCATTGCGGTACTGCCGCACGGTCAGCCGCGACAGCTCAATCCGCGCCTTCGGGAACGGATTCCGCGCCTGCGCGGCCTTGGAGTAGAACGTCTCGTAGATGTAGGCCGCGACCTTCTCGGCCTCGGCGCCGACGCAGGTCCCCGGGTCATCCTCGGGCATCGTCCTGGCGATCAGCCGCGCCAGGCCCTCCACCGACCGCTCGCCGACCAGCGGGCGTGGATAATGATCGTCCGTGCCTTCCCCCGCCGCTCCATGACACGAGGCACACTTCTGCTGGTAGATCTGTTGGCCGGTGGGCGCCGGGCCGGCCGCGACCAGCACGGGCAGCAGCGCCCCGCAAAGCCACCCCGATATCCGCTCCGCGCGACCCGCGCGCGGGCCGGGACCGGGACCGGGACGACCGAGAGGCGTGGAGGCACTTTTCGGCATCGGAGGGCCAACCTTATCACTCGATGCGCAGGGGACTGCTCCCGGTCCAGGGACACGCGGGATCAGCCTCGAAGCAGGCGGGATTGCCACCCCCGAGGCGCCTGCGTTGGCACGGCCACGGCAGCAGCAACGTGGGGAAGGACCGGCACGATCGCTTGCTCTCGCTCGTTGTTTCCCTATTATTCTTACCCAATCGACTTCGGACTGGCAAGTCCCTCCGGATTGGTCCTTTTGTCCGTTGGCCGTGGTTGGCTGACGCGGGCTGACCAGCCTGATCCCAGACAGACCAGGCACTCGAAAACGGGAGCTGAAGTCGCAGCGGAGCGGCAGCTCCGACAACGGACTACGGACTACGGACCAATTCGCGGCAGTACGACTCATCCATGATGATCCGGTCGGGCATGTCCCCGGCGTAGACCCAGATCATGGCCATGGGTTCGAGGGTGAGGTTGATGAAGTAGTGGCACCGGCCCTGGGGAACCAGGGCGGTGGCACAGTCCGAGAGCTCATGGCGTCGGCCTTCGACGACGCAGGTGGCGGTCCCCTGGACGATGGTGATCGACTCGTCGAACTCATGGCGGTGGCAGGGGAGGCGTGCGCCGGGCTCGAAGAAGCCGGAGCCGCCGCAGATCCCGCGGGTGCCGAGCTCGGCGTTGTAGAGGTCCTGGAACAGCGCGCGGGGCGCCAGCTCGAAGGGGTGTGCGGCGGCGCGGCGGCGGACCTGCTCGGCGCCGGCGCGGCCCGTCGCGCCGGCGGGTTGCTCGGCCGGCGTGAAGCGGCCGTTGATCCAGGTCTGATCGGGCGTCGCCGAGGCCAGCGCCATGTGGAGCACGGCGGGCTGGTTGGGGGAGAGGTTCACCACGCGGCGCGGGTGCTGCGCCGGCACGGCGATGGCATCGAGTGGCCCCAGGCGATACCGCCGATCCTCGACATCGACGCCGGCTTCGCCCTCCAGCGCGATCAGCGCCTCGGTGAAGGAGCGTGCATAATAAGGATAAGACACGCCGGGCGCCAGGCGCAGCAGGCCGGTGAAGAGACCGCGCGCGCCGTTGTGCGCGCCGGCCATCGACCGCAGCTCGACGCCAGGCACCAGCACGGTGAGCCGGGCGGCCTCGGACCGTTCGATCGCCTCGCCGCGGTGGTCGGCAGGCCAGGTTGCAGACGGGGACATTCTCATGATCGGAACCGAACCCACGAGGACCGAAGGCAGGCCGACCTCACCCCGCGCACACGGCGGACCCGTCGGCCCTGGGCGTGAGTCTAACTCGCGCCGAACACCCGATCAACTCAATCGGCGGCGACGACCACGTCGCGCGCCAACGGCCGCGACAAGACGCCCGCCCTTGAGGAGGGAATCGTCGGGTCCCTCATCGTGGGCTCACGCATCAGGCTGCCCGACTCGGCCGTGGAGGATCGGCGGAATGAGAAGCAGGATCGCTCCTCCGCGTCGTCGACGCGCCGATCCGAGTGTCTGGCTCGTCGGCCCGCCAACGGCTACAATCCAGGCAGGATCCGGATGAGTGAGGCTCCTCCGAGGAGGTGACGGCGATGGGTCGCGATCAACTGCTCGAGGACTTCCCGTGGTTCGTGCTCTCGCCGCCCCGGCGGCTGACGATCGGCGACCTGATGGCCGGCGTCGTCCTGGCCGCGCTCGGCTGCGCCCTGTGGGCCGTGGCGCTCCATTCGCCATGGAGCGACGACAAGCGAACCGCCTTTGGCATCGTGACGTTGATCAGCCTCGGGGTGCCACTGGCCCAATGGGGACTGGCGGGCATCAAGAGCCGTCGGCCCCGGTCTGGGCTGGAGACGTCTCTGGGTTTCCTCTCGTACTTCCTGGCGATGGTCGCCTACATCTGCCTCTTCGTCCTGGCCATCGGGTTTCCTGAGGGCGGCGGCCTCGTCGCCCTCACGATGCTGGTCCTCGTCATCTATCGAACCACCTGGGACTGATCTTCGGACCCAGAGATTCCAGGATCGGAATCCCTGGATATTCCGATCAAACCAGCCGCGCGAGCCCGCACGGCCCGAATAAACGGCAAAAATTCCCCCGAAAATCGGTTTTTCGAGAGAAATCGACCTTTTATGTCTTGCCCGATCTGATAGATTAACTAATGATTCCACGCAAGATCGGCAGACTGCCCGATCCACGAGGTTTCAACACCGTCAGAGGGTACTCGAACATGGCGATGAACAAGAGCGCAGGAGAGACCAAGGTGAAGAAGTCCTCAGCCAAGGGGAGCTCCGCGAAGAAGGCGGCGCCCAAGAAGGCCGCGGGCGCGGCCAAGAAGGCGACGGCCAAGAAGGCCGCCGGGCCCAAGCTGAGCGAGCCGCAGAAGGAGATGCTCAAGAAGGTCCAGGCCCACACCGACCCGTCCGGCTACCGTGCCGAGAAGAAACCCGAGAACAAGACCCTCGAGACCTTGCTCAAGTACAAGCTGGTCAAGAAGGGTACGAAACACAAGGAGAGTGGCTTCTACCACTACCAGGTCTCGAACGCGGGCCTGAAGCACCTGAAGTCGCTCGAAGGCGCGGGCTCCAGCTCGGGCGCCGGCTCGGCGCCCAAGTCGAGTTGACCCCCGCCAATCGATCTGGTCCTTGGACCTGCGATGAACCAGTCGCCTCGGCCCATGGGCCGGGGCGGCCCCTCTCCTACCGGCAATCCTCGACACCGGGCTCGACTCCTGCTTTCCAACGCATCTCTTGATCCAGCGCTCCGCTCGCCCTCACGGCGGGAGGAGCGTTTCTTTTTCTGAGAGCATTGGGAACCAAGGCGAGCCGGTGCGGAACGCCCCGGAGGGGCGGCGGTGATTAGCCAGGGGTGAAACCCCTGGAGGACCCGAGCCGGCATCCCTCATCGTGGGCGTTTTTCCGGTGGAGGAGCCCTGGCAGGGCGACAGGAACCCGGGGCGCAATCGTCGTTCCGTCGCCCCCGCGGGGCTCGGCATGGGAGGGGAGGTGATGGAAGGGGAGTCGTCGCGTCCGGTCCAGGGGTTTCACCCCTGGCTCCTGACCGCCGCCCTTCCAGGGCGAGAAAAGCCGCTCATCAACGCCGCCAGCCAGGGAGGAGACTGGCTTGGGCCTGACCCTCGCGCAGGCGGTAGGCCGTGTCCGCCGCCAGGCCGGCATAGCGATCCACGCGCCCCGACGGCCAACGCACCTCGACCCAGTCCACCCGGTTCGCCTCCCCCAA